>JAIMBO010000104.1 GCA_023511405.1 Rubrobacteraceae bacterium
CTGGTGCTCCTGACCCTGCTCGCGGTGGCGCTCGGGGTGGCCGCGCGCGTCTACCACCTGGGGTTCCCGGACAAGAGGATGTGGGACGAGGTCTACTTCCCGGTCTTCGCGCGCAACTACCTGGTGGGCAAGAACTTCTTCGATCTGCACCCGCCGCTCGGCAAGTTCATCATAGCGGTGGGGCTGCTCATCTACGGCGATACCCCGCTCGGCTGGCGGGTGATGTCCGACGCTTTCGGGGTGGGCATGATCTTCATCGCAGCCGGGGCGGGGTGGTATTTCCTCAGGGACCGGGCGGCGGCCCTGTTGATGGGGCTCTTCGTCGCCTCGGAGACGATGTTCATCGTCTACTCGCGGGCCGGGCTTATGGACGGCATCCTCACCTTCTTCGTCCTGGCGACGATGGCCGCGGCCTGGCGGACGAAGACGCTGCGCGGGGTGGCCTTCACGGCGCTCCTGTTCGGGCTCACCGTGGCGATCAAATGGGCCACGGCACCGCTGGTCATCCCCGCCGGGTACGTGATGTGGCGCAAAGGGTACCTGAGGCCGTTCATCGGGAGCCTGTACATCTCGGTCGTCGCGTACCTGATCGTGGTCTACCTCGGCCAGCTCATAAACCACGACCACAACCCCTGGCGGGCATTCGTGGACGTGTGGCTCTGGCACATAAAGGCTGCCGAACAGATCACCCGCGCCGTGCCCAACACCGAGGCCTCGCCGTGGTGGGCCTGGCCGCTGATGACCCGGCCGATCCTGTTCTTCTACCGCCCGGCCGCGGCGGGTGAGCCGGTGAGGACCGTTCTCGCGCTGGGGAACCTGGCGATCTGGTGGCCCGCGACCCTCTCGGTGCTCGCCGGGATCTACGAGCTGGGGCGCCGCCTGCTGCTGCGGCTCCCGGTGGCCGATCATCCACTGGTCCCGATAGTGCTCGGGTGGATCTTCCTGCTGCTTCCTTGGGTGCCCGGGACCCGCATCCCGTTCGTCTACAACTACTTCCCGGCCTACGCGTTCGCGCTGCTGGCGCTCGCCTACTGGGCCCTCGTGATCTGGCGGCGTCGGCCGTGGCTGGTGGTGGGCTACTGCGCGGTGGTCATAGGGGTCGCGATCTACTTCCTGCCGATGACGATGGGGCTGCCGATGAGCCCGGTCAGCCTGAAGGACCACCTGTGGCTTTTGAGCTGGAACCACCCAGAGTACATAAGGACGTTCCAGATCAACCGCATCTTCCCCTACTGAGGCTCGCCGTAGCCGCCGCCCCCCGGGGTCATGACCGTGACCTCGTCGCCGGGGGCGAGCTCCAGGCTTTTCTTCGGCGGCAGCTCCTCCCCGTTCAGGAGGTTTTTGCCGGTTGCGCCGGGATGCCCCCCGCGCCTGCCCTGCGGAGGATGGCGTCTGCGGTCGGTGAGGAGCGAGAGGGTGGCCGCCTCCAGTACCTTCACCGACCGGACGAGCCCGTCGCCGCCGCGGTAAAGGCCCTCTCCGCCGGTGCCGCGTCGGATCTCGTAGCGGGTCACCCGCATCGGGTACTCGAGCTCGAGCGCCTCTATCGGGGTGTTCAGCGTGTTGCTCATCGAGACGTGGACGCCCGAGGGACCGGGACCCTTCGCGCTGGCGCCCTGCCCGCCGCCGATGGTCTCGTAGTAGGTCCAGCCGCGGCCGCCGATGATCAGATTGTTCATCGTTCCCTGTCCCTGCGCCGGCAGATCCGCGACCTGCGAGAGCGCCGAGATCACCGTGTCCGCGATGCGGTTGGAGGTCTCGACGTTGCCGGCGACGACGGCCGAGGGGATCCTCGCGTCGAGCAGGCTGCCTTCGGGCACCGAGATCTCGAGCGGGGCGTATGTGCCGGCGTTGGCCGGGACGTCCTCGGGCAAGAGTAGCCGGAGCGCGAAGTAGCAGGCGGAGCGGGTGACGGCGAGCGGGCAGTTCACGTTGCCCGGTACCGCCGCGGCGGTGCCGGAGAAGTCTATCTTCATCTCGTCGTTGCGCACCTCTACGGTGACCCGGATCGGGATGTCCTCCTCCGTCACGCCGTCGCCCTCCAGGTAGTCGGTCGCGGTGTAGACGCCGTCTGGGAGCGCCCGGATCGCCTCTCGGGTGCGCCGCTCGGTGTAGGCGAGGACCTCCTCGAAGGCGGAGAGGACGACTTCCTCACCGCGCCGCTCGATGAGCTCGTTCAGACGCCGCTCCGCGAGGTCGTTCGCGGCGATCTGGGCCCGCAGGTCGGCACGCCGCAGGGCAGGGGTGCGGACGTTGGCCAGGATGAGGTCGAGGACTTCGTCCTGGTACTCTCCTCCCCGCACGATCCTCACCGGCGGGATGATGAGCCCTTCCTGGAAGATCTCCCGCGAAGCCGCCGGCATGGATCCCGGGCTCATCCCGCCCACGTCGGAGTGGTGGGCCCGGGTGACGGCGTAGCCCAGGATCTTGCCTTCGTGGGCCATGGGGGAGACGAGGGTTATGTCCGGCAGGTGGGTTCCTCCGGAGTAGGGGTCGTTCAGGACGTAGACGTCTCCCGGCGCGGCGCCGAGCGCCATGACCGCCGCGACCGCCTCGGGCATCGCCCCGAGGTGGACCGGGATGTGCTCGGCCTGGGCGACCATCCGGCCTTCGGCGTCGAAGATCGCCGCCGAGCAGTCGCGCCGCTCCTTGATGTTCGAGGAGTAGGAGCCGCGGATCAGGAGCGCCCCCATCTCTTCGGCGATGCCGGAGAGGGCGCTGGTGAGCACCGAGAGCGTGACCGGGTCCATCCCGCTAACCATCCTCTCGCTCCAGCACGAGCGTGCCCGCACCGTCCACCTCCCCGCGCCATCCCGGGCGCACCAGGCACGTGGCCTCGTCGAACTCGACCACCGCGGGGCCTTCGACCCGCGAGCCTTTCCCCATCCTGCTCCTCTTCAGCACCGGAACTTCCTCCCATCCCTCCTCGAACTCTACCCTGCGGCGTTCGGTCACGGGATCTCCCTGCGCCTCTCCTTCTTCGAGCAGCGGTCGCTCTACCGGAGAGATGGCCGTCAGGCGCAGGTTGACCAGCTCGACCGGCTCTTCTTCCATCCGGTAGCCGTAGCGCCGCTCGTGGGCCTCGTGGAAATTCCCTTCGAGCTTCTCCACCACATCCGCCTCGACCGCCAGCTCGAACGCCTGTCCCCGGTATCGCAGGTCCGCCCGGCGGCGAAGACGGGGCGATTCGAGATCCGAGGCGGCTCCCTGCTCCATCTCCACGAAGATGCGTTCGATCTCCTCTGGGTCGGCCTCCGCGAGCGGGCGGAGGAAGGGGGAGACGTAGTCCCGCCTGAGCTCCGAGATGGCCAGACCGAGCGCGGAGAGCACGCCCCCCGCCTTCGGGACGAGCACCGTGCGCATCCCGAGCTCTTCGGCGAGCGCGCAGGCGTGCAGCGGCCCCGCCCCCCCGAAGGCGACGAGGGCGAACTCCCGCGGGTCGAGCCCGCGCTCCACGCTGATCACGCGCAGGGCGCGCACCATCTCGGTGTTGGCGACCCTTATGACGCCGAGGGCCGTCTGGTGCGCGTCGAGACCGAGCCTGCGGCCGAGTTTCGCAAGGGCTCTCTCCGCGAGCTCGCGCCTCAGGACGACCTCGCCTCCCAGCCGCGCCCCGTCGCGCAGGTAGCCGAGGAGCAGGTTGGCGTCGGTGACGGTCGGATCTTCTCCGCCGAGCCCGTAGCAGGCCGGTCCCGGGTCCGCCCCGGCGGAGTGCGGACCAACCCGCAGCGCCCCTCCGGCGTCCGCCCAGGCGACCGATCCTCCCCCGGCGCTCACCGTGTGCACGTCGACCATGGGCAGTTTGATCGGCACCCCCGCGACCACCGACTCGGTGGTCGTGAGCGCCTCGCCGTCGAGGATCGGGGCGGCATCAGAGCTGGTCCCGCCCATATCCAGCGTGAGGACGTTTTCGTAGCCGCTCGCCCGGGCCACATACGCCGCGCCGACGACCCCGCCCGCAGGCCCCGAGAGCACGCACCCCGCCGCGTTTCGGGCCGCGTGTCCGATCTCCACGACCCCGCCGGAGGACTGCATCACCAGCGGGGAGGGGAGTCCCGCCGCTTTCGCTTTCCGGGAGAGGTTCTCCAGGTAGGAGGTCAGCCTGGGGGCGAGGTAAGCGTCGGCCGCTGTCGTCGAGAAGCGCTCGTACTCCCGGAACTCGGGCAAAACCTCGCTCGAGAGCGAGACGTGCACCCCCGGAAGCTCGCGCCGCAGCACCTCGCCGACGCGCCGCTCGTGCTCGGGATGCGAGAACGAGAAGAGCAGGCACACCGCAACGGCCTCCACCTCCGCCTCGCGCAGCGCCCGCACGGCCTGCCTCAGGCTCTCTTCGTCCAGCGGCTCGATCTCCCCGTCCGGCCCCATCCGCTCGCGCACGGTGAACCTGAGCTCCCGCGGCACCAGGGGCGGCGGGCGGTCCTTCGAGAGGTCGTAGAGCGAGGGGCGGTTCTGGCGGCCGATCTCGATCACGTCCCGGAAGCCCTCGGTCGTGAGGAGGGCCATCCTCGCCCCACGCCGCTCGAGCAGGGCGTTGGTGGCCACGGTCATCCCATGGGCGAACGCGGCGACCTCCCTCTCCCGGAGGTTCGCCGCGCGGATCGCTGCCATCACGCCCTCCGACTGGTCGCGCGGGGTGGAGGGAACCTTCGCGGTGACGATGCCCCCTTCCACGAGGGCCACCAGATCGGTGAAGGTTCCCCCGACGTCCACGCCCAGCCTGAGCCCGTTGCCTCGCAAGCTGCCCCCCTCTCTCCGGTCTCGCGCCTCGTTCAGTTTATCGGGACGAACCGTTTGCCGCGGGTCTCGGGCAGGAGCAGGAGCGCGACGACGCAGGCGGCGTATCCGACCGCGCCGAGGGCTATCGCCGCCAGCCCGACCTTCGCGGCGAGGATGCCGATGACGAGCGGGAAGAACCCGCCCACGGCCCTCCCGAAATTGTAGGTGAATCCCTGTCCAGCCCCCCGGGCGCGGCTCGGGAAGAGCTCGGCCAGGTAGGATCCGAAGCCGCTGAAGATACCCGAGGCGAAGAAGCCTAGCGGGAGGCCTAGGACGACGAGCAGCCCGTTCGCGCCTTCGGGTATCCGGGTGTAGCCGATGAGGAGCACGGCGCTGAGGATGGCGTAGAGCGCGAAGGTCTTCCTGCGCCCGATCAGGTCGTGCAGATAACCGCTGATCACGTACCCCAGGAACGAGCCGATGATTACCGTGGCCAGGTAGGAGCCGGTGCCCACCGCGTTCAGGCCCCGGGCCTTCTCCAGATACGAGGGGAGCCAGGTGAAGATCGAGTAGTATCCGCCCTGCGCTCCGATGGCGAGCAGGGAGGCCGCTGCCGTTCTCCCTATGAGGTCGTGCCGGAAGATCTGGACGAGCGGGCTCCTGGTCGCACCGCTCTCCACGGCTTCGCGGCTGCGGGCCTCGCGGGCACGACGGGTCTTCAGGTAGACCTCCGGTTCGTCGACCTTACGCAGCACGTAGAGGATGAAGAGGGCGGGGAGTATCCCGATCCAGAAGAGCGCCCGCCAGGCCACGTTCTGCGGGAGAATGCTGAAGACGACGGTGAAGGCGACCACCGCCCCCGCCCAACCCGGCGCCCAGGCGCTCTGCACCCAGCCGAGCACCCTGCCTCTCTGCGCAGGATCCGACATCTCCGAGACCAGAAGCGCGCCGGCGGCCCACTCACCGCCGAACCCCAGCCCCTGCAGCGCCCGGAAGAACAGCAGGGCCTCGTAGTTCGGCGAGAGACCGCTCAGAAACGTCCCGCCGCAGTAGAATGCGATCGCGAGCACCAGCGTCCTGACCCGGCCTATCCTGTCGGCGAGGATCCCGGCCAGAACACCCCCGAGCGCCGAGACGACGAGGCTCACGGTCGCGATGAGCCCCGTCTCCCCTTTGGATAGGGCGAAGGTGGCCGCGATCCCGGAGAGCGCGAGCGAGAGGATCATGTAGTCGAACCCGTCGAAGGCCCATCCCCCGAAGCTCGCCCAGAACGCCGGGCGGCCCTTCTCCCCGAGAGAGCGGTACCACTCGAAGCTGAACGTGTCCTTGAGAGAGGTGTTCTGCGTCTGGTTCCCGGCCGCCATACTCCTCCTTTTCGACAACCGATTCCCCTGTAGAAATCTGCCTCGAGCGGAGTATAGGACTGGGTGCAGAGGGACGTGTATAGGGGAATAACCAATGTGTCGGTTTGATTTTGTGAAATATTACGAGGCTTGTGAGGCTGAGGTCTGAAAGCTCGTGATGGATGCTCGCATCAAGCGCCGGTCGGTTCCTGATGATCGGTGCTGAGGGCTCTTGCCATCATGGCCAGCTTTATCTCCAGGATGTCGTCGAGGTCTGTAAGGTCCCTCTGGAGCAGGCTGGATATACGTTCCAGGCGGTATCTGACGGTGTTGTGATGTACGTGGAGGGCCCGTGATGTCCTCGATGGGCTGAGGCCATTTGTCAGGTAAGAACGAAGGGTATCCAGCAGGTCATCCCGGCCTGAGAGGGGGGCCAGAGTCTCGCGGGCGGACCTGACCAGCCACTCCCTGTCTTTGCTACGCAGCAGCAAGCTGTATGCTCTCCAGTCGTCTTGGCAGACTACCCTTTCTGCTGCATCGAGCGCCTCCGTCAGATCCAACAACCTCGTCGTCTCCCGGTGATGTTCGGGCAGTTTCTTCAGGCTGGAGCAGGGAGCGCTGATGCCGATGCGCACCTGGAGCCCTGGTGCCCTGTTTCTCATGATTTCGAGTAGCCTCGCGGCCATACCGCGAAGGTCTTCTTCCGGGCGCGTGAGTAGGGCGGTGATACTCTGCATCCCGGTGCGACGGGCGATTCCACACGAGCCGCCCGAGACAAAGTCTCGAACGATCCCCAGGAGTCTTCCAGCCAGCTGTCCCGATGCTTCAGGGGCAATCCTCCGCCGTTCGAGATATCCCCAGAGAGATTCGTGTTGGATTACGAAGAGCCTGTACGGACCTTCGTGGTCTACTCCGTAGCCACGAAGCTTCTCTTTCAGAGCCGGTTCGTCCCCGGAGTCTGGGCTGAGAAGCTCCGCGAGTAGATCACCTCTGATGCGCTCCTCTGCCTCTCGGGCTATGCGCCGACGGGTCGTGTAGAGCGTGTACACGGTGGCCGCCTGCTCCAGGGTCCTCGAGAAGAAGCTGCTTTGGGTGTCTGACGGGAGTGGTGTCGAGAGATAGCCTGTCTCGGAGCCCCCGAGGTCTATCGGTGTAACGATGATGGTTGCACAGGGCTTTCCGGTGGCCGTTTTTAGTCGGTAAGCCCTGCCCGTTTCCCTGATCCCGGAGAATCTATCTTTCTCCGCCTTGGTCAGTCCATGGAACCCGCCTGCCGCGGTCGAGATGGGCTTGAGGTTTTCATCTTGAAGGACGACCGGGACGTCTCCCAGCAAACCCGAGAGGGTGTCGGTGATCTTCTGCAATGAGCAGTCCTCTTCGAGCAACAGTCCCGTCAGAAGTTCATGTGCCGTCTCCGATCTCTGCAGGAGGGCGTTGCGGGAGGCGATCTGCTCGTTGAGCGCGTTGAGTTCTTTGATGGTGCGGCGTTGCTCGTCCATCAGGCGTGCGATGCCGACGGCGGTTGCCGCCTGTTCCGCTACGATCATGAGGGTCTCCACCTCGTCTTCGGAGTAGCTCCTCGGTTCGTCGTAGCAGTTGAGGACTCCTATGGCTTCGTCCCGGAACACCAGCGGGAGCGCGACGATGGATTTGTAGCCTGCCTTCAACGCGGCCTGACGCCAGGGTTTGAACCTCGGGTCTTCTACTATGTCGGGTGCGTAGACGGGCATGCGTGTCCTGTAAGCCTGTGCCGTTACCGACCGTGCAGCCGGGCTCTCACCTCTTATCTTCTGCTTCAGGGTCGTGTTCAGGGCGCTGACGTATTCGTCGCTGAGACCGAAGTGGCCTTCTATCAGCAGGTCTCCCGTCTCCTCGTTGGCGAGCAGTATCGCGCAGTACTTGTGCCCCATTGTCTGGGAGACCTTCTCCGCTATGAGGTTGAGCGTGACGGAGAGGGGTTGGATGAGGTTGAGTGATTTCGAGATCGACCTGAGGGCACGTAGCAGGTCCCTGAACGTTCGCCCCGTATGATCGCCGGTTTTCGCGCCCGCTCCGCCCGTGAGATCAGGGTTATCCATCTGTTTGTCGGATGCTAGCGCGTTTTGAACGAAACTTCAGTGCTGTCCGGGATTGACTGGTCGTCCGAGAGGATGGAGACTCTCACCGGAGCGAGAAGGGAGGAATGCGTGATGCGTTTGCCCGAAGGAGCCCGCATCTTCGACCTGGAGCAGCCGCGGACGGAGGCGATGCCGGTCTACCCCGCGCACCGTCCCGGATACTCCTACCTGCTGCACCGTCGTCACGAGGACGAGTACGACCCACAGACCTCCGG
>JAIMBO010000010.1 GCA_023511405.1 Rubrobacteraceae bacterium
AGGATGTAGGGGTCGTCCAGAACCGCCTCCATCCGGTCCTGGTCGGTGACGAAGTACGGCGAGAGGTAGCCCTTGTCAAACTGCATCCCCTCGGTGAACTCCAGCTCCATCCCGAGGGTCTGCCCCTCCTCGACGTTGACCACCCCGTCCTTGCCGACCTTGTCGATCGCCTCGGCGATGACGTTGCCGACTTCCTCGCTGCGCGCGGAGATCGCGCCGACACGCGAGATCTCGTCCTTGCCCGAGATCTCCACGGCCTGCTCCTTTATCGCTTCCACCGCAGCGTCGACGGCCTTCTCGATCCCGCTCCGGAGGATCACCGGGTTCGCACCCGCCGCCACGTTCTTCAGGCCCTCGCGCACGATGACCTGCGCCAGAACCGTCGCCGTGGTCGTCCCGTCACCGGCGACGTCGTTGGTCTTGGTCGCGACCTCCTTGACCAGCTGGGCCGCCTGGTTCTCGAAGATGTCCTCGAGCTCGATCTCGCGCGCGATCGTCACGCCGTCGTTGGTGATCGTCGGCGAGCCGAACTTCTTGTCCAGAACTACGTACTGCCCCTTCGGACCGAGCGTCACCCTGACCGCGTCGGCCAGCTTGTTCACCCCGGCCTCGAGCGCCCTCCTCGCCTCGGTGTCGAACTTTAGCTCTTTGTGCGCCACTCCAGATACCTCCTCTGATAAACTCACGTTCCGGAGCCTACATGTTTTGGCACTCTACCCGGTAGAGTGCCGACGCCCGAAGTATATTCCGCAGAAGGTTGGAATTCAAACCATGAACAACGCGAGCATCTTCCGTCCGGAGCGCATCCCGAGCCTCAGCCGGCTGCCGAAGGAGATAGGCAGGGAACGGCGTTCCTGCGAGCGCTGCTCGAGGGAGACGGAGCACATAATCTATGTGGTACCCAGGAAGGTTGCCGTCTTCCTGTACACGAGGGATCATCCGGAGAACGTGCACGCCACCTGTGTGGAGTGCGCGCGAAGCGTGATCCTGCGGGGAGAGGAGCGGGAGAAGGCGCTGGGCAGGACCGGGTGAGAGGGGGGCGAGGGGCCCCTGCCCCCCCTCTCTCTCTGCCGGCATCCTAGCGCCGGGCGCCCTGGTGTGAGAGGTTGCGGATCAGGGTGGAGACCTTCGGCGTACCGAGGCCGGTCGGCAGGTCGTAGCCCTTCTTCGCCCGGTAACCGCCGCCGTAGAAGACGTTGCCGCCGCGGGTCACGTCGTGGAAGCTCGCCCGGTAGGTGGCTCCGTTCTTCGCGAGGGCGTAGAGCCTGGGGTTCAAAAACCCGAGCGGCCTTCCGGCGGCCTGGTTCGCGAGCGCCCCGATACCGGCCCACTGCGGAGCCCCGGAGCTGGTGCCGCCGAAGAAGTAGAAGCCTTCGGGGATGCCGGGGATGCTCAGGTACACCAGCACGCTGGTGTACACGGAGGCGTCGTAGCTCACGTCCGAGGTCGTGCGATGACGCGTGGGCTGGAATCCTCTCTGGTAGGCAGGTTTCTTGAACACCCGGCTCGGGGCACCACCGGTGGCTCCGAAGATCCCCTGGGTGCACCCGAACGGGCACAGCGCCGGGTTCGAGTCGTTCCAGACCGTCTCCCGCCGGTAAACCCCGCGGTCGCTCGCGAACAGGTTGGTCCCGCCGACGGCCGTCACCAACGGGTCGGAGGCCGGGTAGAGCGCGTTGGGTCTTCTGAAACCGTTGCCCGCCCCCGAATCACCCGCGGAGGCGAAGACGCTTATGCGCTGCGCCCGGGCGTTCACGTAACCGTTGTGCGAGAGCCTGAGCTGGACGTTGCTCTCCACGCTCTTGATCGCGGCCTCCGGCGTACCGTAGCTCTGCGACCAGACGTGTCCCAGACCACGCCCCAGCGCCCAGGTCTGGGCGTAGTTGAACGCCAGATCCGAGTTGTCGCGGGCTATCACCAGGTTGATCCTGGCCTTCGGCGCTATGGCGTGCGCCCACTGGGTGTCGAGCGCTATCTCCTGCGCCCACCCCTGCTGGTTGGAGTTTCTGGGGTCGAACTTCGGCCTGCCCTGCGGATAGTAGATGTGCAGATCGGGCTTGGGGAGACCGAAAGTCTCGCTGAAGGTCTCGAGATCCCGTCTTACGGAGGGACTCCCATACGCGTCGAAGATGACGATCGACTGCCCCTCGCCTTCGAGCGAGGACGGGATGTCGTACGCCCGCCTGATCTGCTGCGGTGAGTAGCAGGCCACCCCGTAGCGGGCCACACACTCGGACGGGGTGTACGGGAAAGCCCGGGCGTTCGCCGCGAAAGCGTACCTCTTCGGTGGATGCGCCTGATACCTCCACGGCTCGTTGACCAGCCTGCGTGCTGCGGCGTCCCTGCTCCCGACGACGCCGACGGACAACACGGCCGCCAGAAACGCTAGCATGAGGCAGGCGAAAACCCGCCTCGGGAAGCATCTACCCCTCATGTGTTGCATTCTCCTTCTTGAGCGTGGACCGGCAGGTACTCGATCTGCCACAAAGCCGCCTGCATCCCCCTCCATCTGTTCGGATCTCCGTACCAACCGCCCGTTCCCCCTCCCCGCTCCGCAAAGAAGGGAACGCGCAAAGGCAGCCGCGCTGGCCACCGGCCAGCAGTATAGAGCAGGGAAGAACCCCCTCGCAACGCCCGCGGCCTCAGATGCTGCGGGCGTTGAGGCCGAGGTAACCGGGGAAGGGTATCTTCCGGGAGTGGGGCGCGGCGGCCCCGATCATGGCGGCGTTGTCCGTACAGAGCGCCGGGGCCGGGATGACGATCCCGATGCCCCTCTTCTCGCACTCGGTCCTGAGACGACCGCGCAGCCGGGCGTTCGCCGCGACGCCCCCCGCGACCACGAGGGAGCGGGAATCCGTCATCTCCGCGGCCCGCAGCAGCTTCCGGGAGAGCGCCTCCACCACCGCCGCCTCGTAGCTCGCCGCCAGGTGGGGCAGCTCCTCTTCCATCCTCTCCTCCCCCAGGCGCTGCAGCGTGTAGAGCAGGCTCGTCTTGAGGCCGGAGAAGCTGAAGTCGAGATCGTCTTTACCCTTGAGGGCCACCGGAAACTCGTAGCGTCCCGGGTCACCCCCCTCGGCCGCCCGCGAGAGCGCGGGGCCTCCGGGGAACCCCAGCCCGAGCATCCTCGCCCCCTTGTCGAGGGCCTCCCCGGCGGCGTCGTCCAGCGTCTCGCCGAGCAGCGACATGCTCCGGTCGCTCCCGACCGAGTAGAGCGCGGTGTGCCCTCCGGAGGCGACGAGCGCGACGAACGGCGGCTCGAGCGCCGGATCCTCCAGGTACGCCGCGGCGACGTGACCCTCGAGGTGGTTCACCGGGATGAGAGGCAGCCTGCGGGCATAGGCCACGCTCTTGGCGGAGGCCAGCCCGACGAGGAGCGCCCCGATGAGCCCCGGACGCACCGTAACCGCGACGGCGGTCAACTCTTCGAGGGTCGCCCCCGCATCGGCGAGCGCCTTCTCCACCACGCCGTCGATGCGTTCTAGGTGGGCCCTCGAGGCGACCTCCGGCACGACCCCGCCGTAGCGGGCGTGCTCGGTCTGAGTGTGGACGACGTTCGAGAGGGCCCTGCGCCCGTCGTCCTCCACCACGGCCGCGCAGGTGTCATCGCAGGATGTCTCTATCGCCAGTATCACGCTCGAGGGGTTATTTTATCTCCGGCACGCGAGGATATACTCCTCCCATGAGAGCATTCTCGCTCATGTTCGCCTTCATCGCGCTCGTGCTGCTGCTCGAGCTCGCCCTCTACCTGGCCCGCGGCCCGGGGGACCTGCGCGTCGCGGCCTTCATCTTCGCCGGGTTTCTGGTCTGCCTCGCCCCGGCCGTCTACCTGCTCAGGCCCTTCGAGGGTAGGGAGGATCTCGAGCGCCGTCGGGAGGAGCGGCGTCGGGAGCGTGAGCAACGGGCTAAGAAGAAAGGTCGAGGGTCATGAGCAGGGCATCCTCGTCCCCGTAGTAGCGAGGCCGCCGCCCGACCTCCCTGAAGCCGAGCGAGCGGTAGAGTGAACGGGCCGGGGAGTTGCTGGGACGCACCTCGAGGTGGACCCTGCGGACTTCGGGGAAGGCATCCATCGCCGCCCGGACCAGAGCCCGGGCGTAACCTCTGCGCCGGCACTCCGGGCGCACGGCGAGCGTGGTCACGTGCAGCTCCTCCGAGGTGCGCTTGACCCCGATCTGGGCAACGATGCGCCCTTCCTCTTCCAGCGCCAGGTAGAGCCCGAAGGGGCTCTCCAGCTCTTCCCGCCAGACGGCGGCGCTCCAGGGGCGCGAAAGACACTCCGCGTCGACCTCCACCGCCTCCGGAAGATCGTCCCGCGTCATCCGCCTTATCCTGTGGTCGCTCAAGGCCGGCTCCAGGGGTTCCGCTCCCTGCGCACCTCGGCGTCCGGCTCGCGCACGTAGAGCGGCACAACCTTCTCCGGAGGGACCGGTTCGAGATCGCCGGCCACGAGGTACCCCGCGGCAGAGACCCTGTTCAGGGGAGAGGAATCTTCGGGTATGTGCCCGAGCGAGGAGAGCTCCTCCCGGTAGCGCACGGCCCCGTCTCCCACGAGGAGAAGATCGCCCTCACGCGGCAGATGCCGTGAGAGCTCGCCCGGTCTCACGCAGAGCACGCCCGTGCTCTCCACGCCGGCCGCGAAGAGCTCGGCGAAGACCTGGCGGCGCCGGGCGTCGATCACCGCCACCACCCTCTCCCGGCCCGAGGAGAGCGCCGGGTGGGCGAGAGCATCCAGGGTGGAGGACGCGCAGATCTCGGCCCCGAGCGTCCCCGCGAGAGCTCGGGCGGTGGCCACCGCGATGCGGATGCCGGTGAAAGTCCCCGGCCCCACACCGACCACGATCCTCCCCACATCCCCGAGATCCTCTCCCGCCAGTTCGAGCACCTCGTGCACCGAGGGGAGAAGTGTCTCCGAAGCCCCCCGCGCCGAGCAGGAAACCTCGGCCAGAACCTCCCTGTCGTGTCCCTCGAGACGGGCGAGCGCCACGCTCACCTCCGCCGTCGAGGCGTCCAGAGCGAGCGTCAGCATCCTCCGAGCCGCTCCTCCAGCGGGCCCGTGATCCTTACGCCCCGCAGCCCCTCTCCCTGGTGTGAGAGCTCGACGAGAGAGGGGGCCTCGAGCGAGCCGAGCGCGGGGTCCGCCCACTCGATGAACGTTATCGCCCCAGGCTCCAGGTAGTCCTCGAGCTCCAGCACGTCGGCGCTCCCTATCTCCTCCAGCCGGTAGAGGTCGAGGTGGTTGAGGGTCACACTGGATCCCGCCATCTCACCCTCGTAGCTGCGGGCGAGCTGGTAGGTCGGGCTCGTCACCCGCTCGCGCACGCCGAGGGCGTGCATGGCGGCGCGCACGAAGGTGGTCTTGCCCGAGCCGACCTCCCCGGAGAGCACCACGACGTCCCCGGGTTCGAGCAGCGCGGCGACCCTGGCCGCCAGCCTCTTCAACTCCCCCTCATCGAGCTTCTCCCACTCCATCGAAAGGCGGACCTCGTCTGTCACCACAGGCCCGGTTGCACGGGCTCCCTGCCGTCATCCGGCTGGTGCGGGACGTTCAGGGTCTCGTAGGTGGCCGGGCGCTCGGCGGCGAGCAGCTCCGGCAGACGCCCGAAGTCGGAGATGAGAAGAGCGCGGTCGGCCGGGGTGTAGAGCGCCTTGCGCAGCGAGAGCGTCGGGAAGACGTATCTCCCGTCGAGCGGCACGGCCCGGCCGCGGATGCGCGAGAGAGGATCCTTGCGCCCGGTCAGGACCCTGGTGGCCAGCTCGCCCAGAGCGACGATCACCCGGGGGTCGACGGCCGCGATCTGGACCATCAGATAGGGCCGGCAGCTGCTGACCTCCGAGGGGCGCGGGGAGCGGGGAGGGGTACCGGGCGGCCGGCACTTGACCAGCGTGGTGAGGTATACCTGATCCCGCCTCATCCCGACCGAGGCGAGCAACCGATCGAGTAGCATCCCGGAGGCACCCTGGAAGGGACTGCCCTCGCCATCCTCGTTGAACCCCGGGGCCTCCCCGACGATGAAGAGCTCGGCGTTGAGCGGCCCCTCACCGAAGACGACCCGGGTGCGCGAGTGGGAGAGCGCACACCTGGTACAGCCCAGTGCCTCCTTCTGCGCCTCGGCGAAATCCATCTGAGCCCGGGCTAGTACTCGGTGCTCTCCGGAAGCAGATAGCCGAGGATCACGTAGACGATGGCGACCGGGATGACGCTGAACCCCGGGATGAAGATCGCGAGCAGGACCGTCGCGAGCCTCACGACGAGCGAGTTCCATCCGAACCTGTGGGCGATGCCGCCACAAACCCCGAAGATCCAACGATCCCTACTCGAACGCTCTATACCCATCTCCGACCCCGCTTCCTCGTTTCGCTCTCCTGCACGACGAACCACACCCCGATGATATCTTCACCGATCCTCTTTGTGAAGCACCCCGGCGGCCGACCATACGCGTCCGAAGGCCTCTTCCTCCTCCATCCCCCCGGCCCGGAGGATGCGAAGCCTGCTCGCGGCGGCACCGACCACGGCCCCCGGAGGATGGGCGAGCTTCGAGGAGAGCCCCTCGTAGTCGGGCTCGCGGCAGGGCCCGAGGGTACGGCCCACCTCGATGAACCGGGCGCACAGCCTGCGGTGGCGCTCTATGTGCTCCTTCCGGAGACGTGGTCCACGCGCGGCGAGCCTGTCGGCCCACGAGAGCACCGCCAGCTCCTCGCAGAACGGCCCGGCGGCGCGGACGATCCTCTCCGGCGGGTAGTCGGTGCGCGGGTTCTCCATGAACCCTATCTTCAGGTGCAGGTGGGTGAGCGTCCGGGCGAGATCCGAGAGCATCGCCGGAGCTCCGAGCCGGAGGCATACCCTCTCGACCATCCTGGCCCCCAGGGTATCGTGGGCGACGAAGACGACCCTCCCCTCCACCTCACCGCGGGTCAGGGGCTTGGCGACATCATGCACGAGCGCGGCGAAGAGCAACGCCTCCTCCCGACCGGGAGGCACCCGCGCCCCGAGGCTGCCATCCTCCAGCTCCCGCCGCACGCAGCGTACCGTCTCCAGAACGTGACCCAGGGTGTCCAGGTGGTGG
Source organism: Rubrobacteraceae bacterium (assembly GCA_023511405.1). GTDB lineage: Bacteria > Actinomycetota > Rubrobacteria > Rubrobacterales > Rubrobacteraceae > Rubrobacter_E > Rubrobacter_E naiadicus. Next base: position 7,062 of record JAIMBO010000010.1, read on the forward strand.
TAGGGGCTCTGCGTGAGCCCCCTGGCAAGACCGAGCTCCGGCACCAGCCGGATGAGCAACTCCAGATCCAGAGTCCCTCGGAGGACCTCCACGACCTCCCGGACGGGAACCACCTCAGCGCCGCCGCCGGGCCTTCCTGCGGCTGGTGTTGGGGTTGAACCGGCCCTTGAGCGAGCCGTTCGTACCCTCCTCACCCTCCTTCCGGTCCTTCTTGTTCCTCTTGCGCGTCTGCTCCCTGCGCCGCCTCTCGGAGAAGGCGAAGAGCACCGCGTACAACAGGAAGAAGAGCACGGCGTAGACGGCGAGGATGAGGATCTGGCCGGCACCGTGCAGGCTGAAGGACTTCGGGAAGACGCGGCTCAAAACGTAGACCAGGACCACCCACAGCGCGGTAAACCACAGGGACCGCCTGAACGCCGGCCCCCACCTTAGATCCCTGAAGAAGCCTCTAAACACCTGAAACGTATCTCCTCTCGACCCGCCTGGGATTCAACCCCGTCGTCACCTCGTAGTTTATCGTGCCGCCGAGCCTCCCGAGCTCTTCGGCCCCAACCCTCTCCTCCCCCTGCTCGCCGAGGAGCACCACCTCGTCGCCCACCTCGACCTCTCCATCGGCCTCGAAGACGCACGCGTCCATCGTCACCCGTCCGAGCAGACGCCGCCTGCGGCCACGGATCAGAGCCACCCCCCTGCCCGAGAGCGCCCTCCGGTAACCGTCGGCGTACCCGACCGGCACGGTCGCAACCCACATCGTACGCTCCGCCCTGAAGGTGGCCCCGTAGGAGACGCACTCTCCGGCCCGGAGGCGTCTGATCCCGGCCACGTAGCTCTTGAGGGTCAGCGCCGGACGCAGGCCCTCGTCGGCGGGGTCGCCCGCGTCCCCGCGCGGGTGCAGCCCGTAGAGCGCCACCCCGGGCCGGACGCGATCGTAGCGCGCCTGCGGGTACCAGAGGGTGCCGGCGGAGTTGGCGGCGTGCACGAGGACGCCGCCGAACGGATGGGCCCCAAGCACCCGATCGAAGCGCCGGAGCTGCTCCCTGGTGAACTCCGGGTCCGAGTCGGCGCAGGAGAGGTGTGTGTAGACGCCCACCAGCCGCTCCCCGAGCACCCTGCGCGCCTCGCCCGCCTCCTCCGGACCAACGCCCCACCGGTTCATGCCGGTATCGACCTCAAGATGCGCCCGCAAGCCGGGCAGGGAGGCGACGAGGCGTGCACCAGCGAGCGAGTGCACCGTCACTTCCAGCCGCAGCCTCCCGGCCTCCTTCAGCTCCCCGGGGAGGAGGTTCCCGAAGACGAGCACCGGGGCTCTTACCCCTCCCCCGCGCAGCTCGGCCCCCTCGGCGAGCGTCGCGACCGCGAGTGAATCCGCCCCGGCCTCGAGCGCCGCCCGCGCCACCGGCAGCGCCCCGTGGCCGTAGGCGTCGGCCTTGACGACCGCCATCAGACGGGCACCCGCCGCCCGGCGCCGCAGCGTGCGGACGTTTCGCCTGATGGCTTCGAGGTCTATCTCGGCCCAGAGGCGGCCCGGGGCTCCCTCTCTCTCCATCGGTCCTCCATACTACAAAAGGAAGCTCGGCAGGACGCACGGAGTCTACTGTGCGTCCTCCCACACCTCAAGCCGGCCGGAGAGGGCGTCCCCGGACCGAGCGGCTAGAATAACCCCTCGTGGAACGAAGCGATCGGAGAATACCCCCGCAGCCTCTCGCAGGAGGGGCAGCCCCTTCATGGAGGGATGGGCATGAGAGTACACCGTTCGGGAGCCGCTCCCGGAAAGATGACGCTTCTGCTCCTCGGGCTCTGCACGCTCGCCTTGGGCGTCGCGGGATGCTCTTCAGGAAACTCCTCCAGTAGCCGGACATCCAGCACCGCCCCGTCGACCCATGTCTCTCCCGGCACCGGCCAGAAGACCCGGCCCGCGGCGCCACCTCTGGCCCTGAGGGCCTACCGGGCCACCACGCGGGAAGGGAGCGCCAGGGTCAGAATCGAGGAGGTCGAGCACGGGTTGCCGCTCCATCCCGGCCAGAAAGCGTCCCCGTCCACCATAAGGATATCCGGCTCCGGCGCGGTCAGCTTCGCCGAAAGCCGGGCGAAGGTGAGCATAGGCACCTCCGGGGCCGGGCGCGCCGAGATCCGACAGATCGGCTACACCATCTACGAGAAGCTACCGGCGAACGGTTCGTCCGGCCAGCGGGGACGGTGGGTGCGGCTGGACCTCCTCGAGCTCGCCGGAGGCCGCGGGGAGTACCTGGCCCAGCTCGCGAGCTCTCAACTCAACGACCCCGTCCACCAGCTCGCCTATCTGGAGGGTGTGATCCCCGCGAAGACCCGCAAGCTGGGGCGGGGGGAGGTGCGCGGGGTGACCACGACCCGCTACCGCATGGTCGTGGACCTCGACAGGGTGGCGAGGCAAAACCCCGCAGGACGAAAACTCTACGAAGATCTCAAGAAGGACCTCGGCTCTTCGACGCTGCCGATCACGGTCTGGCTGGACGGTAAGGATCGTGTGCGCCGCTTCGAGGCCACCGTCCCGATAGAGATCCCGCGCACGAAGCCCGGGAAGGGCGTCGGGAGCGAACGGGGGAGGATCAGGATCTCCAACGAGTACTACGGCTTCGGAGCCCCGGTGAGCGTAAAAGCGCCCCCGAAAGATAAGACGACGAACGTGAAGATACCGACCTCCGGCTGAGATGCCCGGCGCCGGGGCCCTCCGGAGATCCTGCACCTGGATCGCACTGCTCGCGAGCGCCGCCTGCGCCGGGTTCCTCGGGGAACACGCCGGCGTTCCGGCGGCCTGGCTGGTCGGCCCGATGCTCGTCGCGATAGCATTCGCGCTGGCGAGCAGGAAGCGCTTCGAGATGCCCCGGGGCACGAGAACGTTCTCCCAGGCCGTCATAGGCACGCTGCTGGCCTCCACCTTCCGTCCATCGTCCCTTCCCGTGCTCGCCGACGACTGGCTGCCGGTCTCGCTGGTGCTCGCCGGCACCCTGCTCGCGAGCCTGGCCTCGGGTCTGGTGCTCGCCCGGCTCACCTCGCTCGACGGGCAGACGGCCTCCCTGGGGACGCTCCCGGGAGCCGCCTCCGGCATGCTGGCGATGAGCCCCTCGCTCGGGGCCGACAGCCGGCTGGTGGCCCTGATGCAGTATGTCCGGGTCGTGGTGGTCGTGCTCTCGGCCACGCTCATCGCCCACTTCGGCCTGATGCCAGGAGGCTCGGGCGGCCCTTCGAGCGGGGGCCTCCCGACCGGCCTCTCCCCCCACACCACGCCCGCAGACTACGCCCTGAGCGCCCTGGCGGCCGTGGTGGGTACCTGGATCGGTCGCAGGCTGCACCTCCCGGCGGGCGCCCTCGTAGGCCCGCTGATCCTCGGGGCGCTGGCGAGCGGGTTCGGGCTCTTCCATCCCGTCCTTCCCCCCGGCGTCCCGCAGACCGCCTACGTCGCGCTCGGGCTCTACGTCGGGCTCCTCTTCGACCGCGATTCGCTCGAGCACGCAGCGCACGTGCTGCCGGCCGTCCTCGCCTCGATGGTCCTGCTCATGGCCGTCTGCGCCGGGCTCGGGCTCGTCCTCTCCGCTTTCACCCCGGCCGACCCCTTCACCGCCTACCTCGCGACCACCCCCGGCGGGATAGATTCCGTCTCGATCATCGCGCTCGGAGGTGGAGCGGACGTCTCGCTGGTCCTCGCGGTGCAGATGCTCCGCGTCTTCGCCGTGGTGTTGCTCGGGCCACCGCTCGCCCGCAGGATGGCGCGCCTCGCGAACCGCGGCTGACGAATCAGAGTCCGAAGAGTCCTTCGGCGTTCCGGTGCGCGATCTTCGCGTACTCCTGCGGACCGAACCCGAGCCCTTCCAGGAAGCGACGTCCCTCCGCGCTCGACGCGAACGGGTAGTCGACGGAGAAGAGGATTCTTTCGGCGCCGAACTCTTCCATCGCGGTCCGGAAGGGGGCCTCGAAGAAGAACCCGCTGATCGAGAGCCAGAGGTTGTGCCTCAAGTACCAGGAGGGTTGCCTCTTCAATCCCGTCACCTCCGGGGAGAGCCGGGCGTCGACCCGCCGCAGCATGAAGGGCAGCGCCTCCCCGAGATGCCCCACGACCACCCTGAGATCCGGCAGCCGCTCGAAGACCCCCGAGAGGACGAGCCGCAGCGCGTGCAGCCCGGTCTCCACGTGCCAGCCCCAGGCCGATGTCGCGAGCGCACCGTCCACCTCCGGCGAGATCCCCGAGTAGTACGCCCGCCTGACTACATCCGGAGGCGGGGTCGGATGCAGGTAGATCGGGACCCCAGGTGGGCCGCGAGCTCGAGCAGCGGCCGGAACTCCGGCGCGTCGAGGAAGCGCCCGCGGGTGTGCCCGTTGACGACCGCTCCCCTGAAACCGAGCTCGCGCACCGCCCGCTCCAGCTCCGCACAGGCCGCCTCCGGGTCCGGGGTGGGAAGGGCGGCGAGGCCGGCGAAGCGGTCCGGGTGGCGAAAGACCGCCTCAGCGAGCACCTCGTTCGCCCGGCGCACGAGCGGGACGGCCCTTTTCGCCTCCAGCTGCTGCCCACCGGGGGCGGCGAGCGAGATGACCTGCAAGTCGACGCCCCCCGCGTCCATGTCCTCGATCCGCCTCTCGCCGAGGTCGAGGAGCCTCTCCGATGGATAGCCCGGTCCTCCGATACCGTCCGCCTCCAGCAGCTCCCCGGTGGCAAAGTGCTCCTCCACCGCGATGACCCTCATCGCCCCATCTCCTCCGCCGCCCGCAGGGCCGCCCTCCGGATGCCTTCGTAGCCGGTACACCGGCACAGGTTCGAGGTGAGAAGCTCCCGCAGACGCTCCTCGTCGCGGAAGACGCCGGGATCCCTCTCGAGCGCCGCGGCGAGCAGCATCAGGAACCCCGGCGTGCAGAAGCCGCACTGCAAGGCGTGCTCGGCTCGGAAGGCCCGCTGCAGCGGGTGCTCGGCCCCGTTTCCAGAGGCGAGCCCCTCGACGGTCCTCACCCGGCCCCCGTCCGCCTGCGCGGCGAACATCAGGCACGACCGTACGGCATCGCCGTCGAAGATCACGGTGCAAGCCCCACAGACCCCGTGCTCGCACCCGAGGTGGGTCCCGGTGAGACCGAGCTCCTCCCGCAGGACGTCGGCGAGCGTGCGGCGCGGCTCGACCTCCAGGGCCCGCCTCTCCCCGTTCACCTCCATCTCGATCCTCACGAGTTCACCTCCAGGTCCTCCACCGCCCGTTCGAGCGCCCGGCGCACCAGCACCCCGGCGGCGTGGCGTCTGTACTCCACCCCCGCGTGCGGCTCCGGGACCGGGTCGGCCTCGAGGGCGGCGCGCCTCTCCGCCTCGGCGAACGTCTCGTCCGACGGTGGGTTCCCGGCGAGCGCCTCCTCCGCCCCTCTCGCCCTCAGCGGGCGGTCCGCGGCCCCGGCGAGGGCGATGCGGGAGGAGGTGATGACGCCTCCCTCGACGGTGATCGCGGCGAGCGCCGCCACGAGCGCGAAGCTCGCCTTGGTCCGACGCAGCTCGACGAAGCCCGCGCCGCTGCCCTCCCCGAGAAGCGGCAGGCGCACACCCGTGATCATCTCCCCCGGCCGGCGGGCGGTCGCGAACGGCCCCCGGAAGAACTCCCCGGCGCGAACCGTCCGCACGCCCTCCGGGCCGGCCAGCTCCAGGCGGGCGTCCAGGGCGACGGCCACGGCGGGCCACTCGGCGGCCGGATGGGCGTAGGCCAGGCTCCCGACCATCGTCCCCCGCGCCCGGATCGGGGGGTGGGCGATGTGGCGGCTCACCCGCTCGAGCAGCCGGCCCAGGGGGTCACGCGCGACCGGTTCCTCGAAATCGCGGTGGCGGGCGAGCGCACCGACCCGTAGCTCACCGCCCTCGACCTCTATCCCATCGAGGTCGGGGACGTGGTTTATGTCCACGAGCAGCGCCGGGCGTTCGCGCCGGTAGTTCATCTCCAGCACCAGGCTCTGTCCGCCGGCGAGTACGCGCGCCTGGGAGGGGCGCTCCGCGAGCGCGGATACGGCCTCCCGCACGCTGCGTGCGACCAGGTAGTCGAAAGGTGCGGGCTTCACTTCCCTACCCCCTCCCGGACCCCCGTCTTCATCCAGCAGGCCTGCGGCGTCAGCGGCATCTGGAGCCCGTCGGGGTGGCCGAGGGCGTCCGCGACGGCGTTCACCACCGCCGGGGGCGCACCGATGGACCCGGACTCTCCAACTCCCTTCGCGCCGAGAGGGGTGTTCGGGTTCGGGGTCTCCATCTCGACCGTGCGGACTGATGGAAGCTCGGAGAAGGTCGGAAGCAGGTAGTCGAGGAGGCCGTGGTCCACGAGCGGCCGCCCCCGCGCGTCGTAGGGCACCTCCTCGTAGAGCGCCTGCCCGAGACCCTGCATCAGGGAGCCGTAGATCTGACCATCCACCACGAGCGGGTTGACGACGACCCCACAGTCGTCGGCGGCGACGAGCCGCAGGACGCGCACGACGCCGAGCTCGGGATCGACCTCGACCACGGCGACGTAGCAGCCGTAGGGGAAGGACTGCGGCGGCTCGAAGTCCTCCTCCACCCGCAGCGCCCCGGTCCTGGAGGCGAGACGGACGAGGTCCATCTCCTCCTCCCCGGCACGCAGGATACCCTCCTGGTAGGAGACCTCCTCGACGGAGACGCCGCAGAGGTCGGCCATCCTGCGCCGGGCCTCCTCGACGAGCCGGAGCGAGGCGCGGTGGAGCGCCGCCCCTCCGACCTGCATCGAACGGCTCGCGTAGGAGCCCACACCGCGGGGAACGGCGGCGGTGTCGGCTTCGACGACCCTGATCCTCCCCACCTCCACCCCTAGGACCGAGGCGACGACCTGGGCGAAGGTCGTCTCGTGTCCCTGCCCGGTCGAGGAGGCGCCGGAGAGGGCCAGGATCTCCCCGTCGGGACGGACCTCGACCGCGCCGTACTCACCCATCACCCCGGCGCTCTCCACGTAGCAGCAGATCCCGACGCCGAGCGGAGGCCCGCCCTCCCTCCGGCGGCGCTCCTGCTCGGCGCGCCAGCCCCCGTAGTCCGCGGCCTCGAGCGCCTTCTCGAGCGCCGCCGGGTAGTCGCCGCTGTCGTAGCGGGCCCCGACCGGCGTCTCGTGAGGAAGCTCTCCGGGGTGGATCATGTTCAGTCGCCTCACCTCCGCCGGGTCCTCCCCGAGCCTGGCGGCGAGGAGATCGACCGTGCGCTCGACGGCGTAGGCGGCCTCGGGCCGGCCCGCGCCGCGGTAGGGGGCGGTCGGGGTGGTGTTGGTCACGACGGCGCGCGCCCTGGCATGGATGCGGGGAATGCGGTAGACGCCGGAGAGGAGCCTGAGCATGTTGAAGATGGGCGCCACCCCGTAGTGCGGGTAGGCCCCGGTGCTCGCGTCGGCCTCGACCTCCAGCGCGAGCATCCTGCCGTCGCGGTCGGCGGCGAGCCGGACCCTCTGGTTCTGCCCCCGCCCGTGCACGGCGGCGGTCAGCGCCTCCGTCCGGTCCTCGACCCAGCGCACCGGACGCCCGAGCCGCAGCGCCAGGTGGACCACGGCGAGGTACTCCGGGAAGGTCTCGCTCTTCCCGCCGAACGCCCCGCCGACGTCCGGGACGACGACCCGAACCTTCTCCTGCGGGATACCGAACAGCTCGGAGAGGTCCCTTCTCAGCCGGTGGGGGGCCTGGTGCGAAACCCACACCGTGAGGGTGCCGCCCTCCCCGGGCTCGGCCAGGATCGCGCGCGCCTCGATCGAGGCGTGTGAGAGCGGCGGTATGCGGTAGGATGCCTCGACGACCACCGGGGCTTCGCTCCAGAGATCCTCCCCGACAGGCTCCCCTGCCTCCCATTCACCCACGACGTTGGAGAGCCCCTCGAAGAGCTCCGGCGCCGAGGTGGAGGCCGCCTCCGTCGGGTCGATGACGCAGGGAAGCTCTTCGATCGCGACCCCGGCGGCCTCCACCCCGTCCTCGGCCGCGTACCGGTCCCCGGCGAGGACGACGGCGATGGTCTGACCGAAGAATCGCACCCTTTCCCGCGCGAGCGCCGGCCACTCCCTGCCTTCGAGCACGTCGGACTGAAAGAGCGGCCGTGCCGCCGGGAGGTCGGGCAGATCCTCCGCCGAGTATGCCCCGACGACCCCCGGCACCGCCCGCGCGGCGTCGAGGTCCACCCCCTCGAGCCGCCCGTGCGCGACGTGGCTGCGGACGAAGGCCGCCTCCAGGCAACCTTCGGGCCTCATGTCCGCGACGTAGGTTCCCTCACCGCGCACCAGCCGCCCGTCCTCGATCCGGACGACCCGGCGTCCGACGTAACTCCCTCCATCCCGCTCCGGACCCAAAACGAACCCCCGTTCTGCAAAATCACCTTCGCAAACCGCCCGCGGGGAGCCAGACCCCGTGCGGGCATACCCCTTTTTGTATACCCGTATTTCCCACCCGATCCACCCTTTCGGCGGGGCCGGAGATGGTCTAGAATCCGGCCAAGTATCGCGGCGAACAAGGGGAGGATGGCACGCGATGTTGAGAGAAGGAGACCGCGTCGTGGTGGTCTACCGCGAGGACGCGCCGCTGACGTGGAGGTACGCCGGCCGCGAGGGGAGGGTCGTGAGGGTCATCCCCACGACGCTCCACGAGGAAGCGTTCTACGTCGAGATAGACGGCAACACCTCGATACACACGGCCTTCAGGGAGAGGGAGGTGCAGCCGGCCGAGGAGCTTCGGACCGCATCCCGGCTCGGAGCGTAGCGGGTCAGGGTCGGGGGACACCCGCTCTCAGCACGACCTCGATGGCGACGCCAAGGGCCTCTTGCATCATCTCGAAGGGCAGGCTCGGCAGCAGAGGGTTCTCAAGCGCCAGCTCCGTCGAGGCCGGGAAGTGTATGAAACCGGCCAGGGTGGGGAGGTCCTCGCTCCTTACGTGATCGAGCAGCGCGTAGAGCGTGTTGTTGCAGATGTAGGTTCCGGCGGTGTTCGAGACGTAGGAGGGGATCCCTCGGGAGAGCAACGCCTCCGAGATACTGCGGCAGGGTAGCGTCGAGAAGAGGGCGTCGGGACCGTCGGGGGTTACGGGTTCGTCCCGCGGCGCCCGCCCGCGGTTGTCCGGCAGGGAGCGTCCCGGAGCGGTATCCTTGACGTTCAAGCCGACGCGCTCCGGGGTTATGGCGGTTCTGCCGGGGGCGAGCCCGCAGGCGATCACCGCGTCGGGACGGAGGCGGTCCACCTCCCCGATCAGGATCTCCGCGCACCGGTCGTACTCGACCGGGAGCACGATGGAGGATACCTCCACGCCCTCGAGCCCGAGTCCCGGCGCCTGCTCGGCGAGATCCCGGGTGGGGTTGTGCCCGAGGTCGCCGTACGGCTCGAAACCGGATACGAGTATCTTCCGTGCCACTATCCTTTCCTCCCGTCTCCAGGATCGCCGTCTGCGGGTGTGATCCGGGCGTCGCGCGCCGCCCCGAGACCTGCGAAGAACAGGGCGACGATCACCAGGAGCAAAAGCATGAGGGGGACCGTCCAGCCTCCGGTCGCCTCGTAGAGGTATCCGAAGAGAACCGGACCGATCGCAGCGAGCAGGTACCCGAAGGACTGCGCCATACCGGAGAGAGCGGAGACGCTCTGGGCGTCCGGGGCGCGCAGCGAGAAGAAGGTGTACGAGAGGCTTATGAAAGACCCCCCTCCGATACCCATCAACACCACCCACAGCGCGGGCGCGACACCGCCGGCCAGGAGCAGGCCCACTAACCCGAGCCCGGAGAGCGTGACGGTGAGCACCACGGGACCGCGCTGGCTCGGGCGGCGGCCGGCGAGCGCAGGGACGAGGAAGGTCGCCGGGAGCCCGACGAGCTGGAAGATCGAGAGCATCCACCCGGCGCTCGCTGCATCCATCCCCTCGGAGCGGAGTATCGCCGGGAGCCAGGTCACCATCACGTAGAAGATCACCGACTGCAATCCCATGAACATCGTCACCTGCCAGGCGAGCGGCGAGCGCAGCAGGCTGCGGAGGCTGCGCGAGGAGCCCTCGGGTGCGCGGCGTCCGTCCCTCAGCCGCACCAGCCACACCACCGCCGCAGCCGCCGCCAGAACCACCCAGCAGCCGAGCGCCCCCCGCCACCCGAGCCCGGCCCGCTGGGCGAGCGGTACGCTGATGCCGGAGGAGACCGCCCCCATGAAGCTCATCGTCGTCGTGTACGCCCCGGTCATGACGCCGACGCTGCGGGCGAAATCCTGCTTGATCAGGCCGGGTAGCAGAACGTTTATGACGGCTATGGCGGTCCCCACGACCGCCGTGCCGAGGAAGAGAGCCGGGACGGTGGGCAGGGAGCGGATCACGAGCCCCGCGGCCAGGAGAACCATCGCGACGAAGAGCGAACGCTCCAGACCGAGCCTGCGGGCGAGCCCCGGAGAAGCCAGCGAGAGCACCGAGAAGGCCAGGAGCGGGATCGTGGTCAGCCACCCCGCCGCCCCGCTGGAGAGCCCGGTATCCCGCCGGATCTCGCCGAGCAAAGGTCCGACCCCGGTTATGGGGGCGCGCATGTTCGCGGCGATCAAGAAGACACCAACGACGACGAGCACCCCGGTGGTCTTCGGGCGGGGGATCCCTCTCCTCGGGCCGTCCGGCTCCTTCAAACGCCCGCCCGTCCCCTCAGCCCCCCTCTTCGGCCGAGAGATCGGGCCTGAGCACGTGAAGGAGCAGGATGTCTCGCCTGGTGATCACACCGCGCAAGACATCGCCCTCGACGACCGGCAGGAGCTTTATCCTGCGCTCGGCCATCGCCGTCGCCGCCTCCGAGAGCGTCGCGTCCGGGGAGACGACCACCGGGTCGCGGGTCATAACCTCGTCCATGGTGACGCCGGCGCTCTTCAGGGCCTCCCGGCGGTACTCTGCCCAGCTCCCCAGCGGGACCATCCCCCCGAGGATATCGAGGAAACCCGGGGCCCTCACATCCGCGTCCTGAAAGATGAGGTCCCCCTCCGTCACAACCCCGACGAGCCTTCCATCTTCCTCTACAGGCGCCCCGGAGATACCGCGCCGGGCGAAGAGCTTTATGGCATCCTCGACCGTATCGTCCGGCTTCAGCATCGGCCAGTCCTCGTGCATGACCTCGCCGACCTTCATGCCCCTGATATCACGCTCTTCCATGCTCGCCCCCGCTCTCTGGATGAACCTTCGTCCTCCGGCACCAAGAGATACTACACGAGCTCGCGTAGGGCACGCGGGAGGAGGGGTACGAGATCGGTGGCGACCATGCTCTCGGCGGGCCATCCGGTCTCCTCGAGCCAAAGGTGCGCGGCCCGGCCGTGCGCCCAGGCCCCCACCCGGGCCGCATCGTAGACGCCCATCCCGCGCGAGAGCAGGGCCCCTATCACCCCGGAGAGCACGTCCCCGGTCCCGGCGGTGGCGAGCGCGACGCTGCCCGTGGGGTTCACCGAGACCCTCTCCCCTTCGGCGACTATCGTGTCGTTCCCTTTCAGGAGGACGCAGCAGCCGAACCTCCTCGCCGCCTCCCGCGCGTGGTGGAGGCGGCGGGCGGAGATCTCCCCCGCCCCCACATCGAGAATCCGCCCGAGTTCGCCGGCGTGCGGCGTGATCACGGTCGGAGGCTCACGGCGGGCGAGAGCGTCGGAGCCGGCCAGGCTCGTCACCCCGTCGGCGTCGAGGAGCACCGGCACCTCCACCTCGCGCAGAATGCCCTCGACCAGGCGGCGGCTCTCCCCGGTTCGTCCGATCGCCGGCCCCACGACGACCGCCGAGGCCCTCTCAGCCCTCTCGAGCACCTCCCCGAGCGCCTCCGGGGTCAGGTGTCCCTCCCCGTCCTCGGGCGCGCCGGAGACTATCGTCTCGGTAAGGCGCGCGTCCACCGCCGACGCGGCGCTCCCGGGCACCACCAGGAAGATGATCCCGCACCCCGCCCGCTGCGCTCCGAGGACGCTCATCACCGCGGCCCCGGTCATCTGACGGGAGCCGGCGACGACGAGCAACGTCCCCGCCGAGTACTTGTGCGCCGGCTGCGCGGTGCGGGGGACGAGCCCGCGCAGCTCCTCGCGGTCGCCCAGGACGACGGAGGACTCTACCTCCGCTTCGGACGGGACGCCGATGTCCACCGCCACGACCTCCCCGGCGTGATCACAGCCCGGCGAGACCACGCACCCCACCTTCACCGCGTGCGCGCAGGCCGTCATCTCGGCCCGCACCGCCTCGCCGCCCACCTCCCCCGTCGAGCCGTCGACCCCGGAGGGCACGTCCACCGAGAACACGCGCGTTCCGGAGGCGTTGATCTCCCGGATGATCCGTGCTGCGTCCTCGCGCACCTCCCCGGAGAATCCGGTGCCCAAAAGCGCGTCGACCACGAGGTCCGCCGCGGCCAGCTCGTCGGCGAGCTCCTCCCTCCCGCAGAAACGCACCCCGAGGTTTTGCAGCGTCCGGAGGTTCGTCTCGGGGTCGCCCCGGTATTCCTCTCTCGTCGCGCAGACCGCGACCTCGACCCCGGCGCGGTGCAGCTCCCGCGCCACGACGAACCCGTCCCCGCCGTTGTTGCCTCCCCCGGCCACGACGAGGGCCCTCTCGGGCGAGAACCTCTCGAGCGCGAGGCGGGCCATCGCCGAGCCCGCCCGTTCCATCAGCACGATGCCGGGGATGCCGAGGGACTGCGCGTTCGCGTCCGCCCGCGACATCTCGGATGCGGTGTAGAGCCTCAAGACGGTCCCCTCCCGTGCACGATGCACACCGCCACCGCCGAGAGCTCGGAGTGGGTTATCGAGATGGAGAGGTCCTCCTCCCTGACCCCGACCCGATCGGCGAACTCCTTTATCTTGCCCGAGAGCCTGACGGACGGGGGACGGCGCGGGCGCCGGACGACCTCGACGCCGTTCCACTGGATCAGACCGCATCCCAGCGCCTTGGTCACCGCCTCCTTGGCCGCCCACCTGCCGGCGTAGTGGCGCACGGCGAAGCGGTACTTCTCGCAGTAGGCTATCTCCGCCTCGGTGAACAGGCGGCGTCGGATCTTGGGGGTGCGCCGGAGCGCGAGCTCCATGCGCCCCACGTCCACGACGTCCACCCCGATCCCCGGCACGACGAAATTCTCCGTAGGTGCTCCTTTCTCGCTCACGAAACGTATCTTAAGTCAGATGGGCATCCGACAAAAGGTCTATAGTTAGCCGCATGAGCCCACCAGTGGTCGTGATCGGCAACCCAACCTCCGGGCAGAAGGGCTCTCACGCGCTCCTCGAGTCCTGCGCGGAACACCTGCGCCGGCGGCTGGGCGACGTAGAGCTGCTGATGACCGAACGGCCCGGTCACGCGCGGGAGCTGGCCGCGGCCGCGGGGGACACCCTCGTCGTCGCCGCCGGGGGCGACGGCACCGTGAACGAGGTCGTCAACGGGCTCTCGTCCGGCGCCACGCTCGGCATCATCCCACTGGGCACGGCGAACGTGCTCGCCCAGGAGCTCGGCATCCCCCTCGACCCGGAGGCGGCCTGCGAACGCATATCCGGACGCCGGGGCACGGTCATGGACCTCGGGGTGGCCACGGATGCGCGCGGCGCAAGCCGGCTGTTCGCGTGCATGGCCGGCATAGGTTTCGACGCCCGGGTGGTGCAGGCGGTGGACCCGGCCCTGAAACACCGCCTCGGCAAATCGGCCTTCGTCCTCACCGCCGTGCGGCTCTACCTCACCGGTCACTTCCCCCCTTGCAGGCTGCACATAGAACACGAGGACGGCTACGAGAAGGTCATAGAGAAGGTCCGGCTCGCCGTTCTCGCCAACGTCACCCACTACGGCGGTCCGTTCCTGGTCTCCTCCCGCGCCGACCTGATGCACAGCGGCGAGCTGGACCTGGTCGTGGTGGAGCGCATATCCTCGCTCCTGCGCCCGGACATCCTGCTCCCCTTCATGGCCCGCACGCCCCTCGATCACTCCATACGATCCTTCGACGTCACCCGGGCCCGGGCCTCCTCCATGGACGGCAGGAGCATCCCGGTGCAGCTCGACGGTGAACCCTGGGGCACCCTGCCGATGACCTTCGGCGTCCGACCAGGGGCACTGCGCGTGATCTGCTAGGGCTCACTCCACGGTGACGCTCTTGGCGAGGTTGCGCGGTTTGTCCACGTCGAGGCCCCTGTCCGTCGCGACCTCATGGGCCAGCATCTGCAGCGGCACGGTGAGGACGAGCGGGACGATCGTCTCGGGAACCCGGGGGACCGGCAGGACGACGGAAGCCACCCCAGAGGCCTCCTCGTCGTCCGGGAAAGCCACGGCGACGACCCGCGCCCCGCGCGCCACGGTCTCCTGCACGTTGGAGAGGGTCTTCTCGCGGTGGATGCCGCTCCCGAAGAGGGCCACCACCGGGCATCTCTCGTCGATGAGGGCGATCGGTCCGTGCTTCATCTCTCCCGCGGGGTACCCCTCGGCGGGCAGGTAGGAGATCTCCTTGAGCTTGAGCGCTCCTTCGAGGGCGACCGGATAAGCGACCCCCCGCCCGAGGAACAGCGAACAGCGGGCCTCCTCGAAGAGCGCGCTCGCCTCGTCGAGGCGCCCGGAGACCGACTCGATCGCCTCCTGCACCCGCTCCGGAGCGAGGCGCAGTTCTCCGACCAGCTCCCTCAGCCGCTCCTCTGCGAGGGTTTCGCGGCTCCGGCCGAGCTCCATCGCGAGCAGCTCGAGCGCCACCACCTGCGCCACGAAGGTCTTGGTGGCCGCGACGCATATCTCCGGTCCGGTCCGGGTCAACAATACGCCGTCGGCTTCACGCGTGATCAGAGACCCACGCGTGTTGGTTATCGCGAGCACCCTGGCCCCGCAACCTTTCGCCGCGTCGACCGCCGCCAGCGTGTCGGTCGTCTCCCCGCTCTGCGAGATCGCGACGACGAGCGTGCCGGGATCTCCTACGGGATCCGAGTATCGGTACTCGCTCGCCACCGCCACCTCCACCGGAACCCGGGCGTAACGCTCGATGAAGTACTTGCCCAGCAGCCCGGCATGATAGGCGGTCCCGCAGGCGACCACCACGACCCGCTCCACCCCCGACAGATCGAGCCCGACCTCGGAAAGATCCACCATCCCGTCCTCCCCGAGACGCCCGTCGAGGGTGGCCCTGATGGCCTGGGGCTGCTCGTGTATCTCCTTGGACATGTAGTCCGGAAACCCGCCGAGCTCGACCGCCTCGGGATCCCAGTCGACCTCGAAAGGTTCCCGCTCGACGGGCTCTCCCCCGAAACGGCGGAGCTCCACGGACGACCGGGTAACCACCGCCATCTCGTCGTTCTCGACGAGGACGAAACGGTGGGTGAACCCCAGCAACGCCGGCACCCCGCTCGCCAGGAAGTTCTCCCCCTCCCCGAGCCCCACGACCAGCGGGCTCTGGCGCCGGCCCGCGACCACCGTCCCCGGCTCGTCGGCGCTGATGGCGGCCACGGCGAACGCCCCCTCGAGCATCTCCATCACCTCACCGAAGGCCTCGGCCAGAGAGGCGCCCCCCTCCAGACGCTCGGCCAGCAGGTGGGCGATGACCTCGGTGTCGGTCTCGGAGCGAAACCCGACCCCCCTCCGCTCCAGACCTTTCCTGAGCTCGGCGTGGTTCTCCACGATGCCGTTGTGGACCACGGCGACCCGGCCATCACCTCCCACGTGCGGGTGGGCGTTCTCCTCGCTCGGGCGGCCGTGCGTGGCCCAGCGGGTGTGCCCTATGCCCGCCAACACCTCACCGAAGCCTCCGTTTTTCTCGGCGACGGCTCGCTCCAGCTCCCTGAGCGGCCCCACGCGCCGCAACACCTCGAGCCTGCCCTCACCGGGCTGCACCGCGAGCCCGGCGGAATCGTACCCCCTGTACTCCAGCCGCTGGAGCCCTTCCATGAGCACCTCTATGCTTCGGCTGCCGCCCACGTAACCTACTATGCCGCACAAAACCGACACCTCCCGTCGCAGTGGTGCACTACGGTCGGGCGGGATGGCGGAGAAGAGGGCAGCACGAGCCCCGATGGGGTTCGAACGGCCTTTTGTCCCCGGCGTCACCGCCGGGATTTGTAGCCGTCCTGACGACCACCCCGGGGGCCGAGACGCACCCGCCGAAAGACTCGATGAACGTCTACCTCGTCAACTCCCCGCTCTCTCCGAGAGGGGGAGTCCTGGCGCTTCCATGTTTTTTCGTGAGAGACGGCCGTGCCGAACCTCTCCCGATCCCGCCGTCTTGTCTTCGAGATCTCTCCGGATGTACCTCCGGCCGCATCACCTCCCCTCTGCGAAACCGAACGTTTCGTTACTTTACTGCAAATCTTCCCCACCAGCAACGTCTCCGGCCATGACGGCGCCGTTGGGTTACGATTTCGTGCGTGGTGAGTAGAGAGAACCTGAGGTACACCATCCGCCCGGGCAGCAGAGAAGACGCCGTCGAAGCCGCGAGGCTCTGGATGAAGAGCGCGGAAGAGCACGCCGCCTACGACAGCGTCTACGCCACCTCGCCGCAGTCGGAGAAGACCATGCGCCGGTTCCTGCTCGATCTGGTCGCCAGCAGCCACGCCTTCCTCATCGTCGCCGTCACCGAGCCGGAGGGCAGGATGATAGGCTTCATCTCCGGGGAGATCCGGGAAGGGTCCCCGGCGTTCAGCCCCAGGACGTGGGTCGCGGTGGACGACATCTTCGTCCTCCCCGAGTACAGGAGCCGCGGCGTCGGCCGGGCGCTCTTCGAACGGGCCCGCGCCTGGGCCGAGCAGCAGGGCGCCACCGGCATGTCGCTGCAGGTGGCCGCGGCGAACCGGCGAGGGCGCAAGTTCTACGAGAACCTGGGGTTTCGCGAGGTCTCCATCTACGAGGTGCTGGAGTTCTGAGAGAGCGCGGGCAGCCCGCGCGAGAGCACCAGAACCCCCTGCTCGACCTCGAACCCGCAGGAGCGGTAGAACCCGGCCTCTTCCGTCTGCACCTCCACGTAGGAGATACCCCTGGCGACGCACAGGCGTTCGACCTCCGAAAGGAGGGCGCGGCCCAACCCCCGGTCCCTCACGTCGGGCCTCACGCACAGATCCTCCACGCTGGCGAAGAGCGCGGCCCCCGAGAGGCTGGGGCGATAGCGGACCGTGGCCGCCCCGGCGATCCCAACTCGATCGTAGAGCGCGACGACCGAGGCGCTGCGCGCCCGCACCTCCCGGCGCACCAGGTCCACGAATCCTGCGGGAGGGGGTGGCATACCGTACAGGGATGTTCTCAAAAAGGAGAGAACCTCCCCGAGATCCTCCGGGCCGCACTCGACGGCCCGGAACCCGCTATCCGGCAACCCCGAACCTCGCGATCCCGGCGGCCGCCTCCACGGCGCGCTCGACGTCCTCGTCGGAGACGTCGAGGTGGGTACACATGCGCACGGTCGAGGAGTTGCGGGGTGTGGCGAGCACCCCCCTGGCTGCGAGCGCCTCGAGGAAGCGGGGGGCATCCCCCACCTCGACGAGGACGATGTTCGTCTCCGGGGGCACGACCTCGTAGCCGGCCGAGGAGAGTCCCCGGGCGAGCCGGGCGGCGCGTTCGTGGTCCTCGGCGAGGCGGTCTATGTTGTGCTCGAAGGCGTAGAGCGAGGCGGCGGCGATCACCCCGGCCTGCCGCATCCCGCCACCGAGGGCCTTGCGTGCTCGGCGGGCCTCCGCGATGGTCCCGGCGTCCCCCGCGAGCAGCGAACCGACCGGCGCGCCGAGCCCCTTCGAGGAGCACACCGAGACGGTGTCGCAGAGCGCCGCCCACTCCCGGGCCGGGATGCCGGTCGCCGCCTGGGCGTTGAAGAGCCGGGCCCCGTCGAGGTGTACGCGCAGGCCGAGGCCGCGGGCCTCCTCGCAGACCGCAGCGAAGGCGTCGAGCGGGTAGACCCTACCGCCGGAGGCGTTGTGGGTGTTCTCGAGACAGAGGAGGCTCTGCCTGGGAAAATGGACGTTCTCCGGGCGGGCGGCGGCACGGAGCGTCTCCGGCGAGATCACGCCGCCCTCCCCCGGGAGCTGGCGCACCTGCACGCTGGAGACGAGCGCCGGGGCCCCCGCCTCGTAGTTGAAGACGTGGGCGTCCTGGTGCACCAGCACCTCGTCCCCGCGGGAGGTGTTGACGTACACCCCGATCTGGTTCGTCATCGTCCCCGAGGGAGCGTAGACGGCGTCCTCCTTGCCGAGCAGCCCGGCGACGTACTCCTCGAGGCGCCTGACCGTCGGGTCCTCGCCGTAGACGTCATCCCCCACCTCGGCCTCGAATATCGCGCGGCGCATCTGCGGGGTGGGTCGGGTCACCGTGTCGCTGCGCAGGTCTATCACGCCATCTCACCCTCTTCCTTCGATCCTTCCATCACCTGCGTCGTGGTGGCGAAGCTGACCTTCGCCACCTCGGCGAGCGCCTCCTCCCCCAGCTCCCGGACGATCCGGCGCGCCGTCGGGACGACCTGATAGGCTCCCCGCGGCAGCGTGAAGCCGACCATCTCGGAGAGCGCGTCGAGCTCCTCGAGCTGCCTGGCCCGGGCCAGCACGGAGGCCGCGGCCACGGCCGCATCGTCCTCGGCTCGAGGGCGGACCTCGAGCCTAACCCCGCCGGGGACGCGGGAGGCGAGCTCCTCCCGGAGGCCCCTCGAGAACTCGTCCACGACGACGAGTTCCACACCCACCCCGAGCTCGCGGATTATCCTCCCGTCGAGCTCGACGAGCAGGCGGTTCACGTTGCCGCAGCGTCTCCTCAGGCGTTCGTACTCCCGGGGGGAGAGCGCGACGACGCACACCTCCTTCGGCCCGAGGCGCCCGACGATCTCCTTCGCGAGCTCCCTGACCCTGCGCGGGCCGAGCGTCTTGGAGTCCCGAACCCCGAGCTCGGCGAGCGAGCGCGCCGCCCCTTCTCCCGCGACCCGCACCCCCGCGCAGACCAGCGGCCCGAAGTAGTCGCCCTTGCCCGCCTCGTCGATCCCGAGCCGGGGCGTGGCATCCTCTTCGGGCATCCCGGCGGCCGGGCGGGGAGGACGTCCGGAACGGGCCCTCCACCAGCCCTCGAGCTGTTCCCTGAGGGGAGAGGGCTTGCCGTCGACCGAGATCCTGCCGGTCCTGAAGACGTTGAGGTTCGCGGTGTATCCGTCCCGACGCAGGTGGTACTGGGTGCCGTGGGGAAGCTCCCGGCTCCCGAGCACCTCTATGGAGTGCTCCGAGAGCCTGCGCGCTATATCCTTTGGGATGGCATTCAAAGTACCTCGAACCCCCGTTCTCCCCGGGGCTCCTCGTAGCTGGACTCGACGTTCTCCACCCGGGCGTGGGGCGGGCCCTCGCCGCACCAGCGGACCATCTCTTCGACCGCATCACGGGTCCCCTCGAAGACGGCCTCGACCCTGCCGTCGGGGAGGTTGCGCACCCAGCCGCCGACCCCGAGCGAGCGAGCCTTACTGCGCGCCGAATCGCGGAAGAAGACCCCCTGGACCCTCCCCGAGACGTAGACGTGAGCTCTGATACGCCTGTCCTCGGCCAAACGGCGAACCTCCAGACCTGGTATACCTTCTCTCAGAAGCTTCTCAGAATATATATGCTAGCCTATTGGCCGCCATGAGGTCCCCCGAACAGCCGCCTTCGAGCTCCGCGGTACGCGAGAGGCCGCTCCTCACGCTCGTCGTCCCGACCCGGGACGAGGCCGACAACGTGGAGAAGCTGGCGCGCCAGCTCGACGAGAGCCTCTCCGGGATAGACTACAGGCTGCTCTTCGTCGACGACTCGAGCGACGAGACCCCTCAGATCATCCGCGGCATGGCCCGGCGCGATCCCAGGATACGCCTCATCCGGCGCGAGGAGCACGAGCGGGAGGGCGGACTCTCCACCGCCGTCACGGTCGGGATAGAGGCCGCGGAGGAGAGCGTCTACACCTGCGTGATGGACGCGGATCTGCAGCACCCGCCGGAGAAGGTGCGGGAGATGCTCGAGGTGGCGCGCACCTCGGGAGCGGACGTGGTGGTCGCGAGCCGCTACGCCCCCGGAGGCGACTACGCCGGCCTGTCGGGCCCCACGCGGCGGGCCGTCTCCTGGGGGAGCAAGCTCCTGGCCCAGGTGATCTTCAAGGAGGCCCGGAAGACCACAGACCCCATGACCGGCTTCTTCCTCCTCAAGAACGAGGCCGTCTCCGGCATCCAGTTCAGGCCCAAAGGCTTCAAGATCCTGCTCGAGATCCTCGTGTGCGCCCCGGAGCTGAAGGTGGTCGAGCTACCCTTCCGCTTCCGGGCACGCAACGCCGGGGTCTCGAAGGCCACCGTCAGGCAGGGGCTGGAGTATCTGGCCCACATCGCGAGCCTGTTCTGGTACGTGCCCTCGGCCGGACGCTTCTGGAAGTTCGCCCTCGTGGGCGCCTCGGGCGTGCTGGTCAACATGATCACGCTGGTCTTCCTGGCCGAGGTCCTGCACGCGGACAAGGTGATCGCGTGGATGTTCGGCGTCGGCGTGAGCATCCTGAGCAACTTCCTGCTCAACAACGCGTTCACCTGGCGCGACGTCCGGCACTCGAGCCGCATCCACTTCCTGCTGCGCGGGGCCCTGGCCTACCCGGTCGCGATAATCGGGATAGGGGCGAACTTCGCCGTCTACTACCCGCTCATAAAGTACGTGAGCGATGCCTTCCCCTACTACCTGATCTTCAACTTCTTCGGCATCTTGGCCGCGACGGTCGTGAACTTCGTCCTGAGCTCCAGGTTCGTCTTCCGGCCTTCGTCCCCGCGAACGCTCGACCCCGACGCCTCGCCCGCGCAGGCGGAGGATGAGATAAGGCGGGAGCTGAGGGCCGAACGGGTGGGCCTGGTCTCCCTCCCGGAGAAGACGGTGCTCGGGGATCCCACCCCAGACCACCTGCGGGACGACGACCTCGACGCGATCGAGCTCGCTGTCCGCAAGAGACACCCCATACTCACCCTCACCGGACCGACCCGCCCCCAGCCCCGCACCAACACACGCTGGACCAACACCCTCGCCGTGCCGGTGATGGAGGGAGGCGAGATCCTGGGCGTCCTCTACGCCTCCCGGCGCTCCACCGAGCCCTTCACCGAGGACGACCTGCAGTGGCTCACCTCCTACGCGGGCGGAGCCCCCGCCCTCTTCCGCAAGCACTCCCGCAACGTCCTGAAAAAACTTCCCTGACGTCGAAACGAAAAGAGCCCGGAGAGATCCCGCCGCAACCGCGAGAACACGGCGGACTCCGGGCTCGCGGCCCCGAGCCAGGGGACCGCTTCCGGACTCCACCTTACCCCTCCCAATCGGTGGAGACCAACGCATGCTCCGGCCGGAAGCCCGGCCGGGGGCACGCCCTGCTCAAGCTAGCACTCTTCGTTCCAGCATGCAAGCGTACCCACCCACGCGATCCCCACGCCCCAAACCCACAACACACCATATATTGGTACCAGAACCACCTCAAACGCCCCATCTTCGATCCGGGCGAACCCGCTACAGCGACCTCGTGTATACCTCTACTAAAGGTTCATGCAGCTAAAGGAGTCGGGCTTCCGTGACGATCACGGGCGAAGGAAGGACGGATCGGAGAGCGGAGGTCGGGATTGCTGAGGGAGCAGGATGATCGGGCTTGAGGAGCTGGTCGATGGCGTGGTGGAGCGGGGAGCGAGCGACCTTCACCTGAAGGTCGGCTCACCGCCGGTACGCAGGGTGGACGGTCGACTCGAGCGGGTGGGAGAGACGAAGCTTGCTCCTTCGGACACGGAGAGGATACTGGAGGAGATCCTCCCGGAGAAGCTGCGCCCGGAGTTCGAGGAGGAGGGAGAGGTCGACTTCTCGCTGGCGATTGCGGGGAAGGGCAGGTTCCGGGTCAACGCCTTCAGGCAGCGGGGTTCCGTCTCGATGGTCATGCGCTTCGTCCCCTTCGGGGTGCCGAAGCTGGAGGAGCTCGGGCTTCCGGAGGCCGTAAGCCGCCTGGCGCTCGAGGAGCGCGGCATCATACTCGTGACGGGGACCACGGGGAGCGGCAAATCCACCACCCTGGCCGCGATGATCGATCTCGTGAACCGCACCACGGCCAGGCACATCGTCACCATAGAAGACCCGATCGAGTACCTCCACCGGGATCACAAGAGCATCGTGAACCAGCGTGAGGTGGGCTCGGACACCGCCTCCTTCGCCCGGGCGCTCCGGCGGGTACTGCGCCAGGACCCGGACATCATCCTGATCGGGGAGATAAGGGACACCGAGACGGCCCAGATAGCGCTCTCGGCGGCGGAGACCGGGCATCTGGTCCTCTCGACCCTGCACACGGTCGACGCGGCGGAGACCGTCAACAGGCTCATAGACCTCTTTCCCCCGTACGAGAGGGGACAGGTGAGGGCGATGCTCGCGGGCACCCTGCGCGGGATCATCGGCCAGAGGCTCATCCGCAAGGCGGACGGGTCCGGGAGGGTCGCGGCCTGCGAGATCCTGGTGAGCACCGGCAGGATACGGGATTTCATACTGGACGAGAGCAAGACGGGTCAGATCACGCAGGCGATCGCCGAAGGCGAGTACTACGGGATGCAGACCTTCGACCAGGCGCTCCTGAAGCTCCTGCAGAATGGGGTGGTGGACTACGCAGACGCCCTGAAGGCTTCGAGTCGACCTCAGGACTTCCAGCTCATGGCACGCTCCCTGCAGCAGGCCCCCTCTCGTTGATAACATCTCTCCCCTCCGGGATAATCGCCCGGGAGGCAGCGAAGGAAGAGAAGGAGGTGCGCCGAGATCCTCGAAGAGGTAGCGCAGCGGGAGCGGTGGAACGAAGCCGTGAGAGAACTCGACGGGGGAGCCCTGCAGTCGTGGGAGTGGGGTGAGTTCAGACGCACCGGCGGCTGGGTCCCGCTCAGGGTGCTCGACGAAGACGAGGGGTTCGCGGCGCAGGCGTTGCTGCGCCGGCTGCCGGCTGGTCTCGGGGCCCTCGCCTACGTGCCCCACGGCCCCGTGCATTCTTCCTCCACCCCGGCGGGGAGAGCGGCCGAGGACCTCGCCGGCTACCTCCGCAAGAGCACCGACGCCTCCCTTCTCGTCGTCGAACCCAGGGTGGAGGAGAAGGACGGCTTCGAGGCCGACGGGTTCGAGAGGAGCGCGAGCTCCGTACAGCCCCGCTGCACCTTCATCCTCGACGTCCTCCCCGACGAAGAAGCGCAGCTCTCGGCGCTGCCCAAGGACGCCCGCTACTCGGTGCGGCGCGCCCGCAAGGAGGGGGTGGAGGTCAGCTCGCATGAAGGGCTCTCGGAAGAACTCGAGGAATTTCTGGGGCTCCTGGAGGAGACGGCCACGAGACAGCGCTTCGCCGTGCGTCCCCGAGACTACTACCGCACCTTCATGCGAAAGCTGCCGGCGACCCTGATCTGCGCCCGCCACGAAGGGAGGCTCCTCTCCGGAGCCATCATCCTCTGCTTCGGGGAAGAAGCATACTACCTGTACGGGGCCTCCGCCTCTTCGGAGAGGCTCTACGCCTCATACCTGGTGCAGTTCGAGGCCCTCACGGTCGCACGCCGCTCCGGCGCGCTCCGGTACGACATGTGGGGGCCGTGCAGGCCCCCCGAGGGGGATCCCCTGCTCGGTGTCTACAGGTTCAAAAAAAAGTTCGGGGGCGAGGAGAAGCACTACGTGGGCGCGCACGAGAGGGCCCTGCGTCCCCTGCCCGCCCGACTCACCCGCGTGGGGCTCGACGCCTACTACCGCCTGCAGCGCCTGCTGGGGAGAAGCCCGGGCCCGGCGGAAGGCTGAAGCGGCGGGCGCGGTTTATACTTTTCCCATGCGGCCCATCTGCTTCCTCTCGGACTTCGGGCTCGCCGACGATTTCGTCGGCTCGTGCAAGGGTGTGATCGCCTCGATCGCCCCCGAAGCCCACGTCATCGACCTCACGCACGACGTTCCCGGCTTCGAGATCGAAGCCGGCGCCGAGATCCTGCAGCACGCCACGCGCTACATGCCGCCCGACACGGTCTACCTCGCCGTCGTGGACCCGGGGGTGGGCACCACGCGGCGCGGGATAGCGCTCTCCACCGGAAGCGGCGCCCTCATGGTCGGGCCGGACAACGGGCTCCTTCTCCCGGCGGCGCGGTCTCTGGGTGGGGTTCGCGAGGCCGTGGTGCTCGACAACCCCCGCTACCAGATGCACCCGGTCTCGAACACCTTCCACGGGAGGGACATATTCTCGCCGGCCGCCGCCTACCTGGCCTCCGGCACCGGGCTCTCCGATCTGGGGAGTTCCGTCCCGCCTGCGGAGCTGGTGAACCTGGACCTGCCGGAATCCGGGGTCGAAGCCCCGGAGGATGGGTTCGAGGCCAGGATCATCTCCATAGACCGGTTCGGCAACGCGAGGCTCTCCGTCCGACAGGAACAGGCGGGCTTCGGATACGGCTCCCTGCTGGGCGTGGACGTCGGGGACGGGGAGATGAAGGTACGCTACGTGAACACCTTCGGAGCCGCCAAGCCGGGTGAGCTCGTGCTGGTCCCGGACTCGCACTGGCGCCTGAGCCTCTCCATAAACCAGGGCAACGCCGCGCAGGCTCTCTCCCTGAACTCCGGCGACCGGGTGCACCTCAGGCTGCTGGAGCGCAGGAATGCCGGGGAACGCTGAACGAAGGCCCGAGCTCTCGCGGGAAGAGCGACTCAGGGTGGTCAGAGCCGCAGCCCTGCGACCCTGGAATCTGGTGGTCCTCGTGGTCGGGCTCGGCATCTTCGCCACCACCCTCGCCTGGTGGATGCTTCCTCTCACGGCTACGGTCTACACGCTTCTGACGTTCCTGGCCTTCAGGGACCCCCTGCTCCGCGCCCGGGCACTCGGCAGGGCTCCCGAGCTCCCCGGAGAAGGCCCCGGGGAGCTCTCTCCGGAACGCAGGGCCCACTGGCTGCCCCGGGGCGAGACGCGCCAAAGGGTGGAGGAGGCGCTCGACGCCTACCGAAAGGTGCTCGCCGCGATCAGGGAATCCGACGAGGTGACCAGAGAACTGCTGGAAGACGCCGGTCCGAAGCTCGACGAGGTCGCGAACCACCTGGTCGAGGTGGCGCTCGCCAGGGAGCGGGCGGCCCGGACGCTGGACGAGGTGGGCGGCCGGACGGAGGGAGCGAAAGGGGCACTCGAGGGGCTACAGGAGCAGATCGAACGGGCCGACGCCGAGATCTCGTCGATCTCGGAACGCCTCTTCGCCCTGCGAGCGCAGGTGGTCAGGATCTCGCTGGAAGGCAACCCCCTGGCCCGGGAATCCACGCGAAGGATCGGCTCCTCGCTGGACGAGATGCGCTTCAGGTTGCAGGCGTTGGAAGAGATCCTGCCGGCCGGAGAGGAACACCAGAACGGCGGCTGACCCGACCTAGGCCGAGCTGACCCTCCTCCACCCTTCGCCTTCCATCTCGGCGCGCCGGAAAGTCCGCCGCACCACGGGCATCTGAAGTTCCCTCCGAACCCCGGCCGTAGCCTCGACGGAATCCTCGAACCAGCTCTCCAGCTGCTCCATGACACGCCCCTGATAAGCCTCGGCCTGCCCGGCGACCTCCCGCGCATACCCGCGCGCGGCACGCACGACCCCCTCCGCCCGCCGCCGCGCATCCCTGTAGATCTCCGTCTCGAGCGCGAGAGCCCGGGCCTCTTCCTTCGCCTCCTCCACGATCCTCCGGGCTTCCTCCCGGGCAGAAGAGATCATGGCCTCACATTGCTCGTCCACGACGCCGGCCCCCATAACTTCCTCCGGTAGCTCGGCCCTCAATTCCGCCAGAAGCGACAGCAACTCAGCCCGGTCGACGATGGCTTTCCCCTCACCCACCGGAAGCACCGACGCCTCGCGGAAGATCCCCTCGACCTCGTCCAGCAACCTCTCTATGCGCTTCGCCTCTCCTCTCATCATGCCCACCAACCTAACACGCCATCTTTACGTATGCCAGCATTTCTAGAAGTATTTTTTGCAGCTTTACCTAAACCTGAGGTATAAATATATCTCCAGCACAGGTTTACCTTCTGGGGTGTGCAGAAGGCTCGTTTCTTCCTGGAAACGGCCTTTCAGCGCCTGGGAGAGCTCATATTCAGCGGTTGCTGGCAGCGGCGGCCGAGATGGTGGCGATGGCCGCGGAGAGGATGAGGAAGAGGGGTGGGTTCCCGGCGAGCAGCGGGGGGATCAGGTATGGGAGGTAGGCGAGCAGCACGGCGCCTCCTGCGATGAGTAGGGCCGCGGTGCCACCGTTGCGGCCTCCGGCGCGGTTGACGAAGGTCCCGGCCAGAGAACCCGCGATGAAGGAGAGGAAGAGGCTGGCGAAGTGTATGCCGGCCATGAAGTTCACGACCGCGAGTCCGACGAGCAGCACCACGACGCCGGCGAGCAGGCTCTTCGCGAGCTGGCTCGGTTTCATGACGCCCGCTCTGGCCCTGCGGGGCAGGCGTGCATCCTCCGGGCATTTTATCCCCACCTCGGTCTGCACCATGCAGTCGGTGCAGATGGGGCGTCCACAGGTGGCGCAGGTCACGCGGGTCTCGCGCTTGGGGTGTCGGTAACAGTGGAGGGGTTCGCTCATGACGGCGATGGGGAGCGGCGGACGAGCTCTCCCCGAGGGAGGAGGACGAGCTCACGCTTGTAGCTGCGGTGCACCTCCCGGATGGCCAGGGCGTGTTCGCGCTGCTGTTCTTCCAGCTTCTTCGTGAGGCGGGCGTTTTCTCTCTCCAGCCGCTCTATCCTGCGCTCGAGGTCCAGCACCATCTTGACCCCGGCGAGGTTCATCCCCATCTCCTGGGTAAGCTTCTGTATGTATCGGCCGAGCTCTATGTCCTCCTGGGAGTACAGCCGCGTGTTCTTTATGCTCTTGCGCGGCACGAGGAGACCCTTCTGCTCGTACATGCGCAGGGTCTGGGGGTGTACGCCGATGAGTTCTGCGGCGACCCCGATCATGAACACCGGTTTCTTTCTGATCTCCATTTCCTCACACCATCCTAACGCGCCTCCCCGACCCTGCGGAAGAGGTCTTCCCGCACGTTATCGTCGTGGACGTCCGCGAACGCCTCCAGTATCTCACGTTCTCTGCGCGTGAGCTTCGCGGGGACCACCACGCGGACCCGCACGATCAGGTCGCCCCGCCCCCCTCCGCGGGGATGCGGAGCCCCCGCGCCCCGCACCCGAAACTGCTTACCATCCTGGGTTCCGGCCGGGATCTTCAGCCTGACGGTCCCGCCCTCCGGGCGCGGCACATCGACCCGCGCTCCGAGCGCCGCCTCGGTGAAGCTGACGGGCAGCTCCACGACGAAGTCGTCCCCGCGACGTTCGAAGACGGGGTGTTCGGCGACACGGGTCACGACGTACAGGTCGCCGCGGGGCCCACCGTTCCGTCCGGCGCTCCCGCGTCCGGGGATCCTGATCTTCATCCCGTCCTTCGCCCCGGCCGGGATGCGTACGGTCACCTGGCGGGCGTTCCGGACCCGTCCGTCGCCGTGGCAGGTCGGGCACGGCCGGTCTATGACGGTACCACTACCCCCGCACCGCCGGCAGGTGGAGGAGAAGGCGAAGAACCCCTGGTCCTGGGTGCTCGTCCCCCTTCCCCCACATTCGGGGCAGGTTCTGGGGAAAGTGCCCGGAGCCGCGCCGGAGCCCCCGCAGGTGGAGCATTCCTCCTCCACCGGTGCGCTCACCCGGGTCGTCACGCCGCTGAGCGCCTCCCTGAAGCCCAGGTTGACGCTCACGGTCACGTCCTGCCCCCGGGACGAAGGGCGCTGTCCCCTCCCGCCGCGCCCGAAGACGTCACCGAAGGTATCGAAGATGTCCGAGATGTTGGAGAATCCCCCGAATCCGCCGCCGTTGCCGGAAACCCTCTCGCCGCCGAAGAAGGCGCTCGGCCCCTGATCGTAGCGGCGACGTCTCTCGGGGTCGGAGAGGACCTCGTAAGCGTGCTGTATCTCCTTGAAGCGCTCCTCGGCGGATGGATCGTCGGGGTTGGCGTCGGGATGGTATTTGCGCGCCAGCCGGCGGTAGGCGCGCCGTATCTCTTCCTGCGACGCCCCCCTGGATACGCCCAGAATCCTGTAGAGGTCCTTGGTCTCCATCTCCCCTTCTTCTCAGGCCTCTCTCGCCACCACCACCTTCGCGGGGCGGATCGGCTTCCCGTTGAGCAGGTAGCCCCGCTGGAAGGTCTGGACGATGACCCCCTCCTCGTGCTCCTCGGAGGGCTGGCTCATGACGGCCTCGTGCACGCTGGGATCGAAGCGCTGCCCGTCGGAAGCGACCGGGATGAGCCCCTCCTCCTCGAGGACCCCGAGCAGCTGGTCCCGGGTGGCCCGGACACCTTCCCGGATGTCCCCTTCGGACTCGAGCGCCCGCTCGAGGTTGTCCAGAACCGGGAGAAGCTCCCTCACCAGCCGCTCGGAGGCGAGCTCGACGATCCTCTCCCGCTCGCGCTCCTGGCGCTTGCGGCTGTTCTCGAACTCCGCCTTGAGGCGCTTCAAGGTATCCAGGTACTCGTCCCGCTCACGCCGGACGGCCTCGAGCTCCTCCCGCAGGCGGGCGATCTCCTCACCGGAACGGTCCTCATCACCGGAGGAGCCGGCCGGGTGTTGATCCTCCGCGGCCGGAGCGGGCTCTCCGCCCGCCGCCTCTTCCCGCCGGTCAGCCTCCGCTGAGGGAGCGGCCTCTTCGCTCTCCGATTCCTGCACAGGCTCCCCTCGGATCTCGCCTTCCCTGTCGTTCCTCTCTTCGCTGCTCAAAGCCAATCTTCCTCCCGTGCGCGGGGGCGGCGGCACGCCGCCCCCGGAGAACAAGTCCTACCCGTTGCGCTTCTCCTCGTCGTCTTCCTCGTCTATGACCTCGGCATCCTCGACGACGTCCTCGTCGGAGCCGCCCTCCTGCTGGCCTCCGGAGGACTGCTGCTCCTGGGCATGCTGGTAGAGCACCTGCGAGAGCTTGTGCGAGGCCGCGAGCAGGGCCTCCTGCTTCTGCTTTATCTGCTCTATGTCGTCCCCGGCGAGCGCCTCCTTGGCCTCCTTGAGGGCTTTCTCGATCTCGTCCCTGGTCTGCTGGTCGATCTTGCCGTCGAGTTCCTTGAGGTTGCGCTCGATCGAGTAGACCAGGTTGTCCGCGTTGTTGCGGACCTCGGCCTCCTCGCGGCGGCGCCGGTCCTCCTCGGCGTGTGCCTCCGCGTCGCGCACCATCTGCTCGATCTCCTCGTCGGAGAGCCCGCTGGAGGCGGTTATCGTGATCTTCTGCTCCTTGCCCGTGCCGAGATCCTTGGCGCTCACGTTGAGGATGCCGTTCGCGTCGATGTCGAAGGTCACCTCTATCTGCGGCACCCCCCTCGGCGCCGGCGGTATCCCGACGAGCTGGAAGTTGCCGATCAGCTTGTTGTGCGCCGCGATCTCCCGCTCGCCCTGGTACACCTTGATCTCGACCGACGACTGGTTGTCCTCGGCGGTGGTGAAGACCTCGCTCTTGCGCGTCGGGATGGTCGTGTTGCGTTCGATCAGCTTGGTCATCACCCCGCCCTTGGTCTCGATGCCCAGAGAGAGCGGCGTGACGTCGAGCAAAAGCACGTCCTTGACCTCGCCGGCGAGCACCCCGGCCTGGATGGCCGCGCCTATCGCGACGACCTCGTCGGGGTTTATGCCCTTGTGCGGGTCCTTGCCGGTGAGCTCCTTGACCTTCTCCTGCACCGCCGGGATGCGGGTGGAGCCGCCGACCAGGATCACCTGGTCCACGTCACCCTTGCTGAGCCCCGCGTCCTCCATCGCCTGGCGCACCGGCCCGGCCGTCGCCTCCACCAGATCGGCGGTCAGGTCGTTGAACTTGGCCCGGGTGAGCGTGAGATCGAGGTGCTTGGGGCCGTTGGCATCGGCCGTGATGAACGGCAGGTTGATGTTCGTCGTCGTCGTCGAGGAGAGCTCCTTCTTGGCCTTCTCGGCCGCCTCGACCAACCGCTGCACGGCCATCTTGTCCTTGGAGAGATCTATCCCCTCGGCCTTCTTGAACTCCTGCACCATCCAGTCGACGATCCTGGCGTCGAAGTCGTCGCCGCCGAGGTGGTTGTTGCCGCTCGTGGCCTTGACCTCGAAGACCCCGTCACCAAGCTCCAGGATGGAGACGTCGAACGTCCCCCCACCGAGGTCGAAGACCAGGATCGTCTGGTCGTTCTCCTTGTCGAGACCGTAGGCAAGAGCAGCAGCCGTCGGCTCGTTGATGATCCTCTTGACGTTGAGCCCGGCTATCCGGCCGGCATCCTTGGTGGCCTGCCGCTGCGCATCCTCGAAGTACGCGGGCACCGTGATCACCGCGTCGGTGACCTCCTCCCCCAGATACTCCTCGGCGTCCCGCTTGAGCTTCTGCAGGATCATCGCCGAGATCTCGGGCGGCGAGTACTCCTTCTCACCTATCTTGACCCGCACGTCCCCGCCGCTGCCGGAGACCACCGGATACCCGACCCGCTCGATCTCGGATTTCACCTCCGAAAAACGCCTGCCCATGAAGCGCTTTATCGAGTAGATCGTCCGGTCCGGGTTGGTCACCGCCTGCCTGCGGGCGAGCTGACCCACCAGCCGCTCCCCGCTCCGCTTGTCGAAGGCCACCACCGAGGGCGTCGTCCGCTCCCCCTCGGCGTTGGGGATCACCACCGGATCCCCACCCTCCAGTACCGCCACACAGCTGTTGGTCGTCCCAAGGTCTATGCCTATGCTCTTGCCCATCCAAGCACCTCCATCGAGGGATACGTTCGATCTCAGTCGGGAGCGATTATAAAATCTTAGTGTGCAATATACAAGTTTTACATCGCAAGATCGGATGTGCGGTGGGGGAGGCTGGGGTAGTATGTTGCGGTAGTATCTGTTGAACCCGTACGGTTTGATAGCTTTGGCTCAGGGAGGTCTTCGAGGAGAAGCGGAGGGGCTCTGGGGTTGGAAGAGCGGGTTCTGATAGTCGACGACGACGAGGCTCTGCTCGAGGTGATCTCGATCGTGCTCGCCTCGGAGGGCTACGGGGTTCTGACGGCGAAGGACGGCTCCGAGGCTTTGAGGATAGCGGGTCGGGAGCGGCTCGATCTGGTGATCCTGGACATCATGTTGCCGCAGATGAGCGGGTTCGAGGTGTTGAAGAAGCTCCGGCAGCAGAGCGACGTCCCGGTGATCATGCTGACGGCCAAGAGCCAGTCGGTGGACAAGGTCGTGGGGCTCGAGCTCGGGGCGGACGACTACATAACCAAGCCGTTCGACACCAAGGAGCTTTTGGCGCGCATCCGGGCCATCCTGCGTCGGTTCGGCCGGCAGGAGGGCAGGGTACGCGACGGCGTCCTGCGTCACGGGGGGATAGAGCTCGACCTGGAGGGATACACGGCGACCAAGGACGGCAAACCGGTGGACCTCACGCCCACGGAGTTCAAGATACTTGCGCTTCTCATGCGGCGGCCCGGGCAGGCGTTCACCCGCACCCAGATCTCGAACGCCGTCTCGACCGGCTCGCACTACCTGGCGAGCAGATACATAGACGTGCACATCTCGCGGTTGCGCTCCAAGATAGAGGACAACCCCTCGCGGCCGGAGATCATCCAGACCGTCCCGAGCGTCGGTTACCGGGCGGCCAAGAACCCTCCGGAGAGGCGCGAGTAGGAGGTTTGCGGGTGAATCCCGGGAAGATCGCCAGGAGAGTCTTCTTCTGGGCCGCCTCCTTCAGGACCAGGATCTTCATCGCCCTCGTCGGCATCTCGGCCACGGTCAGCCTGCTCATAGGCGTCTCCTTCTACTACTTCGCCAAGGCCCGCCTGATCGAGGTGGAGAGCCGGCTCCTGCTCCAGCGCTCGCAGGCGGCCAACCAGGAGGCGGAGGGCATGCTCATCAGCCTGATCCGGCCGAAAGCTCCGGGGGCCATCTCCCCCAAGAACTTCACCCTGCCCCCGCCCCGCTCGTACGCGGGGCGGCTGGTCGACAAGATCGCGGCTCCCACGGGCCTGCTGGTCCTCTACATAGGCCCAGACGGGAGACCGCTGGCCGCGCGTGACAGCTCCGGACGCACCATCTCCCCGAAAAACGCCTACGCGGAGCTAGGTCTGAACGCCAGGCTGGTCTCCCGGGCCGAGCAGGGCAAGCTGAAAGGAGAGGGGCGTCTGGTGCGAAACGGGTTCCGCTACGTCGCTCTCTGGCCGCTGGAGGACCCGGTCGGCCGGGTGCACGGCGTCATGGCCTACCGGGCGCCCTGGGACGGGCTCTACAAGGCGCTCGCCTACCTGCGCTACGGGATAATGGGGGCCGTGGCCGGGAGCATCGTGTTCTCGGGGGCGGCGAGCCTGCTGCTCACGCGCAGGATAACCCGCCCGCTCTCGGACACCCGCGACGCAGCGATAAAGCTCGCCTCGGGCAGCTACACCAGGATACCGGAGAAGCGGCGGGACGAGCTAGGCGAGGTCGCCCGCGCCTTCAACTACATGGCCGAGGAACTCGAACACTACGTCGGCGAACTCCAGGAGCAGAAGAGCCGGCTGGAGGCCGTGCTCGAAGCCTCCCCGGAGGCGGTCCTCTCGACCGACCTCGAGGGCCGCATCACGATGACCAACCGCGTGTCCACCCGGATGCTCGGCGTGCGCAAGGCCGACGTGGGAAGGAACATAGAAGAGGTGGGGCTGCCCCGGGAGATCATGCAGTGCATAAACGAAGCCTCCACCAACGGCGTGGCCGTGCGAGAGACCTCCTGTGGGGACAAGATCTACTGGGCCTACGCCGCGCAGATGAGCCGGGAGGAGGATACCGGGTCGTCGGGGATAATCCTCGCCGTGCGCGACATCACGGAGCGCAGGATCCTGGAGAGGACCAAGACGGACTTCGTCTCCGACGTCTCGCACGAGCTGCGCACCCCCCTGACGACCATCCAGAGCGCCGTGGACCTCGTCTCGGGAGGGGCTAAAGAGAAGCTCGGCCCGATGGAGCACAGGGCCCTCGAGCTCGCGCAGGGCGAGCTCAAACGCATCCGCTCCATGGTCGAGGAGCTTCTCACCCTGAGCCAGATGGACTCCTGGCAGTACTCGCTGGAAGTTGGGCAGGCGGACCTCAGCACCATCCTGCACAACTCGCTGGACAGCGTGCGGACCAAGGCCGAGCGCTTCGGCATCTCGCTCAGCATCGAGAACGACTCCCCCCACCCCTGCGTCTGCGACGCCCAGAAGATCTACCAGGTCTTCCTGAACCTGCTCGACAACGCCATAAAGTACTCCGAGTCGGGCGACAGCGTGCACGTCTCTGTCGAGGAGGACGAACACTTCCTGACCGTGCACGTGAGCGACACCGGCATCGGCATCCCGGAAGAGGACATTCCCCAGCTCTTCGAGAGATTCTACCGGGTGGACAAGACCCGCTCGCGCTCGACCGGCGGGACGGGGCTGGGGCTCGCGATAAGCAAGAAGATCGTCGAGCTGCACGGCGGGAACATCTCGGTGAGGAGCAAGCCCGGAGAGGGTTCGACCTTCAGCGTACAGCTCCCGAAGACTCCCCTGCCGCGCTCCTCGAGCTACGCGATGTAGCCGCAGCCGGTCCCGGCTTTCTCCAGATGTTCGCTGGCGGGACGGCTACGCGTGAGCGTGCCCGGGATGAGCCCTCCCCTCGGCTTGAGCGACGGCATCCTGACCCGCCCCAACAACCCGCGGGCCAGCTCCCTGACCTCCACGCTGCTCGCAAGGTCGGTACGCACCAGCGTGTAGAGCTGTCCCCCTTTCCAGCCCTGACGCACGGGCCGCCAGCCGCACTCGAGCAGGAAGCGCGTCGGCAGATGCCAGCCGGTCCCGAGGTCGCTCGCGATCGCATCCACTCCCCCGACACCCCGGCCTTTGAGGTCCCCGAGCACGCGCACCAGGAGGTGCCGGCGGATCCTTGCATCCCCCTCGGCATAGGCCAGGAACACCCTCCCCTCCTCCAGAGGCCCGATAGGGTACTCTTCCACCCGAACGAGGCGACTCCTCGGACCGTAGAGCGCGAACCCGAGGAGCTCACCATCCTTCCGCGCGGTGAACCCGGCCTGTCCCCACTCTTCGAGAACTTCGCGCAACCACTCGTCCCCGCGGCGGTGGCCGGACCAGTAAGAGACGGCCCCCGCGATACGCGGCACCGAGCGCACGTCCTCGGGGGTGAGGGCCTCGATGCCCGGCACGGCGAGATACCCACGCCCTATCCCACGCCGCACGGTTATCCAGACCTCCCGTCACGGTCGGCGGCATCCTCGCGCAGTCGGGCTCTTATGCGCTCCTGAGTACGCCGTACCCGCTCGTAGAGCTCTTCTTCGTCCGGGAGGGTGGTGCCACCATTCCCTCCGGACACCCGGTGACCGGCGCGGCCCGCGAACCTCTCCCTCATCCTCTCCTGGGCCTCGAAGTACCCCTCGCGGCTCCGCTCCCGCATCTCACCGACACGGTCGGCCAGCAAATTCCTCAGCTCCCTGCCGCTCCTGGGGGCAAAGAACATCCCCGTGACGATACCCGCGACGGCGCCGAGCACGAAGGTTCCGAGCCGCTCCCTATTAGACATCTCCGGCTACCTCCTGTAGCTCGCCACCGAGTATTTTACCTTCAAGCCTCCGCCGTATCTTCACGCCCTCCCCCCGGCGTCGATCAGCAGGGAGCTCTTCTTCCCGCGAGCCTTCTCCGCCATCCCCGAGATCCTGTTGGCCACGAAAGCGACGGCCGCATCAGAAGTCGCCTCTATCGAGATGTTCTCCACGGCATAAGTCCCGAGCCGGCGGGCGCTCTCGCGGATGTAGTCGTGGATCTTGCGTATCTGCTCGAAGTGGGCGATGTACTCCTCCGCCGGACGGCGCATAGAGGTCCCGAGCGCCCGGACGTGGAAGCGGTCGCGGTGGACCTCCGGATCCGAGAGGTAGACCACGAGCGAGCAGACGTTCGGGTGATCGCGATACCTGTCCAGTACGATCTCGGGGGCCAGGTGCACCCCTTCTATGACCAGGTTGGTCCCCTCCTTGAGCCCCCGCTCGACCAGCGCCTCGACCCCGACCGCGACCTGGGAGGCCTGCGAGCGGTAGCCGTAGAGCACGAGCTCCTCGTCGGCCACCGGAACCCGTATGTCCTCCCGCGCCACGTTGTACGAGCTCTTGTGCAGCGTGGGCAACAGATCCGGGCTTATCGCCCGCCGCAGGATCTCACGGATCGAATCCGTCCCGATGACGCTCTGGATGTTCAGCCGGCGCGCCACGTCGGCAGCAAGGGTGCTGGTGCCCACCCCGGTCGCCCCACCGATGAGCACGATGACCGGCTCCGTCGTCTCCCTCAGGATGCGCCACTTGTCCAGGCGGCTGACGACCAGAGCATCGTAGATCTGGAGCTTCGCCCGGGCACGGGCCAGGACCTCTTCTTCCTCGACCAGATAGCGCTCTTCGGCGAGAAGCTCGGCCCTGACCTCGCTCGCGATCCTGTAGGCCATCTCCATCCGGGCTCCGGCCTGGGCCAGCACCTGCGCGAGGATACCCCGCGAGAACACGGCCCTGCGGTCCCCCTTGACGATGGTGATCTCCTGCTCCGCCATAGACACCCCCGCGTGAGAGAGCGGTTGCGTCCGGCAGTCCCCTAGTCCCCGAGGATGCGCAACCCCCGGTACTTCCTCTCCCGCCGGCGCTTCACACGATAGTAGAAGAACAACAGAAAGGCGACCAGCGCGAGGGCGATGTAGGGCACGAACACCGAGACGACCCCGCCTATGAGGCCGGTGAGATCCTCGCACAGGCTGAGAAACCCCGCGGAGACCCCGGTCCCTCCCCCGACCGGACGCAACACCATCTTCAGTGCGGCGAC
The DNA here is from genome assembly GCA_023511405.1 of Rubrobacteraceae bacterium. Taxonomy (GTDB): domain Bacteria; phylum Actinomycetota; class Rubrobacteria; order Rubrobacterales; family Rubrobacteraceae; genus Rubrobacter_E; species Rubrobacter_E naiadicus. Next base: position 42,741 of record JAIMBO010000010.1, read on the forward strand.
GATACCCGCGATGACACCCCCCGCGACGAGCTCCGGAACGGCCGCCTGCCCCACGCCCACCCCGAGCGCAACCGCGAAAAGTACCGCACCCGCGGCCATCCGGACCGGAAACTGCACGTAGTCGAGAACCCGGCTCACCCCTCCCGCCTTGTCGAGCCCAACCTCGAGCAGCGCCAGCACGACCAGAGCCCCGAGCGCCACTCCTCCGTCCAGCACACCGAAGGGCCGGTGTAACGCGAGCGTGCCGATGAGGGCGAAAACCCCGACGACGAGTACCGGGATGTAAGCCCTGACCCCGGCCGCCGCCGCGAGCCCGACCCCTATTCCTACCGCCAGAATCTCGCTCATGCCGGGCATTATAACCCCTGCACGACACGGGGCTCTCAAAAGACCACCCCCAAAACCCCGACCACGACGAGCACCAGCAGAGAGACCGCCACCGGCGGCGCGACCATCCGGACGACCTTGCTCTCCTGCCCGAGCAACCCCGTCGCCGTCGCCGCGAGCACGACCCTCTGAGGAGCGAGCATGTTCGACTGGCTCCCCGCGACGTTCTGCAGGGCGGCCACGAGCTCCTCCCGGCCACCCGTGCCGTGGGCGGCCCCGATCTGAAACGGCATGAAGAGCGCGTTCGACCCGGTGTTCGAACCGGTCAGGAAACCCCCGAGCGCCCCCACGAGCGGGCTCGCCGCCGCGTAAGCCCCGCCCAGCAGCGCCGCCGCACCCCCCGCGAGCAGCGCCGCCGCCCCGCTCTCGGCGACGACCTCCCCGGCGAGGATGAAGGCGAAGATCGTCCCGGCCACCGGAAGCCACTGGCCGGCAGCCCTCCCGAGGGCACCGGCGAACGCCCTCCTCCCCACCCCGAGCAGGAGCGCGGCGAAGGCGGACGAGAGCAGCAGCCACGGCCCCGGCCCCTCGAACACGAAGGCCCCGCCGAGAAAATCTCGCACCGGACCCACCCCGTTCGCAAAGGCGAGCGAGGCGAGCAAAAACCCGTACGGCGCGAGCTCCCTCACGGGCACCCCCGTCCTCCCCATCCTCCTGGCACGCAGCCCGAGCAACACCGCCGACACCGCGAGCCCTCCCGCCACCCCCGAAAGCTCGGGCACCGCATACAGGCTGCACAGCAATGCCGCCGCCCCCATCACCCCGCCGTAGAAGAGCGCCTCCGCCCCCCTCCGCCAGAGCCCCTCCCTCCCACCGGTGAGCGCGACCGTCGCGAGCGCGTAGACCACGAAGACCGGCAGGCTCACCCACGCGCTCGCCACCGAGAGCCGCCGGAAACTCTCCCCCGCGATCTCCGCCCCGACCAGCGTCCCGACCCCGAGCGCTCCCCACGGGACCGCAAGCTGCCCCCAGCTCGCCAGAACCGCCGACTTCAGCCTCGAAAAACCCGCCGCGAGCAGTATCGGGGCGCTTATCACCACCCCGACGCCGAAACCCGTCACCGACTCGAAGAAAGGCGCCGCCCCGAGCACGACCAGCAGCGCCAGCACCTCCTTCTCCGAAGCCACCTCCCCCAGAAACACCGAGACGGTCCTTATCGCACCACCGGCCTCGAGCACGTTGTAGAGCAAAAGCCCCCCGAACAGAACGTAAACCACCTCACCCGCGGTCCCCAACCCCTTCCACATCGCCCCCGGAATGCCCCCACCCGAAAACCCCGGCCACAGAACGGCCGCCATCACGGCCCCGGCCAGCGAGGCCACCCCAACCCACACCGCGGGCCAGCGGAACACGATGAGCCCCACCCCCGCCACCAGAAACGGAGCCCCCGCCACCACGTAACCGAATATTTCTATCATGGTAGAATTTATTCTCACATATGAACGAGAAGGAAGCAACGGAGCTGGTTTCGGCGGAGAGGCTGGGGGCTCGCATCCGGGAGTTGAGGAGGGTGCGGGATCTCACGCTGGTCGAGCTTGCGGAGCGCAGTGGGGTGAGCCGGGCGATGCTCTCGAAGGTGGAGCGGGGGGAGAAGAACCCGACGCTGGTGGTGGCGGCCAGGATCGCGGGGGGTTTGGGGATGTCGCTCTCGCAGCTCGTGGGCATCGAGGAGCGGCGCGAGCTGGTGGTCGTGCCGAAGGAGCGGCAGATGGTGATGCGTGACCCGGAGAGCGGGTTCGAGCGTCGCCTTCTCACCCCGGCTTTTGCCGGACGCGGGGTGGAGTTCATAAAGAACGTCATCCCGGAGGGAGAAAGCTCCGGGGAGTTCCCGCCGCACAGGAAAGGCGTGGTCGAGCACCTGGCGGTCGAGCGCGGGAGGCTGAGGGCCGTGCTCGGCGGCGAGGAGTATCTCCTGCGGGAGGGGGATGCGATGTACTTCGAGGCCGACCTGCCGCACCGCTTCGACAACGCCGGAGAAGGCGAGTGCAGCTACTACCTGATCATAGACGCCGGCAGGGCGTAGCCGGGGAGGCCGGGTATCGGGCGGGGCGCCGTCGGGTCTGTCGTTCCGATCGACCGGTCCCTCTGAGCTATACTTGCGCGGAAGTTCTCTGCCAGATCACAGGAAGACCGGAGGGTTAGATGTCGCAGACCGTCTCGATGGACAAGATCGTCGCCTTCTGCAAGCGGCGGGGGTTCGTGTACCAGAGCTCGGAGATCTACGGCGGCATCCGCTCCTCCTACGACTACGGCCCTCTCGGGGTCGAGATGAAACGCAACATCAAGGACGAGTGGTGGCGCAGCATGGTCTACGCCCGCGACGACGTGGTGGGCTTCGACTCTGCGATCATCATGCACCCGAAGGTGTGGGAGGCCTCCGGGCACGTTGAGACCTTCAACGACATGCTCGTCGAGAGCCGGAGTTCGGGGAGGCGCTACCGGGCCGACCACCTCATCGAGGAGGCGACCGGGATGGAGGTCGAGGGGCTCTCCCCCGAGGAGCTCACGCGCATAATCCAGGAGGACGAGCGCATCAAGGACCCGGTGGACGGCGGGCGAGACTTCACGCCGGTCAGGCCGTTCAATTTGATGTTCGAGACCTACACCGGTCCGGTCAAGAGCCCGGAGAACGTGGCGTATCTCAGGCCGGAGACCGCGCAGGGCATCTTCGTGAACTTCAAGAACATCCTGCAGACCAGCAGGGTCAAGGTTCCCTTCGGGGTCGCCCAGCAGGGCAAGTCGTTCCGCAACGAGATCACGCCGGGCAACTTCATCTTCCGCACCCGGGAGTTCGAGCAGATGGAGATGGAGTTCTTCGTCAAGCCGGGCACCGACGAGGAGTGGCACGAGTACTGGATCGAGGAGCGCTACGAGTGGTATCTCAGGCTCGGGATGAACCCGGAGAACATCCGCAAGCGCGAGCAGAGCGACGAGGAGCGCGCCCACTACGCGACCCGCGGGGTGGACATAGAGTACAACTTCCCGTTCGCCGGGTGGTCGGAGCTCGAGGGCATCGCCAACCGCACCGACTACGACCTCAAGAAGCACGCCGCCTACTCAGGCACCAACTTCACCTACACCGACCAGGCGACGGGCGAGAGCTTCATCCCCTACGTCATCGAGCCCGCCGCTGGTCCGGACAGGATGATGCTCGCTTTCATCGTCGACGCCTACACCGAGGAGGAGGTCGCCGGGGAGAAGAGGGTGGTCCTCAAGCTACATCCGCGCCTCGCGCCGACCAAGGCCGCGGTCTTTCCCCTGACCAGAAAGGAGCCCGTCGCGACCATAGCCCGCAGGCTCTACGAGGATCTGCGCGGCGACTACCGGGTCTTCTACGACGAGTCCGGTTCGATCGGCCGGCGCTACCGCCGGCAGGACGAGGCGGGCACGCCTTACTGCGTCACGGTCGACTTCGACACGATAGAGGACCGCAAGGTGACGATCCGCGACCGCGACACCCTGCAGCAGGAGCGCATCCCGATAGAAGGGGTGCGCGAGCGGCTGAAAGAACTCATCTCCGGCTAGAGCGAACCCGGATCACCGGCGGCGGGGCTTCCCGACTTCGAGCCTGAGAAGGTGGCTGCGCCGCCTGCGCGCGAGGACTCCGGCGAGGGCCGCCCCGAGCACGAATCCTCCCACCCCCGTCAGCAGAGGGAGGGCCCGCCGCAGGACGGCCCTCCCTCCCACCCCGGCAAGATCCAGGCCCTCCTCCCCCGGAGACGAACCGGAATCCCCTCGCTCCGACGCGGGAGCGGCCGGCTCCCGGGCTCCCTCACCCAGGATCTCCCGCTCCAGACAGGAGGCGAAGCGGGACATGATCTCCGAGGCCACATCCTGCATGATCCCGCGCCCGAACTGCGCCACACGGCCGGAGACATCCAGGTCGGTCTCCACTCGGACCCTGGTTGTATCCCCCTCTCCGCGCATCGTCGCGGTTATCGTCGCGGAGGCGGTCCCCTGCCCCCTGGCCTCTCTGCCGCTCGCCCGGAGTCGGGCCCGGCGGTTCTCTTCGTCGGCCTCCTCGAGACGAACCGTCCCGCGGTAGCGGACCGAGATCGAACCGAGCCTCACCGCCATCGTCCCGAGGTACTCGCCGTCGGCGGACTCCTCTATCGAGGCCCCGGGCAGGCAGGGCGCGATGCGCTCCAGATCGAGCATCGTCTCCCACACCCTCCCGAGCGGGGCCTTCACGGCAAATTCGTTCTCCATCTTCACGGTCGCCTACCCTCTGTCCCAGGTCCTGTCCGCCGCGCGCACCGCCTCTACGATCCCCTCGTAGCCGGTACAGCGGCAGAGGTTGCCCGAGAGCGCCTCCCGGATCTCCTCTTCGCCCGGGTTCTGCTTCTCCGCCAGAAGCTCCAGGGCGCTCATCAGGAA
>JAIMBO010000105.1 GCA_023511405.1 Rubrobacteraceae bacterium
GTGGTCCTGCCCATGCGCGCGAGCCTCAAACCCAGATCGGCATCCTCGGTGACGTTGTACGGGTCCCAGCTCATCGACTGTTTGAGCACCTCGGCGCGGAAGTGGTTGGAGGTCCCACCGAGCGGGATCGGGGCCCCCAGACGGTGCAATCCGGGCAGGAACATGTCGAACCAGGCCGAGTACTCGAGGGAGAACCAGCGCGTGAGCAGGTTCTGGCGAGGGTTGTAGTAGTTGAGCTTGGCCTGGATGCAGGCGACCTCCTCGCCGGAGTGCCGGAACCCCCAGACCGCGCCCTTGAGCTGGTGGGGATCGGGCTGATCCTCGGCGTCGTAGATCGTGATGAGCTCTCCCCGCGCGTAGAGCAACCCGTAGAGCATGGCCTTTGGCTTGGTGCGGGGCTCCCCGGGAGGTACCTTGAGCACCCTGAGCCACCCAGGCCTGCCGACCTTCTTGGCAGGTGATCCCCCCGGAGCTTCCGGGACCGGGAGAGACCTGAGCCAGCCTGGTTTGCCGACTTCTTCGACGGCCGCGAGCGTCTGATCGTCGTCCTCTTCGACGAGGAGGATGCCGTCGAGTTTGTGCTTCGGGTAGTCCAGTCTGGAGAGTGCATCGAAGAGGGCCCTCATCGTGGAGGGCTTCTCCTTGTAGACGGGGAGAAGCAGCGTATAGACGGGCAACTCGCGCTCGTCGAGGCTCTGCAGCTCCTCTCGCGAGGGGCGTATGGCCGACCCCGCGCGCCAGCCCTGCCAGGCGGTATACATCCGGTAGGTCCCGTAAGCAACGTAAAGGAGGGTGCCCACCGCCACGAGCACGACGGCGGTCATCACGGGAGCGACGAAGATGGCGCCGGCGGCGAGCACGAGCAACGCGATCCCCACGACGATCTGGAAGGCCGAGAGCCGGTTCCCGAAAGCCGAGAAGTGCGGGACCTCCTCGAGCAACCCGGTGACGACGGCTTCGACGTCGTCCTCCGCGTACAGGGAGCTGGAGAGCGCGGCTACGGTCTCGGCGTCGGCTATCCGGGGCTCGACCGATCGACCAAGGTACTCCTGGATCGCCTCGACCGCCTCCGGAGAGGGGTCGGCGAAGACGACGGGGACGGCTTCCCCGCCGGGGTTCTCGAGGGCGACAGCCTGCCACCGTCGGGCCAGATCCGCCGGGAGCAGCGGCTGTGGGGTCTCCGAAGGGCCGGCCGCCGAGAGCCCCAGCCTCCGGGCGAGGACGCTCGAGAGCGTGGGCGCATCCACGGCGTCGTGGGCCAGAAGGATCTCCCCGAGCCGTCCACCGCTGCGCGCCTGTTCGTCCAGGGCGAGGAGCAGGTCCTCCTCCGTGATCACACCTTCGTCCAGCAGCAGCCTCCCCAGCCTCCGGAACCGCATCTTCTCTTCTTCGTGGACGGGGAAAGCGGTTCCGAGAGCGGCGTCTATCTCCCGGGCCGGCGCGAGCCGCACCGGGCGTCCGGCGAGGTCGCCGTCTGGCAAAGGCCCGAAGGGGTCCGCGATGGCTACTTCTCCACCGACCAGTGGAGCCCAGCGACGGGCTTTGAAGACCTCCGGTTCGCGGGCGCGGATGGCACCGATGTCCAGATGCTCGGCCCGCAGGGGGAACTCGAGCGGTGGGATACCGGTCGCCTCCGAGAGCACGGAGACGACCTGCTCGGGACCGAGATCCTCGAGCACCAGCCAGAAAGGGTAGCCGAGCTTGAGTCGCCGCCTCGCCCGCTCGGGGTCCGGGACCACCCCTCGTTCGATGAGATCTTCCAGCAGCTCCGTGGTTCTGGCGTTCAGGGGATCAGACGCTCCACCCATCTTCGGCCTCTGTCCCGATTATTCGGAAGCACTCTCCAAAACTTTAGGCGACCTCCGAACCGGTCGGAACCGCTGCATCACCGCTGGAGCTCTCCATCAGGCTTTTCTGTAGGGCGTGGAGACGGTGTGGCTCCCGTCGGGGAGCTCCGAGATCTCGTAGTCGCCGAAGAGGATCGGGTCGGAGATCACGAGGCACAGAAAGAGCCTGACGGCGAGGGCCCGGATCTCGCTCTCGGCGTGAGCGTCGGCGCGCATCTCGATGATGTGGCGCAGCGCACGGACGTTGCCGGTGAAGATCATCGGCGCCTCGGTCTCGTTCGGCAGAAGCGAGCGGGCGGTCTGCTGCACTTTCTTGCGGGCGTCGGTCCTGTAGTCCGCGGAGAGCGCGGCGTCGCCTTTGCTCTGTAACCCGATCAGCCTCCCCGCCAGCTCCTCGTACTCCCGCCGCGCCCGGTCTATCCTCTCCTCGAAGAGGCGGTGCAGCTCGTCGTCCTGGCGGTATTCGGGCCTCTCGACGAAGCGCAGGACGTTACCTGAGACGTAACGCTGGCTCACCTGCGAGAAGCCGACGCCGGCCCTGTGCCTGACCAGCTCGTGTGTCGTGCTGCGGCTGATACCGTAGAGGAGGAAGCTGAAGTTCGCGTGCTCAAGAACGGAGCCGTGCCCGGAGGAGACGAGCCGCTCGAAGTAGCCGGCGGCGTTCTCGTTCTTCGTGCGCCGGGGCCCGAAGGACATGTAGCAGATCTGTCCGGCGCTCTTGCAGAGCTGGGAGGAGTCGGGGAGTCGCGTGGGATCGCGGACGTACTGCGTGAAACCCAACCCGGCATCGAACCCCTCCAGGAACCCCGCAAGCCCCTCCAGGTTCGTTTGGGGCCTGGCGACCATCACGACGCCCGGCGCGCGCAGGTAGGGTGTCCCGGAGGCGGTCCTGAATACCGGGGAGTGGATGGCGGGATATCCGGAGAGGACCTCTCCGCCGAGCTCCCTGAATATCTCCGCCGCGTGTTCTTTCACCTCCAACACCAGGCCCCCTTCTCCGCTCGTACGACCGAGAGGAAAGGGTACCCACAGGAGCACGCCGGCACAAGTGCTCGTCCTCAGACAGCTTCGGAGAGCAGCGCCTGACGCAGCAACCCGGCGTGCCGGCCGGTCCTGATGGTTCGCAGGGCCTTTATCTCGACCTGCCGGGCTCGCTCCTGGGAGATGCCGAGCCGCTCGGAGATCTCGCGCAGCGTGAGGGGTCTGCCTTCCCCACCCAGCCCGTGGCGCATCCGGAGGATGCGTGCCTCCCGCTCCGGAAGAGACTCTATGGCCTCGGCCAGAGCCTCCTCCCACCCGGCGGCCTCGACCCGATCGTAGTCGGTGCGGCTGCTCTCGTCGGGCAGCAGCTCGCCCATCTCCGCCCCGTCTTCGGACATCCTGACGTTGACGCTGCTTATGGGCTGGCCGACCTCCCGCAGCCTGCGGGCCTCGGCCGGTTCCACCCCGAGACGTTCGGAGAGCTCCTCGTCCGTCGGCTCACGCCCGAGCTCGACGCTCAGGGCCGCTTCGACGCGGCGCAGCCGGAAGAGGGAATCGACCACGTGCGCCGGCAACCGCACGGTGCGGCCGTGGTCGGCGATGGAGCGGGTTATGGCCTGCCGGATCCACCACGTCGCGTAGGTGGAGAAGCGGTTTCCCATCTCGGGGTCGAAACGCTCCACCGCCTTTATGAGGCCGGAGTTTCCCTCCTGGATGAGGTCCTCGAAGGGGACCCCCCTCCCGCGATACTTCTTGGCGATGGAGATGACGAGCCGGAGGTTGGACTCTACGAGCCTGCGCCTCGCCGCCGGGTCGCCGGAGCGTGCCCGGCGGGCGAGCTCGCGCTCCTGTCGGGCGTCGAGGAGCTCGTGGTCCTGGATGCTGGCCAGATACTGCGTGAGCGTGTCGTAGGATTCCACCTCTCCTCCCTTCAGGCCGCCGGATGACGCCCGCCGTCGACGCGCGCCCCCGCGTGGGTGACGAAGCTTTGCAGTACGCGCTCGTCGAGGCTGGAGGTCACCCACCACTCGCGCCCGCAGGTTCCACAGCGTAATGCGAGCTTTCTTCGCTCTTCCTTCAGGACGACGCTCTCCTTGAGAGACCGCAGACAGCACGCCGGAAGATCCTTTATGTAGATCTCCTCCCGCGGCCTCCCGACCGGAGCGAGCACGGTGTCCGGACGCAACGCCCTTCTTCTGGGTCTCTTCATAACTCTGATACCTCCTCGTCGAAAGGAAACTCAGGCCGCCCCCCGGCGCTCTCCGAACTCCACGAAGCCACAGCCTTCGGGCTCGGCGGGGATGGAAATCCCCCACCGGGCCCCGCACGCAGGGCACTCGAACCCTTCCTCACGCGTGCGGGCGGCCTCTTCCCGGCAGCAGGAGGGAAGGTCCTCCTGGTAGCGGACCTCACCCTCCTCCGCCCACACCGAGACCCACGCCCGCCCCATCTACGCGGCCCTCCCGGAGAGGCGGCTTATCCACTCGGAGGCCTCCTCGCGGGTGAGCTCGGAGACGCGCTTACCGACCATCTCCTCGAACTTCGGAACCCCGTCCTCGACCACGTCGGAGATGAGAGCCTCCAGATAGTTGAGCTGCTTGCGGGTCGCCGGAAGCTCCGCACGCCCTTCGTCACGCTGCCCCCGCTGCTGCAGGGCCTGCTCCACCGCCTCCTCCCCCTCGCTGAGCTCCTCGAAGGCCGTGACGCCGACGTTGATCGCATCCCGGAGAGCCCGCGCCTTCGCCCGGGTCTCGGCCATCCGGATCAGATGCGGCGCGATCGCCCGGCTCACGTTCTCAGGGCTGGCATCGCCTATCCCGCTGAAGCGCCCGTCCTCGGTCCTCACCACCGCCCGTACGATCGCCAGATGGCCGTTCTCCGCACTCGGCGCCTGAAGCAACTCCGTCTCGATGCTCCTGAGACCCCGCGAGTGCGCCTCGTCCAGAAGCCCGGCGTACAGCACGTACCTGCGGCCCCCGCGCTCGATCATGTGCTCCTCTCTCACCTTCGCACCTCCTCTCTATTATCCTCACTGAATCTGGTGAGACTGAAGTCAAATAGAGACACTAAGCTATCCCTTCGTAGGTGTACTGACGTCCTCCAGGGGCCGCGGTCTCGACGCGCCGGCGGATGAGGCCGAGCCGGGCGAGCCTGGCGGCGCGGTTGTTGCAGGCGGTGTGGTTGATCCCGAGCCGGGCGGCGAGCGCGGCGTTGGTGATCGGCCCGCCGGCGTAGATGGCTTTGAGGGTCTCCACGAGGTGGTCCGGGAGAGAGCCCACGAGGTCCGGATTCGCCCCGGGATCTTCCACCCTGAGAAGAGCGAGAGAGCGCTGCCTGAGCGAGGCCTCGACGTTCTCCAGCAGGTCACGGTCCCTCTCGATCAGCACCACCCGCCGCTCTCCGTACTCCCCCGCCGCGACCCGCGAGATGAGGATCCCGATCGCCTCGTCGGCGAAGGAGTAGTCCATCATCTCCACCCCACGGGTGTCCACGTAGAGCGTCTGCCCCTCGGGCATCTCGCCGAGCACACGTTCGATCGCCTCGCGCACCTCGCGGCCCGCGCGCCGGGTGACCATCAGCCGCCCCCCGGCCTCCGCCACGTCGAAGACGCGCCGCGCCCGGCCCTCATCCACTGATCCCGTCCTCACTGTACTCAGTGAAATCATTTGAGAGTATTGTACCCGCCGGGTGGCCGTAAAGCAAGGGTGAAATGGTGTGGATCATCCTCTACGCCCGTCCCCGGTGGCGAGGCGGGGGAGGGAGACGCGGACGAAGGTACCGGGGAAGTCGGGGACGTTGCGGGAGTTTCTGCGGCTCTCGTAGACGGTCACGCGTCCGGTGCCGCTGCGCAGCGAGAGGGAACCGCCGGAGCGGGTGGCGATCTGGGCGACCAGGGTGAGGCCGCCGCCGCGGCCGACCTCTCCGGTCCCCGAGACGCCCATCTCGAGCGCGTGGCGCAGGGCGTCGTTGTCGGTGACGACGTGCTCCGCCAGGGCGGGGTTGCGCAGGAGCGTCCTGCGGATGCCGACGCCGCCGTCGGCGATGGCTATGAGGACCTCCTCCCCCCTGCGGCGGGCGCCGCTTACGATGTGCTGGTAGGCCTGCACTGCGGCGAAGGCCCCGCAGGGGGAGGCGCTGTGTTCGGTGGCGTTCGAGCAGACCTCGGAGAGGACCGAGCAGACCGCGACCCGCTCGCGCAGCAGGTAACCCCGGTTCTCGAGGATGTCCGAGATCCTCTGGATGATGGCGGGGATCTCCTCCTCGGTGTGGAAGCTGACCAGCTCCTGCAGGGTTCCGGGATCCCGCCTCCTTCGCTCCTCGAGTGGGGAGAGGTCGAGGTTGACCCGCACCCGCTCACCGAAGAGCCTGAAGAAGTTCATCCTCTCCAGGTAGGCGGCGACGTCCCGTCCCGAGAGCGCGAGCCCCACCTCCTCCGAGCCCTCGAGCAGCTTCTCCAGAAGCACGGCGAGCCCGCACAGCCCGGCGGGTTCGACGAACTCCACGCTCCTCAGGTCGAGCACCGTGGGTCCGCCATCGAGCCTGGCGGCGGCTGCGAAGGCGGGGTCGAGGCTCCCGAGGGTGAGCACCCCGCTCATCGCGCCCCTTCTGCGGACGTCGAGGTTTATCTGCGTGATCACCGCCATGTTATTGTAATCGCTTCTGCGGGCAGCGCCGGTAGTAGAATCTCTCGCGTGCTCCGCCGTTGCCGACTGGAAGCGAGCCCGCAGGTGGCGATGAAGGACAGGCCGGTGAGCATCAGGGTGACCGGCCTGAAACCCTGCGGCAGGATCACGCTGCGGGCGCGGACGAGAGACGAGCGCGGGAGAGGATGGAGCTCGTGGGCCTGCTTCGAGGCGGACGGGCGGGGAGAGGTGGACCTGCGAGAGGCGCGTCCGCTCTCGGGCACCTATCGGGAACCCGATCCGATGGGGCTCTTCTGGTCGATGCTCCCGGAGGGCTCGCGCAGGCCCGAGGGGGTAAGGTTCGTCTGGCATACCCTCGCGCCGATCACGGTCCGCCTCACCGTAGAAGAAGACGGGTGGCCGCTGGCGAGCACGTCCTTGAGGAGGCTCGCCATCCCGGAAGACGGCAGCGTGGTACGCGAGGAGGTCACGGAGGAAGGTCTCGTGGGCACCTTCTTCCATCCCGTACGGGAAGAGCCCGCGCCGGCGGTTCTCATCCTGGGCGGGGTGGGCGGTACGGTCGGGGAGGACAGGGCCGCGCTGCTGGCCTCGCACGGTTTCGCGGCCCTCGCGCTCGCCTACTACAGGAACGGGACGCTGCCCCGGGCGCTCGTCGAGATCCCGCTCGAGTACTGCGAGCGGGCGCTCTCCTGGCTGGAGAGCCGCCCGGCCGTCTCCCCGGGACGGACGGGGGTGCTCGGGATCTCCAAGGGCGGGGAGCTCGCGCTGCTGCTCGGGGCGACCTACGGCGAGAGGATTCGCGCGGTCGTGGGTTATGTCCCGAGCTCCGTGGTCTGGCCCGGCATCTACCTGAGGTGGCACCCGAGGCAGGCGCTCCGCTCCTCGTGGACGCTGGGCGGGGAGCCGCTGCCGTTCGTGGAGATACACTTCAGCCTCAGGGAGATCTCCGAGCTGTTTCTGCGGGCGCTGAAGCAGAGAGGATTCGCCCCGCGCTTCGTGCAGGAGAGGCCGCTCGAGGACGAGAGGGCCGTCTCGAACGGCGCGATCCCGGTGGAGAGGATAGCGGGTCCGGTCCTGCTCATCTCCGGCACCGACGACAGGCTGGTGCCCTCGAACCGGCTGGCCGATCTGGCGATCGCCCGCATGGAGTCCCGGGGACATCCCTTCCGTCACGAGCACCTGTGCTACGAGGGGGCGGGGCACTCCATAGGCGTTCCGTACCTGCCCGCGGTTACGAACAGGACGGGACCGCTGCTGCACGGGGGCAGCATGGAGGCGAACGCCCGGGCCAGCGCGGATTCCTGGCCGAAGGTCATAAGGTTCCTCGAGGAAAGCCTCGGAGAAGGATAGATTTCAGGTGCCCTCTCTACGCCGCTCGTAGAAGAGCTCGGTGTAGCGGCGGTTGTCGAAGCGGCTGATCAGGGCACCATCCCCCACCTCGCGGAAGCCGCACTTCTCGAAGACCCGCTGCATGCGGTGGTTGTGCGCGAGCGTGGATCCCCGCACCACCCTGAGCCCGAGCTCGTTGAACGCGTACTCCACGAGGAGCCTGACGGCCTCGCTCGCATACCCCTTCCCGCGCTCGGTTTTGGGGCCTATCTTGATGCCGAGGTCGCACCCGCCGTTCCTGAAGTCGTACAGGGTAGCCATCCCCACAGGCTCCCCGCCCGCCTCGATGATGAAGGTCCTGACCCCCGGCTCCCGCCAGCGGGCGAGATAGTCCCTGCGCGCGGCCTCCAGCGAGATCGAGAGCGGCGGACGCCCGTTCCAGGCCGCGAGCTCGGGGTCACGATCCCACTCGTAGAC
>JAIMBO010000106.1 GCA_023511405.1 Rubrobacteraceae bacterium
TCGATGGACGACCGCTACCTGTACTTCTCGAACTGGCTGCACGGGGACCTCAGGCAGTACGACATCTCCGACCCCTCGCACCCCCGGCTTACCGGGCAGGTGTGGCTCGGAGGACTTCTGGGCAAGGGGCAGGAGGTCGCCGGTCGGAAGCTCGAGGGCGGTCCGCAGATGCTCCAGCTCAGCCTGGACGGCAGGCGGCTCTACGTTACCAACTCGCTCTACAGCTCCTGGGACAACCAGTTCTACCCGAAGCTCGCCGAGACCGGTTCTTACCTGCTCAAGGTCAACTGCGACCCCGAGAACGGCGGCATGGAGGTGGACGAGGACTTCTACGTGGACTTCGGCGCCGAGCCCGCAGGGCCCGCCCGGGCACACGAGATGCGCTATCCCGGCGGGGACTGCACCTCGGACATCTGGCTCTGAGCCGGGGTCTCTCCGTGCTGGTCTGTCCGAAGGATGGGCCTGCTCGGACGCAGAAAATTCCGGGATCGAAAGGAGGAGGGATCTTTTGACCGACCTGTTGCAGAAAGTAGAGGAGCTGCGGAGCCAGCTCGCATCTCTGGAGAGGGCTTCGCAGACGTTCTCCGTACAGAGCAGGCTGGCGGAGGGTGTCAGGACCGAGACGAAGATACGAGACTTCAACCTCACGGTGGACGAACCCGAGGATCTCGGCGGTACCAACGCCGGTCCGAACCCCGTAGAGCTCGTGCTCGCCGCGCTCGCCACCTGCCAGGAGATCGTCTACTCCGTCTATGCGGCGCAGGCCGGCGTGGAGCTCGATAGAGTCGAGGTGGAGGCGGAGGGTGATCTCGATCCGCGGGGCTTCCTCGGGGTCTCGGAGGAGGTCCACCCGGGTTTCGAGCGGGTGCGCTACCGCGTCCGGATCGAGAGCCCTTCCGAGCCCGAGAAGGTGAAGGAGCTCTCACGGCTCGTCGATGAGCACTGCCCGGTCTTCGATATCCTGAGTCGTCCGGTCGAAGTCTCGGGTGCGGTAGAGCTCAACGGATCCCCACTCGCCTGAGTGTGAGGTCGGGAGGGTTTGCAGGAGGGGCGGGAGCCGGCTCCCGCCCCTCCTCCGTCCGGAGAGGAGGTTCGAATCAGGATGAGCGTGATAGACGAGCTTCTGCGGAACAACGAGCGCTACGCCAGGCAGTTCGACAGGGGTGATCTGCCGGCGCCGCCCTCACGCAGGGTGGCCATCGTCGCCTGCATGGACGCCCGGATAGACGTGCACAGGATCCTCGGGCTCGAGGAGGGGGAGGCGCACGTGATCCGCAACGCCGGCGGTGTGATCACGGAGGACGCGATCCGCTCGCTGCTCATCTCTCAGCGGATGCTCGGGACCGAGGAGGTCATGCTGATCCACCACACCGGCTGCGGGATGACCTCTTTCAGGGACGACGAGGCGAGATCCGAGATCGAGAGGGAGACCGGTATCAGGCCGCCCTTCGCGCTGGAGTCCTTCGGGGACCCGGAGGATGATGTCCGGCAGTCGATCCGGCGCCTCCAGGCGAGCCCGTTCATCCCGCGCAAAGACTCCATCCGGGGATTTGTCTACGAGGTAGAGACCGGGAGACTGCGCGAGGTATCCTGAGGTGGATGCTCTCTTCGCGGCCTCACTCGCCGGAGCGGGCTTCTGCGGGGCGAGCCTCTTCGGGCTCCTTGGTGGCAGGATCACCCAGAGAGCCAGAGCCTGCCTTCTCGCCCTCGCAGCGGGGATCATCCTCGCCTTCGCCTTCGCCGACCTCCTGCCCGAGAGCGTCGAGGCGGCGGGCCCAAAAGCCATAGCCTGCTTCGCCACAGCGTTTGCGATCATGGCGCTCCTCGAAGGATTCTCCGGAGGCCACCATCACCCCGATGAAACCGCTACCACCACCCGGCCGATGGAGGTGGGAGGGGCCACCGCACTTTTCCCTTTCGTGATCGGCTTTGCACTCCACAACCTGGCCGAGGGGTTCGTCGTGGCGGCAGGAGCTGGGGCATCGGCGGTTGCGGCGGGAGGGATTGGCCTTGGGGTGATGGCGCACAAGATCCCCGAAGGGGGATCGCTCGGGGCGGTTCTCGCCGGATCTGAGACGGGCAGAATGAAGGTCGTCTGTGTAGCGGTGTTTTTGGGGCTGGTGGTGCCGGCGGCAGCGGCGCTGACGCTGGTTTTCTCTACGCCTGGTGAGGGGGAGGTGGGGATGATGAGCGGGGCTGCGGGAGGGGTGCTTTGCTACCTTGGAGCCTCACATCTGTTGCCGGAGGCGAGGGAGGGAGGGGGAAGGGAGGCTGGGTTGGTGTTTGCTGGCTCTCTTTTGTGCACGGGGGTGCTGCTTCTCACCCTCCTCTCCGGCTGATCCCGCTCATCTCCTCGACTAGCACGAGGAGCGCCGAATGGTCGAGGTCGCCCCTGCCCTGCGCCTCGAGCGCGGCGAAGAGCTGGTCCACTATCGCCGTGACCGGGAGCACGACCCCGTACTCACGGGCGGTATCGAGCGCTATCCCGAGGTCTTTGTGATGGTGGCGGGCCTTGCCACCGGGCTCGAAGACGTGAGATAGGAACTTCTCCCGCTTGACCTCCATCACCCTGTTCGCAGCCAGACCCCCCGAGAGAACCTCCAGGATCTTCTCCGCTGAGACCCCTCCTCTCTCCCCCAGAACCAAAGCCTCAGAGACCGCCTCTATGGTGAGCGCCACCACGATCTGGTTCGCCGCCTTGACAACCTGCCCGGCCCCCGAGGGCCCGACGTGGGTTATGGTCTTGCCCATTACTTCGAAGAGGGGTCTTGCCCGCTCGAAGTCCTCCTGTTCTCCTCCGACCATGATCGAGAGGGTCCCCTCCTTCGCCCCCACGTCCCCCCCGGAGACCGGGGCGTCGAGCGCGGAGGCTCCCTGTTCATGTGCGACTTTGGCAATCTTACGGGCGAGCATGGGCGAGGAGGTGGACATGTCTATCAGGAGGGTCTCCGTACCCGCCCCTTCGATCAGGCCGCCCTCCCCCAGGAATACCTCCTCCACCTCCGGCGGGCCAGGGAGCATGGTGATGAGGATGTCGCTGCTTTCAGCGACCTCCTTTGGGCTCTCTGCGAGCCGTGCACCGGTGTTTTTGGCGAACTCTTGTGCTTTTTTCTGGGTGCGGTTGTGGACGGTGAGGTCGTAGCCGGCCTGCACCAGGTTCTCTGCCATGGGCCACCCCATGATCCCGAGCCCTATGAAGCCGACCCTCATCTCTTGTCCCCGTCGAGCGGGACGTTGTGCAGCCTGAGCTGCCCGCGAGCCACCTCCTTGCTGTCCTCCGCCCGCGTGATCACGACCTGCCAGAGCTGCTGCGTCCTGCCCTGCTGGATCGGCTCAGCCACCACCTCGACCCGACCCTCCCGCATCGGACGCAGAAAATCCGTGGCGTTGTGCACCCCGACGGCGAACATCCCGTCCTCCTCGACCGCAGCCGAGGCCCCCACGCTGGCCGCGCTCTCGACCGCCGTCGTGTACACCCCGCCGTGCACCACCCCCCACGGCGTGTGGTGCCGCTCGCCGAGCTCGATGTGACCCCGCACCCTCCTCCCGCTCACCTCATCGAGCTCGAGCCCAGCAACCTCCAGAAAAGCCGAAGCCCGGTACTTCTCGTCTTCCAACCGCAAAACCTCCTCTGTTCCTGATGCCTCGTAAGAGGATACCCTCCCGCACGCCCCAGTTTTTGACTGATCGTTCAGTTGACGGTGGTTTGACCGTTCGGTTAAACTGATTGAGGAGTGACAGGGATCACAACGGCGTGGAGGAAGTGTATGGCTGAGCCGTTCGTCGGTGGGGAGTACGCCGGGATCACGGGGGTGGAGAGGATGTCCGTCGTGGACCCGGCGAGTGGGGAGGAGGTGGACACGGTACCCCTCTGCGGGGACGCAGAGGTGGACCGGGCGGTGGAGAATGCGCGGGAGTCGCTTGCCGGGTGGCAGAGTATGCCGGCCTCGCGGCGCGGGGACATCCTTGCGGAAGCGGCGCGGGCGGTGATGGAGAGGCGGGACGAGCTGGCACCGCTTCTCACCGCCGAGCAGGGCAAGCCGCTGCGGGAGTCGAGGATCGAGATCCGGCGCTTCGTACTCACGCTCGAGCACTACGCCGGGCTCGCCAGGAACATCCGGGGCGGGTACGTGCCGGACCTGGACGAGGGTACTTACGGCATGATCCTGCGACGTCCGCTCGGGGTGGTCGGGGCGATCGTGCCGTGGAACTTCCCGACGACGCTCTTGGGAAACAAGCTCGGGCCGGCGCTCATAACCGGGAACGCCGTGGTCGCCAAGCCCGCCGAGACGACGCCGCTGACCACGCTCCGGATCGCCGGCATCATGCACGAGGCCGGGCTGCCAGCGGGGGTTTTCAACGTTGTCACAGGTGACGGGCCGACCACCGGGCAGGCGCTCGCGGAGCACCCGCTGGTACGTAAGGTCGCCTTCACCGGCTCGACCCCGGTCGGAAGGAAGCTCGCCGCGCTCGCGGCCGGGGAGCTGAAGCGCGCCACCCTCGAGCTCGGCGGCTCGGACCCCATGATCGTCTGTGACGATGCAAACCTCGACCGGGCGGCGAGCGCCGCCAGCGTGGGCCGCTTCTTCAACTGCGGGCAGGCTTGCCTGGCGGTGAAGCGGCTCTACATCTTCGAGAGCGTGGCCGAGGAGTTCGTGGAGAAGCTCGTGGGCAAGGTGAGGCGGCTCAGGGTGGGACCCGGGACCGAGGAGGGCGTGATGATAGGTCCCCTCCACACCCCGCGCCAGCGTGAGTTGATCGAAGGGCAGGTAGAGGACGCTGTATCCTCCGGGGCGGAGGTCCTCGTGGGGGGGAAGCGCCCCGATGGCCGCGAGAAGGGAAACTTCTACGAGCCGACCCTGCTCCTTGAGCCCTCCCACGACTCCCGGGTCGCGACGGAGGAGGTCTTCGGGCCCGCGCTTCCCATCTGGAAGGTTTCGGATCTCGACGAGGCCATCGAACGGGCCAACTCCTCCGTCTACGGCCTCGGCTCCTCCGTCTGGACGGCCGACCTCGACCGGGCCACCGAGGCCGCAGAACGCCTGGAGGCTGGATACACCTGGATCAACTCGCCCCAGATCGTCTACGACGAGCTCCCCTTCGGAGGATGGAAGCAGTCCGGTTACGGTAAGGAGCACGGTATCGAGGCACTCGAATACTACACCGAGACCAAGTCCGTCGTCGTCCGGCGTTCTACCTGAACGAACGAGGTGGAATCGAATGATAGATATACCACAATGGTACAACGCGAGCGAGCTGGTAGACCGCAACCTGGAGGCTGGACGGGGGGAGAAGGTCGCGATCCGCTGCGGCGATGAGGAGGTGACCTACAGGGAACTTGCGCGCCGCATGAACGGGTTCGGACGTGCACTCAGGGCCCTGGGGATAAGGCAGGAAGACCGGGTTTTGATGGTCCTCAACGACACACCGGCTTTTCCTGTGGTCTTCTTCGGGGCGATGCGGATGGGCGCGGTCCCTATTCCGGTGAACACCCTTCTCCAGCCCGACGACTACCGGTTCTTCGTCGAGGACAGCCGCGCTCGTGCGGTGGTTGTAGACGAGGTGCTCTACGGGAAGGTGAGGGAGGGCCTCGAGGGGTACGGGGAACCGGTCGAGGTCATCGTGGCCAACGGCAGCGTCGAGGGCACGAGGAGGCTCGATGAGCTGCTCTGGGAAGGGGAGGGTGAGCTCTCTCCGGCGAGGACGCACAGGGACGATCCTGCGTTCTGGCTGTACAGCTCCGGTTCGACGGGAAGACCCAAAGGGGCCGTCCACCTGCAGCATGACATCATCTACACCTGCGAGACGTACGCGAAGGACGTTCTGGGGATCACAGAATCAGATATAACCTTCTCCGCCTCCAAGCTCTTCCATGCCTATGGGCTTGGGAACAACATCTCCTTCCCATACTGGGCTGGAGCTTCGACGGTGCTCCTGCCGGGGAAGACGACACCCGAGTCTGTACTCTCGACCATCGAGCGCTACCGGCCGACGCTCTTTTTCAGCGTGCCCACGCTCTACAACGCCATCCTGAACCATCCGGGGGCGGAGCGGTACGACCTGTCCTCGATAAGGCTGTGTGCCTCCGCGGCCGAGGCGCTACCGGCCTCCGTCTGGCGTCGGTGGAAGGAGACGTTCGGGTCGGTGATACTCGATGGCATAGGCTCGACGGAGATGCTGCACATCTTCCTCTCCAACACGCCCGAGAAGCTCAAGCCGGGCTCAAGCGGGGTCCCGGTGCCGGGTTATGAGGTGAAGATACTCGACGAGGAGGAGCGTCCGGTGGAGCCCGGCGGGGCCGGGTACCTGTACGTAAAGGGGGATTCGGCGGCGGCGTATTACTGGCGCAACCACGAGAAGACCAAGAAGACGATGAAGGGGGAGTGGCTGTTCGCCGGGGACTGGTACCGGCAGGACGAGGACGGGTTCTTCTGGTACGAGGGGCGGGCGGACGACATGATCAAGGTAGGGGGTTTGTGGGTCTCGCCGGTCGAGATCGAGAACACCCTCGGGGAGCACCCGGCGGTGGTCGAGGCGGCGGCGGTCGGTGTGCCGGTCGGCGGTCTGATGCGGGTTAAGGCGTACGTCGTGTTGCGGGAGGGACGTGAGCCTTCGGAGGTGCTCGTCGCAGAGCTGCAGGAGTGGTGCAAGGGGCGCCTCAAGCGCTATCAGTACCCGCACATGATCGAGTTCGTCGAAGACCTGCCGAAGACCGTCACGGGCAAGATACAGCGTTTCAAGCTGCGCGAACCCGAGCCGGAGGTCGAGTTTCCGCAACAGGAGGACGAGCTCGTGTAGCGGGGGGCGCGGGGACGGGTAAGATGAGTAGAGCACAGGAAAGGAGGAGGTTCATGAAGATAACCGCTGCCGTGGTCCGGGAGAAGGAGAGGCCGTTCGGGGTGGAGGAGCTCGAGCTGGAGGAGCCGCGGGAGGGAGAGGTGCTGGTGCGGGTCGTCGCGGCCGGGATGTGCCACACCGACCTCATCTGCCGCGACCAGTGGTACCCGGTACCGCTGCCCTCGGTGCTCGGCCACGAGGGGGCCGGGGTCGTCGAGAGGGTGGGGGAGGGGGTGACGAAGGTCTCTCCCGGGGACCGGGTGGTCCTCACCTACGCCTCCTGCGGGCGTTGTACGAGCTGCCAGCGTGGGAAACCCTCCTACTGCGAGAACTTCTTCGCCCTCAACTTCGGTGGGGCCCGGCTCGACAAGACGAACGCCATCGGGGGCGGGGTGCACGGGCACTTCTTCGGGCAGTCTTCTTTCGCGACCTACGCGCTCGCGACCGAGCGTAACGTGGTGAAGGTGGATGCGGACGTACCGCTCGAGATACTGGGGCCGCTCGGGTGCGGAATCCAGACGGGAGCCGGCGGGGTCCTGAACTCGCTGCATCCGGAGGCCGGTACGAGCATCGCGGTCTTCGGGACCGGTGCGGTGGGCCTGAGCGCGGTGATGGCCGCGCGGGTCGCCGGGTGCGCGACGATCGTCGGGGTGGACGTGCGCCCGGAGAGGCTCGAGCTCGCCCGGGAGCTCGGCGCGACGCACACCGTGGACGCGAACGAGGCGAACCCGGTCGAGGAGATCCGACGCATCACCGGGGGTGGTGCGGACTACGCGATCGAGACGACGGCCGTGCCGGCGGTCTTCCGCCAGGCGGTCGACGCCCTCGGGACGCTCGGGGTCTGCGGTCTCATCGGGGCGGCCCGGCTCGGGACGGAGGTCAGCCTGGACATGAACGACCTCCTGCTGCCGGGGAAGACGGTGCGGGGGATCGTCGAGGGGGACTCGGTCCCGGACATCTTCATCCCGCGCCTGATAGAGCTCTACGCCCAGGAGCGCTTCCCGTTCGACCGCCTGATCGAATTCTACGAGCTCGACGAGATAAACCGGGCCGCCGAAGAGGCAGAGGGCGGCAGCGTGATAAAGCCCGTGCTCCGTATGCCGAACTAGAGAGAGGGGGAGGTTTGCTCGAGGGGATCCCGCTCATAGACGCCCACGTCCACGCGGCGCGTCTTCCGACGCTCAAGCTTTCCTGGAAGGAGTGGGCGCAGAAGTTTGGGAAGGACGTGCCCTTCTCCAAGATCTACGACGAGGAGGGCACTCTGATCCCGGAGCAGTTCGACGCCTACATGGC
>JAIMBO010000107.1 GCA_023511405.1 Rubrobacteraceae bacterium
TGCTGCATCATCGCCTCCTGCAGCTCCTCCTGCAGAAGGTACGGGCTCTCGTCGCGGTCGCTCGGCTTCTTCGTGAGTGGCTCCAGCACCCGCCGTATCTCCTCCTGCACCTCCTCGTCGGGGGCTCCGGCGGCGTGCGTGCTATGCCCGACGTACTCAGCGGCTCCTTCTCCGGCCCTGCGTCCGAAGACGAGCAGGTCGCCGAGCGAGTTGCCACCGAGACGGTTCGCACCGTGCAGACCGCCCGCGACCTCCCCTGCGGCGAAGAGCCCCGGGATCGTCGTCGCGCAGCTCTCGGGTTCGACCTTGAGCCCGCCCATGTTGTAATGGACGGTAGGGAAGACCTCCATCGGCTCCTTCGCGATGTCCACGTCGGCGAGTTTGAGGAACTGCTCGTGCATCGTCGGCAGCCGCTTCATGATCTCGTCGTACCCGAGGTGTGTGATGTCCAGGTAGACACCGCCGTGCGGCGTACCTCTTCCCTCCTGCACCTCGGTGTAGTTCGCCCGCGCCACCACGTCGCGGGTGGAGAGCTCCATCCGCTGGGGATCGTAACGCTCCATGAAGCGCTCGCCGTTGGCGTTTCTCAGGATTCCACCCTCGCCGCGCACGCCCTCGGTCACCAGGATGCCGCGCACACCGGGAGGCCAGACCATCCCCGTGGGATGGAACTGCACCATCTCCATGTCCACGAGCTCCGCACCGGCGTCGTAGGCCAGGAAGATGCCGTCTCCGGTGCCCTCCCACGAGTTCGAGGTGACCTTGTAGATGCGGCCCCATCCTCCGGTCGCCATGACTATCGCCTTGGTCTTGAAGAGGATGAACTTCCCCGACTCGCGGGTGTACGCGAGGGCTCCGGATATCCTGCCCTGAGAGTCCTTGAACAGCTTGGTCACCGTGGTCTCCATGTAGACCTCGGCGTCGGTGGTCAGGAGCTTCTCCTGCAGGGTCCGGATCATCTCGAGCCCGGTGCGGTCGCCGATGTGGGCGAGCCTGCGGTAGGTGTGCCCTCCGAAGGGGCGCTGGTGGATCTTGCCCTCCTCCGTGCGGTTGAAGAGCGCCCCCCACTGCTCGAGCTCTATGACGCCGGCCGGGGCTTCCTTTGCGTAGATCTCGACCTTGCGCCAGTTGTTGATGAACTTGCCGCTGTTCATCGTGTCGATGAAGTGCTGCTCCCAGCTGTCATCGGGATCGACGTTGCCGAGGGCCGCGGCTATCCCACCCTCGGCCATGACGGTGTGCGCCTTGCCCAAGAGGCTCTTGGTGACGACCCCCACGGACATTCCCTTCTGGGCCACGGCGATCGCGGCCCGCAGACCGGCGCCACCAGCCCCGATGACCAGAACGTCGTGCTCGCGCACCTCGTATTCCTCGCGGGCAGTGCTCCCGGAATGTCCGTTGCCTTCCACCTGAGTTCCCCTTTCGCTAGACGATCCTTATGTCGGTTATAACGCCCGCTATGAGCAGCCTGATGTAAATGTCGGCGATGAGAACCGAGAACAGGCTGAGCCAGGCCCACAGTGAGTGCCGGGTGTTGAGCCGACTCACCCACCCGTAGGCCTTGCGGCGGGCCATGCCGCCCCTTATGCACGTGTAGCAGTCCTTGCCTCCCCCGATGAGGTGCCTGAACGAATGGCAGGACCCAGTGTACATGGATAGGAGTATCACGTTTATGAGGAGTATGAGCGAACCGATGGAGAAACCGAACGATCCGCCGGGGAAAAATGCCCTTATCGCGTCGTACCAGAGAAACAGGACGACGATGCTCGAGGCGTACAGGAAGTAGCGGTGGATGTTGTTCCACACGAAGAAGCCCCGCTCACCGTTGTAGCTGTGCCTGGGCTCCAGATTCTGGGCCCGGGCCACGCAAGCCGGCGGGTCCCAGAAGAACGCCCTGTAGTACGCCTTGCGGTAGTAGTAGCAGGTTATCCTGAACCCGAGCGGTATCCATGCGACGAGCATCGCCGGCGAGAGCCAGCTCACCGGCGAATTGACGTGGGGAGAGTAGAACGGAGACAGCAGATCGTGGTAGCTGCTGTGCTGGGCGAAGACCACGACGATGAACGAGTAGATGCCAAACCCCGCCAGGACGATGACCACGGTCATCGGTTCGACCCACCAGGGTAACTTCTTCCAGGCAGCTGCTATGCTCGACACCTCTTCTCCCCTCTAGGCGACTTCTGAGCGAACATCATGACACCCGTGCAGTATAAAGTACCGTTCGCCACCAGGCTGTGAACGCATTTTCCGGTCTTCATCCCAAACGGTGACCGGGATACCGCCACCTCTCGCCTCTCCGCCGAAGAAAGGGGACCGGGCCGCCTCGTAAGCCGGATTCTGTTCTAACCCGCCATCCATCTCCGGAAGGGAACTTCCCCCTCCGGGCCCCTCTGGGAGGGGCCGCGCCTACCATGCCCGGAATAAACCGGACAAATTTGGCTTGCTCGCACCGGTGGTTTACCTGGCCGGCACCCTTACGGGTTACCGCCGGTGGGCTCTTACCCCACCCTTTCACCCATCACCTGTGCCGGGAGGTTCCGATACCCCGGCCATCGGCTGGTCTACTCTCTGTTGCACTTGACGTGACGGTGGGCTTGCGCCCACCGCCCCCTGGGTTGTTAGCCCAGGCGGCCTCTGCTACGAGTCCGGACTTTCCTCTGCATCCGCCCGTCGCGGACACAGCGGCGGGTCGGGCGGCCCGACCCCTCTGGAAAAATTATATACCTCAGGTACGGGTGCGATTACTCGCCTTCTTCACGAGCACTATCCTGCTCGGCGTGACGCGGACCTCGACCTCCCCGGCCTCCTCCCAGACATCCTTCCATCTCTTGTCGTCGGCCACGGCCGGATCGAACCATACCCCCACCCGCTCCGGGGGCCCCGCTTCCCTCTCGAGAACCCCTTCGTACTGGCTGTACTCCCTGGGAGCATAGACCGTCGAGACTATCTCCCTCCGGTAGATGGCGTTGCGGGACCTGAAGGACTGGACCGACGAAGCGCTCGTCCCGAGAGCACTGGCGATCCACTCGTCCGACCTCCCCTCCTCCACCCACCTGCGTATGTCATCTTTGAACTTCCTGAGCGAAACCCTCTGGTTTATTCCCATCTCGACAGACCCCTCAGAGAAGACTCCAAACGCGGTGACTCCTCAGATTACACAAGACATCCGGATTTTTCCAGTAACCTCTCACCTTTGATGTAAGCACTTTGGTATAGAATGTGGTTCATGGAGATGATCCTGAGCATACTGAACGGCATATCGCACTTCGTACCGTTCGCGATCGCGTTCTACGTACCGGCGCTCTTCGGGATGGCGATCTGGCGGGAGAAGACCCGGGGATACATGGTCAAGGCGGGGCTGTGGTTCGTGATCGGCTTCGGCCTCATCCTGGCGTTCCGGCTCATGCTCGACGCCAGCGTCCTGCAGGACATCGAGACGTTCGCCCTCTCGCTCGCTCAGATGGCCGTGGCCCTGTTCTTCGCGAACCTCACGGTCTACCGGCTGGCGGACTGAGCCCTGCGGTAGGGGTCTCAGGCCGCGCTCTTCAGGATGTTCTTCACCTCTTTGAGGTCTTTGTTCAGCCTGTAGAAGTTCATGCTGGAGAGGGCGGCTCCGTAGGGCTTGGCCCGGACCTTCTCCAGGTAGCCGGCCTCCAGAAGAGCCTCCACGACCTCTTCGATCTCCTCCTCCGAGAGCTCCAGCTCCCCGCGCTCGTCCAGCTCCCGGATGCTGCCGACGATCTCGACCATCGAGGCCCTCTCTCCCAGATCGTCCACCCGCTCACAGATGGTCTTGAGCTCATAAGGCGTGAGGTCCTCGTAAAGGTCCAGCCCCTCCCTCTCGATGTCCCGCTCTTCGGATTCCTCCTCGCGATCGTGCTTGTCACCGTCATCCTCGGGACGTCCGCCCTGCTCGGGAAGCTTCTCACCGGGCAGGTAGACCTGCAGTTCCATGTCCTGGTCCACGGTATTCACCAGCCCCCGGCGTTCGGCCTCGACCACGAAGTCCTTGAACTTCTTGAAGCCCGCCTCGCGCTCGTCGAACGATCCGAGCTGCACGATCATCTGCTGCTTGACCTGCCCGAGCACGCGCGCCTTGTTCCCCTTCTTTAGCGCCTCGACCGCGCGCACGAGCTCCTTGAACGGGTCGAACTGCTTCTTCTTCTCCCGGTCGCGGGCTTTGGCCGCCCGCTCCTCCTCGAGCAGCGAGGCGTAGGAGATGAAGTGGTCCGCCGACTCGATCAGGTGGTAGGAGGCCGCTTCTGAGACCCCGATCACGACCACCGTCTTGCCCTGGCTCCGGAGCAGGTTCACCAGCGGGATGAAGTCCCCGTCGCCGGTCACGAGCACGTAGGTGCCCACCTGCGGGTGGTTGTGCAGAAAGTCCGAGCACTCCACCGCGAGCATCACGTCTATCGAGTTCGTGCGCCGCTTCGAGGACTTTCCACCCGGGAAGTAACGGGCAGAGATGTAGCGCGGTGCGATCCCGTTCGAATAGAGCGTGGGCGGGGCGTTCCTGAAGTCCCCGTCGGTCCAGTCGGCGTAGGCCGTCGCGGAGACTATCCTGCCGAACTCCCGCGCCTTCTCCAGGATCGCCGAGACGTTCGGCTTTGCGTTGTACTCGGTAACCGTGGAGATGTAGATGTTCTCCCAGTCGATGAAGATTGCCAGATCCTCGGGCATACTTTCCCTCGCTATATCGAAACGGAGAGACCCGCCGGAGCGGACCCTCGCGTTCTCTTTCTCATACGCTGTACCTCTCGCGGACCGGGAGCGCCGTCTGCGCCACGGTCTCGCCGTCCAGCACGGCCTCGATCCAAAGCACCTCGTCCTCCCGCTCGAGCCCCTCGGGAAGATCGAAGGCGGCAACTACCGTGGCGGAGTTCTCCGGTCCGTCGAGCCAGATGTCGAACTCGTCCGACTCCTCTACCATCGACCCGTCATCGTCGGTGACGAGGATGCGAGACGTCCGCCTCTCTCCCCCGGCGTGCTCGCACCCCTCGAATTTGGCGTAGACGACGAAGGAAGCCGACCCGTCGGGCCCGGTCACGATCTCATCCAGTACCCCGAAGAGGGTCAGACGGCCATCGAACTCCGTGCAGCTCTCGGCAAGGACGAGGGCCGTGCACTCGACGACGCCGTCACAGCTCTCCATCTCTCTACTCCTCCGTTCGATCGGCCTCGGGAGGTCCCGCTTCCGACGCTCCCCTGGGCTCCTCGCCGACGATCTCTTCCAACGAAAGCTCGTCGCTGGCTCCAGCCTCCCCTCCCGAAGCGCTGCGGGAGGCGACCACCTTCGCCACGGCGCTCACCGAATCCCCGGCGTGCAGGTTCATCACCCGCACGCCCTGGGCGCTGCGCCCCTGCCGGGAGACGGAGCCCGCGTCTATGCGTATGGTCGTCCCAAGGTTAGAGACTATAACGAGCTCGTGCAAGTCCGGTTTGACCACCCGCACGCCGGAGAGGCGGCCCCTCTCTTCCCCGGTCTTCATCGCGATCACACCCTGCCCTCCCCGGCCCTGCGTCCTGAACTGGGAGAGCGGTGTGCGCTTGCCGTACCCCTTCTCGGTGATCAAGAAGAGATCCGCGGCATCGTCGGAGATGACGTCCATCGAGAGGAGGGCATCGCCCTCCTTGAGGGTTATCCCCTTGACGCCCGCCGTGGCCCGGCCCATCGCCCGCGCCTCGTCCTGGCGGAACCTGAGCGCCTTGCCCTCCCGGGTGACGAGGATGACCTCGTCGCCCTCGGAGGCGTGGCGCACGTCGATGAGCTCGTCGCCCTCCGCGAGCTTGATCGCGATGATCCCCTCGTTCTTCAGCGGCGTGTTGTACTCGGAGAATTCGGTCTTCTTCACGATCCCGCGCCGGGTCGCGAAGAGCAGGTACTCCGCCTCGCCGAAGTCCCTGGTCGCGATGACCGCGGCTATGTGCTCGTCCTGCGAAAGCGGCAGCAGGTTGGCCACGTGGCGTCCGCGGGCCGTCCGGCTCATCCGGGGCAGCTGGTGCACCTTGAGCCGGTAGACCTTGCCCTTGTTGGTGAAGAAGAGCATGTAGTGGTGGGTCGTGGTGATGAAGAGGTGCTCGATGAAGTCGCCCTCCTTGAGCTCCATCCCGTTGACCCCGACCCCGCCGCGGCCCTGCTTGCGGAAGGAGTTGACCGGGACGCTCTTGAGGTAGCCGGCCCCGGTGATCGAGATGACCACCTCCTCCTCGGCGATGAGATCCTCTATCTCGAAGTCCGCGTCCTCGGAGAGCGTGATCTGGGTGCGCCGCTCGTCGCCGTAGGCGGCCTTTATCTCGAGCAGCTCGGCCTTGATGATCTCGTAGACCTTCGACTCGTCGGCGAGCACGCCCTCCAGGTACTCGATCTTCTCGACCAGATCCCGGTGCTCCCGCTCGACCTTCTGGCGCTCCATCCCGGTCAGCCGCTGCAGCCTCAGGTCCAGGATCGCCTGCGCCTGCCGCTCCGACAGGCGGAAACGGCGGATCAGGTTGTTGCGGGCGCTCTCGACGCTGCGCGAACGCCGGATCGTCTCGACGACCTCGTCGAGGTTGGCGAGCGCGACGAGCAGACCCTCCAGGATGTGCGCCCGGGCGCGGGCGCGCTCGAGCTCGTAGCGGGTCCTGCGGGTCACGACCTCGAACTGGTGGTCTATGTAGTGCTTTATGGCCTGCTTGTAGGAGAGCGTGCGCGGCACGCCGTCCACCAGCGCGACCATGTTCACCCCGAAGCTCTGCTGCAGCTGGGTGTGCTTGTAGAGGTTGTTCAATACGACCTTCGGGACCGCTTCGCGTTTGAGCTCTATGACGATGCGCATCCCGTTGCGGTCCGACTCGTCGCGCAAATCGGAGATGTCGGTGATCCTGCGCTCCTTGACGAGCTGGGCGATCTTCTGCAACAGCTGCGCTTTGTTGACCTGGTAGGGGATCTCGGTGACGACGATCTGGGTGCGGTTGCCCCGGATGTTCTCGGTGTGGGCCTTGGCCCTCACGCGGATCGAACCCCGCCCGGTCCTCACCGCCTCCCGGATCCCGGAGGTGCCCACTATCACGCCGCCGGTCGGGAAGTCGGGCCCCTTGATGTACTCGAGGAGCCTATCGTCCTCCATCTCCGGGTCGTCTATGAGCGCCACCGTGGCGTCTATGACCTCGCCCAGGTTGTGCGGCGGGATGCGAGTCGCCATCCCGACCGCTATCCCGTCGGCGCCGTTCACGAGCAAATTGGGGAAGCGCGCGGGCAGAACCTCGGGCTCGCGCTGCTGTTCGTCGAAGTTGGGGACGAAGTCGACCGTGTCGGCGTTTATGTCCCTGAGCATCTCGGTCGCGATGCGCGCGAGCCGGGCCTCGGTGTAGCGCATCGCCCCAGCCGAGTCTCCGTCCACGCTCCCGAAGTTGCCCTGCCCGTCGACGAGCGGATACCTGAGCGAGAAGTCCTGCGCGAGCCTGACCAGCGTGTCGTAGACCGCCTGGTCCCCGTGCGGGTGGTACTTACCGATGACCTCGCCGACGACCGTCGCGCTCTTGCGGTAGCGCCGGTTCGGCTGCAGCCCCAGGTCGTGCATCGCATACAGCACCCGCCGGTGCACCGGCTTGAGCCCGTCGCGCACGTCCGGCAGAGCCCGCGCGACGATCACGCTCATCGCGTAGGAGAGGAAGGACTCCTTTATCTCGTCCTCTATGGGGTGGGGCTGGATGTTCCCCGAGAACGTATCAAGCATCTATGTTCTTCGCCTCCCTGGCGTTGGCCTCGATGAACTCGCGTCTGGGCTCGACCTTGTCGCCCATGAGCGCCGTGAAGAGCTCGTCGGCCACCGCGGCCGAGTCTATCGTCACCTGCAAAAGCGTCCTGCGCGACGGGTCCATCGTCGTCTCCCACAGCTGCTGGGGGTTCATCTCCGAAAGCCCCTTGAACCTGCTGACCTCGGC
>JAIMBO010000108.1 GCA_023511405.1 Rubrobacteraceae bacterium
CGCCGGTGATCTCGCACGCCTCGACGTGCTCGCGGTTGTCCGCGAGGAGCGCCTCGCCGAGCCTGAGGATCTCGAGCACCCGCTCGTCGGATATCGCGTAGTAGGCCCGCCTCCCCTCGCGCCGCCCCCTCACGTAGCCGCACCACGCAAGGCACTGCAGGTGTACCGAGACCCGCGGCTGGCTCGCCCCGACGGCCTCGACGATCTCAGAGACGCTCGCCTCGCCGCGGCGTGCCAGGTACGCGAGGATGGACATCCTCGTCGGGTCGGCGAAACCTTCGAAGAGCTTGGCCGCGACCTTCATGTCCGGGCTCTCCTTCCCGATCCTGGCCCCTGCGAGCGGCGGGCTCTCCTCTATTCTCTCTTCCGGCACTTCGTCTCCACCTCCTCTTCTAGCAGCACGCCCCCTCGCCGGACCAGTCCCGGGCGAGGGCGAACGCATCCTCCAGCGTCAGGGCGAGCGTGATCGCCTCGGACTCCTTCTCCTTCGCCCACCGTTCATAATCCTCGAGCGAGCGGAAGGCGTTCAGGTACGGGCAGAGCACCTCCTGGACCGGCCCGGCTCCTCTCCTCGCCACGCCGAAGGAGACGACCGCGCTTTCGGGGTTCGCCTCGACGCCGTCCTCGGTGACGAGCGCGGTGACCTCACCGCCCGCCGGGCTCTGCGAGCGGACCTCGACCGGCTCGCCGCGCAGCGCGAACGGGAGCATCAGCGCGTCCACGAAGCAGTGGGTGTGGAGGGTCTCGCCGGGCAGGCGCGCCTCGTGGCGGGTCTTCTCCTGCGAGACGAGATCCTCCACCCGCGGGACCGCAAGCTCGCGGGCGAAGGCGTCGGTCAGGTCGCCGATCGTATCGAGCTCCGCGAGATGCGGGAGCCCGAAGACCTCCCGCAACCGCTCCCGCATCTCCTCCGGCAGCACTCTCTTCTCGTAGCCCACTCTTCCTTCCTTCTACGCCGCGCAGCAGGAGAGCTTCGAGACGTCGCGCCCGAAGGACTGGGCGGCGAGCTTTATTCCCTCGGACATCGTCAGGTACGGTGCCCAGGTGTCGGCGAGATCCTGCACGGTGAGGCCGAACTTCACCGCGTACACCCCCGCAAGGATGATCTCCCCGGCGTTCTCGCCGACGGCGTGCACCCCTAAGACCTTCCCGCTCTCCTTCTCGGCGACGAGCTTGACCATCCCGCGGGTGTCGAGGTTGACGATGGCCCGGGGGACGTTCTCCAGGTCCAGCACCCGGCACTCGCACGCGTACCCTTCCTCGTGCGCCTGGGCGTCGGTGAGGCCGACGGCGGCGATGTTCGGCGTGGTAAACGTGATCCGCGGCAGTGCGGCGTAGTCCATCGCGCGTCCGGCGCCGAGGAGGGCGTTCTCGGCGGCGAGGGTGCCCTGCGCGGCGGCGACGTAGACGAACTGTGGGGCCCCGGTGACATCCCCCGCCGCGAAGACCCGCGGGTTGGTCGTCCGGAGCTCGTCGTCCAGCACCAGGGCGCCGCGTTCGTCGCGCTCTATCCCGGCCTCCTCCAGCCCGAGCCCGTCGAGCACCGGGCGGCGGCCGGTGGCGACCAGGATCTCGGAGGCTGCGATCTTTCGCTTCTCGCCGCCCGAGGAGGCGATCACCAGCCTGTTGTTTTCGCCGCCCTCGACGCGCTCGACCCGCGCGGAGGTGATGACCTCCACGCCCTGCTCCCGCAGGACCTCCTCGATCCAGCGCGAGACCTCCGGCTCTTCGTTGGGGGCGAGCCGGTCGAGCATCTCCACGATGGTGACCCGGCTCCCGAGGTCGGCGAAGAGCTGGCCCATCTCGAGCCCGATGTAGTTGCCGCCGATGACGACGAGCGACTCGGGGAGCTCATCGAGCTCCATCGCGCTCTCGTAGGTGAGGTAGCCGGCCTCCTCGAGACCCTCTACCGGGGGAACCCACGGCCTGGCCCCCGTCGAGATCAGGTAACTCTGCGCCGTGATCTTTTTACCCCCGACCTCGATGGCCTCCGGCGAGACGAAGCGGGCCTCTCCGCGAATGATCTCGAACCCGTACTCCGCGGCGAGATCCTCGTACTTCTCCTTGCGCAGCTTCGAGACCACCTCCGACTTCATCCCGACGAGCGCCCCGAAGTCCACCGCCCCGGCCGTGGTCTCGACGCCCCGGAACGGGTTGCTCCCCGCCCGATGGTAGGCCTCCGCCGCCGCGAGCAGGTTCTTGGAGGGGATGCACCCGACGTTCACGCACGTCCCCCCGACCGTCCTCCTCTCGACCATCGCAACGCGCGCCCCCTCGTCCGAGGCCCGGATCGCCGCCGCGAACGCCGCGCTGCCCGAACCGATCACGGCCAGATCGTAGTCATAACCGCCACCCCCGGTCTCCACCCGGGCCTGGCGCTCCCGGACGTCCTCCAGCGAACGGGGCTCGTAGCCGGCCTCCCGGACGGCTCCCCGCAGCCCTTCCTCGTCCACCCCCTCCGGGGCCTCGAAGACCGCCTCGCCCCGGCGGAAGTCCGCCGAAACCTCGCGCGCCCCGGCGCCCTCCAGCGCCCGACTCACCGCAACCTCGCAGTGGGAGCACGTCATGCCACCGATCTTCATCCGCTTCAGGCTCATAAAGCCACCTCCATTCAATTTGCTTAAGCAAATAATATTCGAATAAGCAAATTTGTCAATGGGAGGGGCGCTTCGATCTTTTCACTGTCCGGCGTTTCGGGAGTTCAGTTTTCTGTATATACGGATCAGGTACACGACCTCCAGGATCGAGGTTACGGTTTGGGTTGCCATGAAGGTCATCCCCACGATCGGCATGATCTTCTGCATCTTGCCGCCTCTTTGTCCGGGCATCATTTTCGTCCTCCTTTTCATCAGTTCCGGTGGTGTCCGACGGGCATGTCTTCTCCGGGTCATCCCCTTTCGGCTGCGTTGCGGCCCGGCCGGTAGAGCGTCTCCGCGGTGGCGGCGACGCCGAGCCCGAAAGCCAGGTGGGCGGCGAAGCCCCTGAGGTGTGTCGAGAGGGGGTAGGAGCGGTTGGGGGCGCTGAAGCCGAAGTAGGGCGTCATCCCCTCGTCCACGATGAGGGACATCGCGGCGCCCACGAGGAGTCCGGCGGAGACGGGGCCGAGGTCCGTCCACCTCCTCAATAAGGTGTAGGCCGGTCCCCAGGCCATTCCCAGGCCGTAGTTCCCTATGCCGATGTCCGCCGCCGTTCGTTGGATGCTCACTTTCAGCCTCCAGCGTCCCGCTGCCTAGAGTTCCAGCTTCTCCAGGGCCTGGAGGTACGCCTCGGAGTAGGTCGGGAACTGGGCCACCGAATCGAGGAGCTTCTCGATGGGGATCTCCGCCCGGATCGCGAGTGCGGCCTCGTGGATCCACTCACCCGCCAAAGGCGCGACGGCCCACGCCCCGACGAGCACCCCGCGCTCCCTGTCCGCGACGAGCGAGAGCGTGCCGCGGGGATTCTCCTCGTAGGTGTAGGGGCGGGCGATGGACTCCGCGAGGTCTATGCTGGCGACGGCGGCGTCGATGCCCTGCGCCCGGGCCTGATCTGCGGTGAGCCCGCAGGCGGCGATCTCCGGGTCCGAGAAGACCACACGAGGGATGCCCCGGTAGTCCGCCCGCCGCTCTCTGCCAAGGATGTTGTCCGCGACGACGCGGCCCTGGTACTTGGCGACGTGGGTGAAGAGCGCCACCCCCGTCACGTCCCCCAGGGCCCATACCCCCTCGGCGAGCCGGCAGCGATCGTCTATCGGGAGCCTTCCATCCTGGAGCTCGATCCCGACGTTCTCCAGGCCTATCCCCTCCGTGCGCGGGGTGCGCCCGGCGGCGACCACGACCACGTCCGCCTCCACCTGCGTCCCGTCGTCGAGCTCGATGGTCGCAGCCTCCCCGTTTCTTCGGGCACGGACCGCTTTACGGCCCGTGAGCACCCGCACGCCCTCCTCCTCGAGGTACTTCCGTGCGAGCTCGCCCACCTGCGCATCCTCGCGGTTTATCAGGTGGTCCGCCGACTGGACGATCGTCACCTCCGAGCCGAAGCGGGTGAGCCACTGGGCGGCCTCTATGCCGTTCGGACCCCCGCCGACGATGAGGGCGCGTCCGGGGACCTCGCGGCTCGTCGTCACCTCGCGGTTGGTCCAGACGGTGACATCATCGAGACCTTCGATGGGAGGCACGTTAGGCTCCGAGCCGGTCGCGACGATGATGTGACTGGCCTCTATGTTCTCGCCGTTCACCTCCACCCGTCCGGGTCCGGCGATGCGGCCCTCGCCCTTGAAGACCCGCGCGCCCTGCTTCTCGTAGCCCTCCACCTGCGCGGCGTCGTCGAGGTGGCGGATCATGTAGTCCCGGTAATCGAAGACCTCTTCGAGCGTCAGCGCGGGGGTGTCCGTTCCGAAGGCCCGCCGCGCCTCGTTTCTCACCTCCGGCGGCCTCAGGAGCGTCTTCGAGGGTATGCACGCCCAGTAGCCGCACTCGCCCCCGATGAGCTCGCGCTCCACCACGGCGATCCTCTTGCCGCCCGAGATCAAACGGCTCGCCGCCACCTCGCCACCGGGGCCCATCCCGATCACCACGACATCGAACCTCTCCGCCATCGCGCTTCCTCCCGAAATTGATTCGCTTACACGAATATCGATCTTACGGGCTCCACCAGATATTTCAAGGAGAGGACGAGGGTCGGGCGATCCGGGGCTCTGGTAGAATCGAGTAAGGGCATCCTGTCCCGCTTGTGTTCAGCGAGAGGTCGAGGCAGGAGGAGTGGATGTGGAGAAGACCCGCACCAGGCACGAGGCGCTAGGTCTCGACGAGGGTGACCTAATCAGGATGTACCGTGCCATGCTCTTGGCGCGGCGGACGGACGAGCGCATGTGGATCCTGAACCGTCAGGGCAGGGCGGCTTTCGTGATCTCCTGTCAGGGGCATGAAGCTGCGCAGGTAGGGGCGGCGTACAACATGCGGCCCGGGTACGACTACCTGTATCCGTACTACCGGGATTTCGCGATGACCACCGTGCTCGGGCAGAGCGCGCGCGACCATCTTCTCAGCCTGCTCGGGAAGAAGGAGGATCCCAACAGTGCGGGTCGACAGATGCCGGGTCACTTCTCCAGCCGCGAGCTGAGGATCGTCACCGCCTCGGCGCCGGTCGGGGTGCAGTATCCGCAGGCGGTCGGGAGTGCCCTGGCGTTCAAGCTGCGCGGGGAGGACGGTGTGGTGCTCGTCTCCGGCGGCGAGGGGTCGACCAGCGAGGGCGACTGGCACGAGGCGATGAACTTCGCCGGGGTGAGGAGGCTCCCGGTCGTCTTCCTGGTGCAGAACAACGCCTATGCGATCTCGGTGCCCGAGGAGTTGCAGGTCGCGGGTTCGATCGCGAAGCGCGCCGAAGGGTACGGCTTCCCCGGCGTGGCGGTGGACGGCAACGACGTGCTCGCCGTCTACGAGGTCGCAAAGGAGGCCTTCGGACGGGCGCGGCGGGGCGAAGGGCCGACTTTGATCGAGGCGAAGACCTACCGCCTGACCGCCCATTCCTCCGACGACGACGACCGGCGCTACCGCGAGCGCGAGGAGATCGAAAGGTGGCGGCAGAAGGATCCGATCCTCCGCTTCGAGCGCTACCTCTTCGAGGTCGGGGTGCTCGACGAGGAGAAGAAGGAGGAGATCTCCGCGCAGATCAAAGCGGAGATCGACGAGGCGGTCGAGTACGCCGAGGCCGCGCCCTTCGCCGAGCCGGAGGAGGCGCTCGAGCGCGTCTACGCGGAGGCCTGAGGAGATGGCCGTCAGGAATCTGCTGCAGGCCATCCACGACGCCCTCGAGGAGGAGATGCGCGCCGACGAGACCGTCCTGATCCTGGGCGAGGACGTGGGGAGGGCCGGTGGGGTCTTCCGGGTTACCGAGGGACTGCAGGAGGAGTTCGGCCCCGACAGGGCGCTCGACACCCCGCTCGCCGAGAGCCTCATCGTCGGATCTGCGATAGGGCTCTCGGTCAACGGGATGCGGCCGGTTGCCGAGATACAGTTCGCGGACTTCATCCCGCCGGCCTTCGATCAGATCGTCTCCGAGGCCGCCCGCTTCTACTACCGCTCCAACGGGGCGTGGAACGTGCCGATCACGATCCGCGCTCCCTACGGCGTGGTACCCGGCGGGGCGCTCTACCACTCCCAGTCCGTGGAGGCGTACTTCTGCAACACCCCCGGTCTCAAGGTCGTCGCCCCGACCTTCCCGAAGGAGGCCAAGGGGCTTTTGAAGAGTGCGATCCGGGACCCCAATCCCGTGCTTTTCTTCGAGCACAAGCGCTGTTACCGGCTCCTCAAGGAGGACGTTCCCGAGGAGGACTACACCGTCCCGATCGGGGAGGCGAAGATACACCGGGAGGGTGAGGACATCACCGTCGTCGCCTACGGGCTGGTGCTCCACACCGCGCTCGAGGTCGCGAAGAAGCTCTCCGAGGAGCACGGCATCGAGGCCGAGGTCGTGGAGCCCCTGACCCTCTACCCGCTGGACAGGGAGACGATCCTGGCCTCGGCGCGCAAGACCGGGAAGTTCCTCGCGATCTCCGAGGCCAACATCACCGGCTCGGTGACGGCGGAGATGGCCGCGCTCGTGGCGCGCGAGGCTTTCGAGTGGCTGGACGCGCCGGTGATGCGCCTCGGGGCGCCGGACATACCCGCCGCCGCCTTCGCGCGGCCGATGATGGACGCCTTCGTGCCCGATGCCGCGCGGATAGAGTCGGCCATGCTCGAGCTGGCCCGCTACTAGGGAGGGGGAGAGTTGGCGAAACCCGTTACCATGCCCCAGCTCGGGGAGAGCGTGACCGAAGGGACGATAGCCCGCTGGCTCAAGTCCGAGGGGGAGGAGATCGAGAAGGACGAGCCCCTCTGCGAGGTGGACACCGACAAGGTCTCCAGCGAGCTGCCCTCCCCGATCGCCGGAAGGATAGAGAAGCTTCTCGTCTCCGAGGGCGAGACCGTCGAGGTGGGCACCGAGATCGCGCTCGTCGCCGTCGAGGGTGAGTCCGAAGGCTCGTCGCGGGAAGACATGCGCTCGGAGGGGCCGACGGAGGAGTTCCCGGCCGCCGGAACCGTGGCCCAACCGGCCGCCGCACAGCGTGTCAGGAGGCCCGGCGCATCCGGCGGGAACGGACGCGGAGGGGTGCCGGACGCCGGGGAGCTGCGGCTCAGGCGCTCCTCGCCGGTGGTGCGCAGGATCGCCGCCGAGCACGGGATAGACATCTCGGAGATCCGGGGTACTGGCATCGGCGGCAGGGTCACCAGGAAGGACATCGAGGCCTACGTGCGCGAGCGGGAGGCCGCGCGCGGGCCCGCCCCCACGCCGGAGCCGGCCCGCGCGCGGGTCGAGGTCCAGGAAGGAGACCGCGTCGTCGAGCTCGACAGCGTCCGGCGGGCGATCGCGAACCGCATGAGCCTGAGCAAGCGCGAGGCCCCGCACGCCTGGACGATGGTCGAGGCGGACGTCACGGGGCTGGTGGCGCTGCGCGAGCGGATCAAGGAAGACTTCGCCCGGCGGGAGGGGGTGAGGCTCACCTACCTGCCGTTCATCGTCAGGGCCGCCGTCGAGAGCCTCAAGGAGCATCCGATCCTCAACTCCGTCTGGGATGAGGAGAGGATCGTGCTGAGACGGCGGATAAACGTCGGGATCGCGGTGGACCTGGAGGACGCCCTGATCGTGCCCGTGATCCGGGACGCGGACGACTACGGCATCGTCGGGCTCGCCCGCAGGATAGACGACCTGGTCAGACGGGCGCGCGAGCGGCGGCTCTCCCCCGAGGACGTCTCCGGCGGGACGTTCAC
>JAIMBO010000109.1 GCA_023511405.1 Rubrobacteraceae bacterium
TTCATCTCGCGCAAGGTCGCCTACCACGGGACGACGATGGGGGCGCTCTCGGTGACGGGGCTTCCGGCGTTCAAGGCCCCCTTCGAGCCTTTGCCTGGCGGGTTCGTGCACGTCCCCAACACCCAGCAGGACCCCGAGGGAGCGGCGGATGCGATAGAGGAGGCGATAGAGTTCGGTCCGCCGGAGTGTGTGGCGGCGGTGATCCTGGAGCCGGTGCAGAACGCCGGCGGGTGTCTGGTCCCGCCGGAGGGCTACTGGCAGAGGGTGAGGGAGATCTGCGACAAATACGGCGTACTTCTCGTCTCCGACGCGGTCATCTGCGCGTTCGGGCGTCTGGGTGAGTGGTTCGGGATAGAGCGCTTCGGGGTGGTCCCGGACATGATCAGCTTCGCCAAGGGCATAACCAGCGGGTATCTGCCGATGGGCGGGGTGGTGGTCAGCGAGAGGGTGCGTAAGGCGCTGCAGCAGAACGCGCCGATGTTCTTCCACGGCTCGACCTTCGGAGGGCATCCGGCCTCTGCGGCGGTGGCGCTCGAGAATCTGGCGATCATCGAGCGTGAAGGGTTGCTCGAGAACGTGCACAACCTGGAGGGCTACTTCGGGGAGGAGCTCTCGCGGATGGCCGAGGGGCATCCCATCGTTGCCGACGTACGCGGGATGGGGTTCTTCTGGGCCGTGGAGATCAGGCCGGAGAAAGCTGACGGGACGCCGCTCGAAGGGGACGAGTACAGGAAGTATTTCAAGGGGGTGCTCTCGAGGAAGCTCTTCGAGGGTGGGCTCATCTGCCGCTTCGACGACAAGGACGAGCCCGTCATCCAGTACTCCCCGGCGCTCGTCGCCGATCGGGAGGTGCTCTCGAAGATCGCGGAGATAACCGACTCGGCGCTCACCGAGCTCGAGCGCCAGCTCGGCTACCGGGGGTAGAAAATGGTCGCAGGTTTCCGCCGGACCGATGTCGCGGTGGTGGGGGCCGGGCTTGCGGGGCTCGTGGCCGCCCGGAAGCTGGCGCGGGCGGGTCTCTCCGTGGTGGTGCTCGAAGCGCGGGAAAGGGTGGGCGGGAGGACGTTCAGCCGGAAAGTACGGGGCATCCCGCTGGAGATGGGGGGGCAGTGGGCCGGGCCCGGGCACCACAAGGTCGCCGCGCTCGCGAAAGAGCTCGGGGTTAGCCTCGTGAGCGCCCCTTCACGCAGCTCCGGATGCGACATTTTATATGTAGGTGGTATGAGGATCGCGGGTGAGGGGGAGATGCCGCCCGATCTTCCAGGGGCTTTCGAAGAGGCAGAGCAGGCACTCGGTGAGCTGGGTGAGATGGCCCGGGAGGTGCCCGCCGGGAGGCCCTGGGATGCCGGGCGGGCCGGCGAGTGGGATTCGCAGACGCTTCACAGCTGGAGGGCGGAACGGCTCTCCGATCTCCGGGCGCTGTTCTACTTCGACCTCGCCGTGGAGTCGCTCTATGCTTGTGAGCCGCGTGAGATCTCACTCCTCGGCGTTCTCGCCGACATAGCCTCCACCGGCAGCTTCCAGGGGCTCTTCGAGCTCGAGGCCGGGGCAGAGGAGTACGCGGTAGAAGGTGGGGCCCAGCGACTGTGCGATCTGATGGCGGGCGAGGTGGGGGAGAGCCTGCTGCTCGGAGCTCCGGTGCGGACGATTCGCCGCCATGGAGGAGAGCTCTTGGTTGGCTCGGGTGCCGGTGAGCTCGAGGCGCAGAGCGTCATAGTTGCCGTCCCGCCCGCCATGGCCCTGGGCATCGACTACGATCCGCCACTCGACCCGGCGCTATCTGGTCTCTTTCGGCGCATGCCGATGGGGGAAGTCATCAAATGTCACGTCGTATACGAGGAGCCGTTCTGGAGGGGGGCCGGCCTGAGCGGCAGGGCCGAGAGCGACGAGGGGCCCTGCAAGATCGTCGTAGACAGCACCCTGCCCGATGAGAGGGCCGGGGTGCTCACCGGGTTCATGCTCGGCGATGATGCGAGGTTTTGGGGGCGTCGTTCTCAGGCAGAGCGCAGGGATGGGGTCCTGCGCCTGATCGGGCGTCTCTTCGGGGAGCGGGCGTTCCGGCCGCTGGACTACGTGGAGGTGAACTGGGCCGAAGAGCGCTGGACGGGGGGTGGGTACGCCGGGTGCCCGGTTCCCGGGGCGCTGGTCGGATACGGTGAGGCAGCGCTGCAGGAGAAAGGTGGTCCTGTGTTTTTCGCCGGGACCGAGCTCTCCCCGCGGTGGAGTGGGTACATGGAGGGGGCCGTGGAATCCGGGGAGTGGGCCGCAGGCATGCTTCTCGGAGAGCGCCGGATGGCCGGATGAGACGATAATTCCTGCGTGGGAAAGAGATCTTCAAAGGGAGGAGCGAATAGGTGGAAGAGAAACAAACCAGGGGAAATCTCCGGGAGGCAACCCCTTCCGGGAGGAAAACGGCCATCGAGCTCAAGGGGGTATGCAAGCGGTTCGGTGATACTTCTGCCGTAGAGGACCTCACCCTCAGCATCTACGAGGGGGAGTTCTTCTCTCTGCTCGGGCCCTCGGGCTGCGGCAAGACGACCACGTTGCGCATGATCGCCGGTTTCGAGGAACCGACCGAAGGTGAGATCTCCGTCGCCGGAAAGTCGATGAGGGGCGTGCCACCCTACCGCCGGCCGGTCAACACCGTCTTTCAGTCCTACGCCCTCTTCCCACACCTGAGCGTCTTCGACAACATCGCCTTCGGGCTTAGGGAGGCAAAGGTCCCCAAGAGGGAGATAGAGCAGAGGGTCGCCGATGCTTGCGCGCTGGTGCAGCTGGAGGGGCTCGAGGGGCGCAAACCTTTCCGGCTCTCCGGTGGGCAGCAGCAGCGGGTCGCGCTCGCCCGGGCGCTCGTCAACCGGCCCAAGGTGCTCCTTCTGGACGAGCCGCTTGGGGCGCTCGATCTGAAACTACGAAAAGGGATGCAGCTGGAGCTCAAGAACCTCCAGCACGAGGTCGGGATCACCTTCGTCTACGTCACCCACGACCAGGAGGAGGCCCTGACCATGAGCGACCGGATCGCGGTGATGAACCAGGGGAGGGTCTACCAGCTTGCCGATCCTGCCACCCTCTACGAGAGCCCGCGGAACAGGTTCGTCGCAGACTTTATAGGGCAGACCAATATCTTTTCGGGAGAGGTCGAGGAGGTCGTAGGGGAGAGGGCCCTGCTGCGCACCGATGAGGGGCTACGCGTCGAGGCCGCCATCCGCGCGCGCCGCGTAGAGCCGGGGGCTCGCGCCCACGCCGCGGTGAGACCCGAGAAGATCCGCTTCTCGGCTGGCGGGGACAACGCTTTCCTGGGGGTCGTCAGGGATGCGGTCTACATGGGTTCCAGCACCCAGTACATGGTCGAGCTCCGGGAGAAAAGAAGGATCACCGTCAACCACCAGAACATCCGGGATGGGGACATACTGCGGGTGGGTGAGGAGGTTGAGGTGTCCTGGGATGCAGCCAACTGTCTGCTGCTGGAGGAGTAGAGATGACGGGGAAGAGAATATCCAGGAGGAGTTTTCTCAGGTTGAGCGGGGCCGGGGCCCTCGCTGGGCTTGGGGTTGCAGCCACGGGGTGTACCGTCAATACCACGGCTCAGCAGGGGGAGAGTAAGGGAGGTGGGAGCAAGAATCAGCTCAACCTCTACAACTGGACCGATTACATCGCCCCCTCGAACATAAAGGACTTCGAGAAGAAGACCGGGGCCAGGGTAGTGCAGGACTTCTACACCTCCAACGAGGAGATGCTGGCCAAACTGCAAGCCGGGGGGACGGGCTACGA
This sequence comes from Rubrobacteraceae bacterium, assembly GCA_023511405.1. Lineage (GTDB taxonomy): Bacteria > Actinomycetota > Rubrobacteria > Rubrobacterales > Rubrobacteraceae > Rubrobacter_E > Rubrobacter_E naiadicus. Next base: position 3,772 of record JAIMBO010000109.1, read on the forward strand.
TATCATCGTGCCCTCCGACTACATGGTACAGATCATGGCCAAGAGCAAGCTGCTCGAGGAGCTGGATCACTCCAGGATCCCTAACTTCAAGAACATAGGGAAAGACTTCAGGAGCCTGCCTTTCGACCCCGGCAACAGGCACAGCATCCCCTGGCAGTGGGGAACCACCGGCATCTTCTACAATCGCCGAAAGGTCGGCAAGAAGATCGAGAGCTGGGATGCCATGTGGGATCCCAGGTTCAAGGGGAAGATCGCGATGCTCGACGACGCCCGCGAGCTGATAGCCGCTGCGCTGGAGCACCTGGGGTACTCCATAAACACCAAAGACAAGAGCAAGCTGGAGGAGGCCAAGCAACTTCTCATAAAACAGAAACCGCTTCTCAAAGGGTACTTCGCCGACACCGACGGCGACCAGATGGTCGCCAAGGGAGACCTGTTGCTCGCGCAGAACTACAGCGGCAACGCCATGCTCTACATCTTCAAGAACAAGGACCTTGACTATGTGATACCCGAGCCCTCCTCGGACCGCTGGACGGACAATATGTGCATACCCAAGGGTGCACCGCACCTCGATCTCGCCTACGAGTTCATCAACTTCATGCTGAGCCCTGAACAGGGAGCCGCGCTTACCAACTACACCATGTACGGGACCCCGAACCAGGCGGCGATACCGCTGGTCAAGAAGAAGATCCGCCAGGTTCCATGGTGGAACCCACCGGAGAGCGTCATGAAGCGGCTGCAGGTCATGCAGGACGTCGGTGAGGCGACCCGGCTCTACGAGCGGATCTTCACCGAAGTGAAGAGCGCCTGAAGTATGGACGAGAAGGGCAGATGGTCCAGAGGGCTGGTCGCGCTCCTGTTCCCGGCCGGCTTCTGGCTCGGCGTGTTCTTCGTGGTGCCGCTGCTTTTCATCCTTGTCTACTCCTTCGGGGAGAGTGGGATATACGGCGGGATCACGATCACCTTCCATCCCTCCAACTACCTGCGGGTCTTCGACCCGCTCTATTTGGACATTCTGGTGCGCTCGGTCGTCATAGCCGCGCTCAATACCCTCTTCTGCCTGATCCTTGGCTACCCGCTGGCGTACCTGATCTGCTTCAAGGCCCGCCGGTGGAAGACCCTGCTGATCCTGCTGGTGATGATCCCGTTCTGGACCAACCTGCTTGTCAGGACCTACGCCTGGATGGTGATTCTGGGTGGAAACGGGATCGCGAGTCATCTGCTCGAGTTTCTGGGGATCACCAGAGGACCGGTTGACTTCCTGTTTACCCCGCAGGCAGTGATGATGGGGATGGTCTACGGATACCTGCCGTTCATGATCCTGCCGCTCTACGCTTCGCTCGAGAAGCTCGACGTACGCCTCAAAGAGGCTGCGCAGGACCTCGGGGCGAATCGCTGGCGTACTTTCTGGCGGGTGACTTTCCCGCTGAGCATACCCGGCGTTCTGGCGGGGAGCATACTGGTCTTCGTCCCTTCGGTGGGTGAGTTCGTCATCCCGGACCTTCTCGGCGGATCGCGCACGGTCTTGATCGGCAACCTTATCCAGCAGCAGTTCTTGAACGCCAGAAACTGGGCCTTCGGTAGCGCGCTGGCCATGACCCTGAGCGCGCTGATGCTGGCGGCGATCATCGCCTACATCCGCAAGGTGGGAGCAGATAAGCTGGAGGGAATCTGATGGTAGAAAAGCTCACGAGCCGTTTCCCGGAGCGGGCGCTTCTTTTGGTCTCGCTGCTGGTCTACGCATTTCTCTACGCCCCGATCTTCGTGCTCATGCTTTTCTCCTTCAACTCGACCAAGAGCACCCAGATCTGGGAGGGGTTCTCCCTCCGGTGGTACGGGGAGCTGGTTCATGACCCGGAGGTGCTGCATGCCTTCTACAACTCGATGATCGTCGGGGTTGTCTCGACCATCATCTCTACGGTCATCGGGACCTTCGCCGCCCTGGCGCTCGCCCGCTACCGTTTCCGGGGAAAGTCGGTGGCCGACTCGACGATCTACGCAGCGACGGTGATGCCCGAGATAGTCGTCGGGGTGAGCCTTCTCGCTTTCTTTGTCTCGGTCGGGTTTCATCTGGGGCTCACGACGATCATCATCGCCCACGTGGCCTTCAGCATATCCTTCGTGACGATAGTCGTGCGCGCCAGGCTCGCCGGGATGGACCGCTCCCTGGAGGAGGCGGCGATGGACCTGGGTGCGACCCCGAGAACCACCTTCCTGAGGGTGACGCTCCCGCAGATCATGCCTGGCGTGCTCGCCGGGGCGCTGCTCGCCTTCAGCCTCTCCTTTGAGGATTTCGTGATCACGTTCTTCGTCGCGGGGGTAGGCTCGAGCACGCTGCCACTGCTCATCTACTCGATGATCAAACGCGGCGTAAGCCCGGTGATAAACGCCCTCTCGACGGTGATGCTGGCCGCGACCGTGGTGGCGCTTCTGGCCGTCGGAGGTTTCCTGTTCAGGCGTGAGGAGCACTGAGAGATGCCCGAGAAAGGAGAAGAGAGCATGCCTGAGAAGAGAAGGCTCGAGAACTTCATCGGCGGGGATTACGTGGAGGGCGCCGCAGGACGCTACTACGAGCTTACGAACCCTGCGACCGGTGAGCCCTTCGCTGAGGCTCCACTCTCCGGCAGGGAGGACATCGACCGGGCTTTTGCAGCCGCGCAGAAGGCTTTCGAGGGCTGGCGCTACTCGACGCCCTCCGAGAGGCAGCTCGCGCTCCTCAGGATCGCCGACAGGATAGAGGAGCGGGCGGAGGAGCTGGTCAGGGCCGAGTCGGAGAACACCGGCAAGCCGATCCGGTTGACCCTCGAAGAGGAGATCCCTCCGATGGTCGATCAGATCCGGTTCTTCGCCGGAGCGGCGCGCTGTCTCGAGGGCAAGTCCGCCGGGGAGTACATGTCCGGGATGACCTCCTACATCCGGCGCGAGCCGGTCGGGGTGTGCGCCCAGGTGACCCCCTGGAACTACCCGATGATGATGGCCGTCTGGAAGTTCGCCCCGGCGATCGCGGCCGGCAACACCGTCGTGATAAAGCCCTCCGACACCACCCCCGTGACCACCCTGATGCTCGCGGAGATAGCTTCAGAGTTCCTCCCCGAGGGGGTCTTCAACGTCGTCTGCGGGGACAGGGACACGGGGAGGGAGCTCGTCGCCCACCCGGTCCCGCAGATGGTAGCGATAACCGGCTCGGTGCGCGCCGGGATGGAGGTGGCGAAAAGCGCCGCCGACGACCTCAAGCGGGTGCACCTCGAACTCGGGGGCAAGGCCCCCGTGATCGTCTTCGACGACGCCGATGTGGAGCAGGCGGCGGAGGAGATCGCCGGGGCGGGGTACTTCAACGCCGGGCAGGACTGCACCGCGGCGACCCGCGTTCTCGCCTCTCCGCGCATCCACGACGACCTCGTCTCCGCCCTCACCGAGCAGGCCAGGAACACGAAGACCGGCTCCCCGGAGGATGAGGAGGTCCTCTACGGTCCTCTCAACAACCCCAACCAGCTCGAACGGGTCAGCGGGTTCGTCGAGAGGTTGCCCGAGAGGGCCGAGGTCCTGACCGGAGGGGAGCGTGTGGGGGAGCGGGGCTACTTCTACGCCCCTACGGTCGTCTGCGGGCTCGAGCAGGGGGACGAGGCGGTCCAGAACGAGATCTTCGGCCCCGTCATAACCGTCCAGCGCTTCACCGACGAAGAGGAGGCCATAAGATGGGCCAACGGGGTGAAGTACGGGCTCGCCTCCTCGGTGTGGACCCGCGACCACGGGCGGGCGATGCGGGTCAGCCGGGCCCTGGACTTCGGGTGCGTCTGGATCAACACCCACATCCCGCTCGTGGCCGAGATGCCTCACGGCGGCTTCAAGCACTCCGGCTACGGCAAGGACCTCTCGATGTACGGGCTCGAGGATTACACCCGCATAAAGCACGTCATGAGCAATATAGAGGGGTAGACGCCATGCCGATGACGATAGGGGTACCAAAGGAGATAAAAGACCAGGAAGGGAGGGTGGCGCTGCAGCCAGACGGCG
>JAIMBO010000110.1 GCA_023511405.1 Rubrobacteraceae bacterium
CGCCGGGCCTCACACGCACCAGCTCGCCGGGCCGGACCTCCTCGAGCGGCACCTCCTCCTCGCACCCGGCACGCACCACCCGGGCGGTGTTCGGCACCAGCTCCAGGAGCTTGCGCACCGCCTGGGAGCTGCGGGTCCTCACCTTCAGCGAGGTCCACTCCGAGAGCAGGTGATAGGTGGTGATGAAGGTCGCCACCGCGAAGAAGTCCGGTGTGGGGAAAGCCGGGAAGAAGTAGCCCAAGGAACCGCCCGCGAGCCCGGCGAAGGCCCCGAACTCCAGGAGGACGTGCTGGTTCAGGATGCCGCGCCGGAGGCTGTGGTAAGCCATTCCCAGGATATGCCGGCCCGGCCCGAAGACCGTAGCCAAGGCGAAGACGGGCATCACCACCAACATGACCGGGTTGCCTCTGTGGAACACCCCGACCCACATCAGGATCATCAGGATGAGCGAGGCCGCTGTGAAGCCCGCCGCTACCAGCACGTGGTTGCGGCTACCCTTTAGCCCGGCTTCCTCTTCCTCGAAGGAACGTACCTTCTCGGGGTCGCGCACGGTGTAGCCGAGGTCGAGTATGGTCTGCTTCAACGCCTCAGGCGCAACTTTGTCCGGCTCGTACTCGATCAGGGCCTCTTCGTGGGCGAGGTTGACGCTCGCCTCGTGCACCCCCTCGGTACGCTCCATAGCCTTCGTGATGGAGGAGACGCAGAAAGAGCAGCTCATGCCTCCGACCTTGAGTTGCAGCCTCTCTGTCCCGTTGGCTCCGGCACCGTTTGCCCGCGCCGGAGCGTCCGGCTCGTTGGTCCTGGCCGCCGGACCTTTTCGATGGTCCCCGGACGAACTCATGCCGAACTTCCTCCGGACTCTACCTCGTAGCCGAGCAGGTCCAACTTCTCCTCGATCTGCTTTGAACTGACCTGATCCTGGTCATAGACGACCTCTATGCGCTGGGTCTTGTGGTCCGCCTCGACCTCCCTTACTCCGCTCAAACGCTTCAGGGCCCTGTCCACCTGCTCCTCGCAGCCCTCGCAGTGTAGCCTGTCTTTGCCGACGACCGTGAAAGCGATGTTCTTCTGAGCCATCGCGCTCCTCTCGTTGGGTTTCCCGCCGGTAAGGGTTATAAAGCTTGCAGTAGATATAAGGTCAAGGCGAGATGCGAGGAGGACGAGATGTCACGGATGAGGATCGGAGAGCTTGCGAAGAGGCTGGACCTGAACCCCCAGACCATCCGCTACTACGAGCGCATCGGGCTCTTACCGGAGCCGGAGCGTACGGACTCCGGCTACCGGATGTACGGAGAAGAGGACGAGGCACGGCTACGATTCGTAAAGAATGCCCGCGGCGTGGGGCTGACGCTTGGGGAGGTCAGGGAGGTGCTGGCCTTCCACGAACGGGGAGAAGTGCCCTGCTCGTACGTCACGGAGGTCATCGCCCGACGGGCCGAGGAGGTGGAGCGGCGTATCGCCGAACTGACCGAGTTCAAGGCCAGGCTGGACGTGCTCTACGAGCGGGCCCTTGAGCGACCCGCCCGGGAACCTCGACCGCACGGCTACTGTCACATAATCGAGGGTGAGCGTGGCGCCGGCCGCGAACTGTCGGGCGTGCCGCGCGCATGAAGCCCCGGTGGGGCGGACGCTCCCGACGGCGAGCTGGGAGCTCTTCCACTACTGCTCCAGCGGTTCCTTGGCGGTCTCTTTGGCCAGAAGGAACGGCACCAGCGAGACCAGCGCGGCGGCCATCACGTAGAAGGCCGGCACCAGCTTGCTCCCGGTAGCGGCGATCAGGGCGGAGAGCACCAGCGGTGCTGTTCCGCCGAAGATGGAGGTGGAGAGGTTGTAACCGATCGCGAACCCGCCGTAGCGCACGCGGGTTCGAAACAGCGCGGGCAACGCGGAGGGCATCGTGCCGAGGAGCATCACCAGCAGGAGCCCGAGTACGAGCAGCCCGACGATCGTCTCGAAGAGATGTCCCTGCGACATCATCAGGAAGGCCGGGTACGGCAGCAGCACGAGCCCCACACACGAGCCCACCAGGATGGGCTTGCGTCCGACACGGTCCGAGAGGCGCCCCACGAAGGTTATGAGCGCCATCAGCAGGAGCATGAGCGCCACTACGATGAGCAGTGCAGAGCCCTCTCCGATCTTCAGGACTTGCGAGAGGTAGGTGGGCATGTAGGAGAGGACGGTGTAGTCGATCACGTTGTAGACGATCACCATCCCCACGCACAGCAGTATCGGTCTCCAGTTCTGCGTGACGGTCTCCCGCAGGGGCGAGTCCGCGGTCTCCCCACGGTGCTCCATGCTCTTGAATCGTGGCGTGTCGTCCAGTCGGAGCCTGAGGTACAGCCCGATAGTACCCAGAGGACCGGCAGCCAGGAAGGGCACCCGCCAGCCCCAGGCATCCATGGCTTCCCGGGGCAGGAGTAAGGTCAGCACGGTCACCAGGGACGCGCCGAGCACGTACCCCGCGAGGGTCCCGAATTCGAGCCAGCTGCACAAGAAACCCCTGCGCCGGTCGGAGGCGTACTCGGCGATGAACGTCGATGCTCCGCCGTACTCGCCTCCCGTCGAGAACCCCTGCAGCAGCCGAGCCAGGACCAGCAGGATGGGAGCCAGAATCCCTATGGAAGCATACCCCGGCAGTAGCCCTATGGCGAACGTGGATCCGGACATGAGCAGTATGGTGGTGGCCAGGGTGCGCTGCCGCCCTATCCTGTCGCCCAGGGGACCGAAAAACAGCCCCCCGAAGGGCCGGATGAGGAATGACAGCGCGAACGCCGCGAAGGAGGAGAGGATCTGCACCGTGGTGCTCCCGGACGGGAAGAAAACCCTGCCTATGGTGACCGCAAGGTAGCTGTAGGTGCCGAAGTCGAACCATTCCATGCAGTTGCCCATCGCCGCGGCGGCGATGGCCCTTCGCATCGTCGACTCATCTACTCCGGTTGGTGACGACGTCTGCGCTTCCGTGGACATGAATCCCTTCCATGGTAGCCTGCATCCGCGCATACCCGACCGGACGGCCGGGGCTCACGACGAACCGGGAGCTTGATCTGTTATGAATCCAACAGAGACGTTAGCATGGATATGCCTGCTCGTCAGGCAGGCTCGATGGTGGCGATGAGCCCCTCGTTCTGGAGCCCCTCCTGGTAGAGCTCGGCGAGCTCTTTGTGGCAGCGGGCCACGACCGCTTTCCCTCTGGTGTGGGCCTCGAGCATCAAGGAGACGGCGCGCGGGAGGCTCATGCGCGGGATGACCTTCCGCAGGGCGTAGACGACGTGGTCCATGGGGGTGTGGTCGTCGTTGTGCAGGATGACCTTGTAGGGGGGCTCCCCCGTGACCTTGCTGCGGGTCTCCTTCGCCGGTTTGGTGCCGGGAACGGTCTGCGTCATCTCACGTACCTCCGGTTACTCTCCTCGCTTTCTGCCGTGTATGAGGCTCACGACTTCTTCTAGCACCCGCTCGGCGTTCCTGTTGTTCGCGTATGCTATCTCCTTCGCGCGCGGCGTGCTCTCGGGCGCGGGGTCGTGCATGAGCACGGGAAGCTCGACCGGGCTTTCTTTCTCGTGTCGGGCGATCCACCCGGCGGGCACCTTCTCCGGGAGCTCCTGGTGCGAGAGCGCGGCCCACAAAGCCGTCCACGCCCGCGGGACGACGCGCCAGTGGTCGTACCCCCCTCCGCCCAGCGCGACCCAGCGCCCGCCGCAGAGCTCGTGGGCGAGCTCGTGCACCCGCCTCGGGATGTGCTCGTAGAGCGCCATGCTGGCCGAAAGGTGGGTGAGGGGATCCAGGGCGTGTCCGTCGCAGCCGTTCTGCGAGATGATGATGTCCGGCTCGAAGGCCCTCAAAGCCTCGGGCACGACGGCCTCGAAGCAGGAGATCCAGGACTCGTCGTCGGTGAACGGCTCGAGCGGTACGTTGACGGCGTAACCGTACCCCTCGCCCCTCCCGCGCTCCTCGACGCCACCGGTCCCGGGAAAGAGGAACCTCCCGGTCTCGTGCATGGAGATGGTGAGCACCTCCGGGTCGTCGTAGAACGCCCACTGCACCCCGTCGCCGTGATGGGCGTCGGTGTCTAGGTAGGCCACCCGCAGGTGCGGGTGCTCCTGCTTCAGGCGCGCTATGGCTACGGCCGCGTCGTTGTAGACGCAGAACCCGCTCGCCCGGGACCGCAGCGCGTGGTGCAGCCCCCCCGCGATGCACATCGCGTGCTCGCAGCTCCCGTCGGCCACCATCCGGGCCGCCGTGAGTACCGCCCCGACGACCCTGGCGGAGGCTTCGTGCATCCGGGGGAAGACCGGGTTGTCCGGGGTGTTGAGCCCGTAGTGGACTAGCTCCGAGAGATCCGAGACCTCGTCCGCCTTCTGCACGAGCCTCACGTAGGTGAGGCTGTGTACCTGCAGGAGATCCTCCTCGGTGGCCGGTGCGCCCTTCACGAAGCCGTAACCCTCGAATAGCCCCGCGGCTTCGCTCAGCTCCAGCGCGAGCCGGATGCGCAAGGGGTTGAACGGGTGGTCCTCGCCGAACCCGTAGTCTTCCAGCCCGCGGTCGTGTACCACCGCCACCCGACCGCCCATCCAGAGAGGCCTCCTCTTCGCTCCTCGCTACGCCTCGTAGTCTACCGCGATGAGGTTCGTCGTGAGCCGTCCGAGCTTCTCCAGCACCGCCAGATGCTCCGGGTGCTCCCGGTAGCGCGCGAGATCCTCCACGCTCTCGAACCGCGCGAAGAGCCCGTGGGTGAAGCCCCCACCCCGATCGCTGAAGTTCTCCCCGGCCGTGAGGTCCACCACCCCCGGTACCTTCTCCCTGAGCGCCCGCAGTGAGGCGACGAGGTCCGCCAGCTCCTCCCCGGAGGCCTCTTCCTTCGCCGTGAACAAAACCAGATGCTCGATCACGCCTTCCTCCCTCTTCCGTTCACCCCGCGAAGCATACCTTACCCAAAGATCCTCCACAGCCATCCTCGCTTGTTACACGAATTGCCGCGGTGTTAAGGAAATTTAAAATGCTCCCGCTCCCCGAATTCCCGGTTTGCCGCATCAGTGGGCGGGTTTTGTGTTTCGAAGTCGTTGCGAAATAGTTGCGGAGAGTTTGCGTAAAGATTTCAAAACGGTTACCCTCCTGCCTCGGCTATAGAGGAGAGGGGCTCTCCGTGGAGTGAGGGTTCCCCTGGCTGTTGCAGGCTAGAGAGGGAGGATACGTTCTTTTGGCTGTGAGTGTAAGGCTCAGGCTCGGAATCGTGCTTGCGGCTCTGGCGCTGGCGCTGACGGCTGCGGTGATGGCGTCGCGTTCGGCGGAGGCGCAGACTGTCTCTGGGGAGGCCATCGTCTCCGAGGCGCAGAGCTATCTTGGCGTTCCTTACGTTTGGGGTGGTGAGTCGCGGGCCGGGGTGGACTGCTCCGGGCTGGTTGCGGCTGTGTTCTCGGACTTTGGGATCTACCTGCCGCACAGCTCCTACATGCAGTATTCCTATGGGGTTCCGGTTTCGGTTCCCGGGCCGGGTGATCTCGTCTTCAGCGACTACGGGTACGGGTTCGCCTCGCACGTCGGGATCGCGGTCGGGAACGGGCAGATGATCGACGCGCCCTATCCGGGGACGGTGGTGCGTTACGACCCGATAATCCCGGCCTACGTCGACGGGTACAAGAGCATAGTCTAGGCGGGGCCTTCAGGGCAGAAACCCGCTTCTCTTCCGGCCGTCCTCCTCGCGGGCGGCCGGTTTTTCATGCTTTTTCGGGCCTCTTTACCCGCGTGCCCGCCAGCGCAGAGAGGATGGTGCTGGCGAGGAACAGCAGGATGGCCGCGACGTTTAAGAGCCCGCCCCAGGCCTGCCAGGGGTGGATGCCGGAGATATCCCCCGTGATGCGCAGCAGCAGGGAGAGGTGCAGCAGGGCGAGGTGAGCGTAGAAGCGCGGCCGGTAGGGGATGGGGATGCCGAGCACGCTGGGGAAGATGATGAGGGCGTGGCCGAAGATCATCGAGAAGACGAAGCCGAGGAAGAGGCTGTGGAGCAGGGCGTCGAAGTAGGGGCCGTCCATGACGCCACCGTAGACGAGCCTGAGGGTGCCCGCCACCGCCATCCAGAAGTACCCGGAGAGCAAACACAGCGAGATGAAGCGGGTGGCTCCGGCGACCCGCACGGTGCGCCTGGCGACGTCGTGGCGGGCGAGCCAGAGGGCGAGCAGCAGCAGCCCGAGGCCGAAGAGACGCCTCCCGCTATCGAGGTTTGCGACCGAGACGGCCTGCCCGGCGAAGGTTATCCCGGCGGCTAGCAGGAAAGCGGTCACCACCGCCCGTCCGGGGGAGGAGAGGCGGCTCAACTCCAGGCGCTCCCCGACGATCGTCAGCACGAGAAAGCCGGTCCACCAGGCGGTGAGCGGCCCGGGGTCGAACCGGTCGGAGAGGAGCAGGAGGTTGCCTATGAGCCAGCTCGCGGCCCCGGCGGCCTCGGTGAGCCCGAAGAGCGACGGCTCCCGGGAGAGGAAGACCGCGAAGATGGCCACGAGGAAGACGCTGCCGAGGAGGATGAGGATCGCGGCGGGAGCCACGAGAGCCTTCCCGAGGAGCAGGAGCAGCGCGCCCGCCCCGGAGGCGAGAGGGGCCCCGTAGCCCCACCGGCGCTTGAGCGCGGCGGCGCGTTCGAGTCCGATCAGGGTGCCCAAAAACCCCCCGATCATGAGCAACCCGTGCGAGAGGCCGTAGGAGGGTATCTGCCAGCCCATCCGCGAGAGCCCGGCCCACATCCCGGCGAGCAGCGCGAGTATCGCGAGCGCCATGAACGGCGCCCGCCGCTTCCGGGAGCCAGAGGAGATCCGGCCGATCATGGCTGGCGCCAGACGCCCTGCTCGAGCCTGGCCACGACCCCGGCATGGTCCTCGCCGGTCGGCGGGGGTGCGACGACGTGGAGCGCGAGCAGCCTGGTCTCGGCCTTCAGCCCCCGCTCCTCCCCGGCCGCGGCGAAGGCCACCGCCCCTGGCCCGACCTTCTCCTCTTTCTCGCCGGCGACCAGCGTGCCCTCGCCCTCGAGGACCACGAACGTGACCGCCACTCCGGGACGGTGTACCGGGATGTACTGCCCGGGCTCGCAGCAGACCAGCAGCGCCTTCGTGTTCTCGTCCTGCCCGAGCACCACCGCGTTGAAGCGGTCCTCCTGGAAGGCCGCCTTCTCCCTGTAGGAACGGATTATCTGACCCAAGGTCCCCCTCTAGACCGTCTTCGCTATCTTTATCCGCCACAGCCCGGGTCCCCGCTCGAGATACTCCCAGCTGAAACGCCCCTCCCGCTGCACCGAAAACTGCCGGTGGAGCGGCTTCGGGTCGTGGTCGTTGACCAGCTCGAAAGACTCCCCCGCAGCAAGCCCGTCGAACGTCCGAAAGATCAGGGGGTGCCTCTCCCCCGGGGCTATCCGCCTCACGTCTATCGTCCTCTTCTCGTCCATCGTCCTCCTTTATGTTTACAGTAATAGTCATAGATTGTTGCACGGGGAGGGTGGGGAGGCAAGGGGTGGGGTGATTGGGATCACCCGTCTGTGGTGTTATTTCTCACCTCGTCAGAAAGCGGGTGGGATGAAGGTGTGATGGTGGCATGGCTGCATTAACATTCGCAATATAAGGAGGTTTTCGAGCGAGAGAAAGGAGTACTGCTTTGGCCACCGCGTACATACACACCTGCTACAGGATTCTCGACCCCGAGCGGAGCACGGACTTCTACGTGAACAAGCTCGGGATGAAGAAGGTTGGGGAGATGCACTTCTCCGATGC
>JAIMBO010000111.1 GCA_023511405.1 Rubrobacteraceae bacterium
GCGTACGTCGAGAAGCGGTAGCCCCGCTCGGGGTCGAACTTCTCGACCGCCTTCATCAGCCCGATGTTGCCCTCCTGGATGAGGTCCTCGAACGGCAGCCCGTAGCCCCGGTACTTCTTCGCGACCGAGACGACCAGCCGGAGGTTCTTCTCTATCAGGCGGGTCCTCGCTCGACGATCGCCCTCCTTGTAGCGGCGCGAGAGCTCTATCTCCTCCCGGTGGGTCAGGAGCTCGCCCTGGCTTATGTGGGAGAGGTATTTGGCGAGCAGCTCCGGGGTCTCAGCCTCGCGTTCCAGCCTCCCCGCCGTCTTGTTTGTCTTTACGGTCAACGCAACCTCCCTCGTGCTTCTCATTCTACTCGAAAGCAGTTTCGAAAACTACTCTTGGTCTCCTTCATCGGTCTCGAAAGGATCGCCGTTTCGTGGGCTTGTCTGGCACACTGCTCGTTTCGTCCGTACGCAGGTCTATATACGCAAAGGACGCCGCATCAGTTGCATCCTGCCTGCGGTTATACTGTTGAAGAGGTGAGTGAGACCGAGACGATAGCGCGTGAGGTCGAGCGCTGCCTGCCGGGGGTTCTGGCGCTCTGGCGCGAGAGGCGTATGGAGGATCTTCCGGAGGAGGACGCCGTCGGGTTCTCTCGGAAGATGGGGCGCCTCGTGGAGGCGTTCGTGGAGTTTTTGCGCAGTCCAGAGTCGGTGGAGACCTTCAGCCTGGGAGGGAGGACGCGCGAACTGGTGCGCGAGGTGGCCGACGAGCAGCACCGTGTCGGGCGTGACGCCGTCGGTGTGATCGAGGATTTCGCCTCGCTGCGCAGGGCCCTTTGGGAATCGGTCGGGAGGAGGGTGGATTTTTCCCGCCTCGGGGGCGAGGCGACGGCCCGCTTCTTTCTGAAGCTCATGCAGGCCTCCGACTGGGTTACCCACGCGGCGCTCGAGGAGTTCGACGCCCTGGTGCGCCGGGAGATGGAGGAGGCTCTGGGCCGGGCGGCGGCTACGGACCTCCTCACGGGGCTTCCCGACCGCGACCTTTTCGGGCGGCTGCTCCTTCCACGGGCGGTGGACGGGAACGACCGACTCTCGGTCGCCATCTTCGACATCGCCGGTCTCTCCGGGGTCGTGGCGGCCGGTGAGGTGGAGCGGGCACGGGACGCCGTGCGCGCTCTGGCGGAGACCGTGCGGGGGGTTGCGCCGGAGGGGGCGGTTTGTGCGCGGTTCGGAGACGACGAGATCTCTCTTCTGTTGCCCGGGGCCGGCGCGGAGGAGGCCTACCAGCTGGCCGAGGCCGTGGTCTCGGAGATGGAGCGTGTCACCGAAGGTTTTCAGGTGGATGTGGGGATAGCGGAGTATCCTCTACATGCGGAGGATGTCGGTACCCTCCTGAACGAGGTCCAGCGGGCCCTCAACATGGCCAAGCGCATGGGCGGGGGAGGGATCGTATCCGCGAAGTCCGGAACGTGAAGCGAGAGAAGGAGGTGCGCCCGGATGATAGCCGTCTTCAACAGCCTTCCTGTGCGCGAAGGAGCGGCGGAGCGGGTGGTCGAGATGTTCAGGGAGAGCCGCGGCAGCGTGCAGAACTTCCCCGGATTCGTGTCGATGGAGGTGCTCAGCTCAGAGGACGGGAGGGAGGTCGTGGTGATCACCCGCTGGCAGAGGAGGGAGGACTTCGAGGCGTGGGTGAGGAGCCCCGAGTTCTCCCAGGCTCACAGGAGCAGCGGCGACGGGCTCTTCACCGGGCACCCGAACATCTCGTTCTACGAGGTCGCGCTGGAGCGGGTCGCGGACTAGAAGAGCCTCCTCAGGCCAGGGTTTGTGTGAGGGAGGGGAGCTCGCCGGAGCCCGAGGGCGAGTAGTCTCCCTTCCCCAGCACGGCGAACATGAAGGCGAAGAGGAAGATCAACACGAAGATCAATATGGCGAACGAGAGGGTACGCACCTCGCCTCCTTCCAGATCATCATAACAAATGTATTTTACTCCATGGGCTGCGATGCCGCCCGCAAAGTTACCAGAGTGCGAGTTAATGTACAATAACCCCGCTGTTTTGGGCAGGCCCATCTCTCATCGGACAGGAGGGCGGAGCACGTTGGATGTGGGCGACTCTGGGGGGCAGAGTTGGAGATCGATCCCTCTCTAGAGTACAGACAGGTTCAGGAGCAGGAGTGCAGGGAGCTGCTAGGTCTGCTCGAGGGGCTGGGTATAGCCGTTGCGGAGAGGATCTACCAGCCTGGAGACGTGATCTACAGTGAGGGGGAGTACGGCGATGCCCTCTACATACTGGTGTCCGGAGTAGTCAAGCTCTTCAGGTCCTACTCCGGGAGCAAGGAGGCCACCCTGCGGCTTCTGAGGTCCTGGGACATCTTCGGGCACCTGGCTTTCGCCGGTGAGGCGCGTCAGCTGGCCTACGCCGAGGCCGTCACCGAGTGTCAGGTGGTGAAGGTGCCCAAGATCTTCGTGGAGCGGGCCGTACGGCAGGACGCCAGGGTGGCGTTCAAGATACTGACGCTCATGGAGCTCCGGCTGGTGCAGTACGAGGAGCTGGTCAAGTGCCTGCTGCCGCGTGAGACGGAGGTACGCATCGCCAACCTGCTGCCGATCCTCGCGCAGAAGTTCGGCCAGCAGAACGGTAATGGGAGGACCACCATAAACCTCAGGCTGACCCATCAGGAGATCGCGGCCATGGTCGCCTCGACCCGCGAGTCGGTCACGAAGGTCCTGAACGACATGCGCAGCAGGGACGTGATCGGGATCGAGGGTGGGAGGATCACCCTGAAGGATCCCGGGGCGCTGGCCGAGCTGAGTGGATCGTAGGTAGGGGGAAGATCGGCCATCGGGTCTGATCTGGCGCAGTCCGTGCTCCTCGGCGCGGTGCAGGGGCTCACGGAGTTTCTGCCCATCTCGAGCTCCGGACATCTGCTCCTCGCCCAGCACTTCCTCGGCCTCGACGAGGAGAGGTTCGGGCTGGCTTTCGACGCCGCTCTGCACCTGGGGACGGCGTTCGCCGTGCTGGTGTATTTCTGGCGGGATCTCCTGCGGCTGGCGGTCGCCTTCTTTGCCTCGCTGAAAGGTCCTGATCTCGCGCACCCCGATCAAAGGATGGCCTACCTGCTCGTGGTGGCTTCGGTTCCCGCGGCGGTGGCCGGGTTCACCCTCGAGGGCTTCTTCACCACCTCCGCGAGGTCACCCTGGGTCGTCGTGGGTGCGCTGGTGGCCGTCGGGGTGATGTTTTTGGTGGGCGAGGCCGTCGGGCGCAAGCAGAAGGAAGCCGACGGGCTCTCCTTCCCGCAGGCGCTCGGCATGGGGCTGGCGCAGGCAGCGGCCCTCGTGCCGGGGGTCTCCAGGTCCGGTGCCACCATCACCTTTGGCCTCTTCCTCGGGTTGCGGAGGGAGGAAGCGGCCAGGTTCTCTTTCCTGATGAGCTTCCCGATCACGGTGGGGGCGGGGAGCTTCAGTCTGCTGGAGACCATCGGAGGGGGGATGGGGCAGGATGAAGCTCTGCTCTTCGGAGCCGGGCTCGCTTCGGCCGCGCTGTTCGGATACGCTGCGATAAAGTTCCTGCTCTCTTTCCTTGCCAACCACAGCCTGGGTATCTTTGCGCTCTACAGGTTCGCCCTCGCCGGGGCGGTGGCCGCGGCCCTCTGAGGAGCTTTGACACCGCGCCTTTGGATCTGCTAACTTATCAACAAGATGTTTGCATCGGAATCAGCCGTTCGCCATCGCAGCCTCGAACGCGAGGGGCTCCTACCCCTTCGATTTAGCTAGGAGGGCCTCCGAAGCCCTCCTTCCCTTCAGCGCTCTCCCGTCCACGAGATCCCAGGGAGGACAGGACATATGTTCAGCTCTCACCGTCACAGCACAGGCAGCTTCGGAGATGGGTGGTGGGGCTTTGTTTGCTAGAGAGAACGCCCGCGAGCTCCCCTCCGAGATGGGCGAGCTGCGGCGTATGATCGACGAGGTGGATGCCGAGATAGTGCGGCTCCTGGACCAGCGGGCGCGGCTGGCGCGCAGGGTGGGTGAAGTGAAGCGGGAGCGGGGTCTGGGCGCCTACGTGCCTTCCCGGGAGCGTGAGGTGATGGACCGGGTCTTCTCGCTGAGCGAAGGAGATTTCCCTAAGAAGGGGCTCGAGATGGTCTTCAGGGAGATAATCTCCTGCTCCATATCGCTCGAAGCCCGGCTCAAGATAGCCTACCTCGGCCCCGAGACGACATTCACCCACGAGGCGGCGCGCAGGGCCTTCGGTTCCAGCGTGGAGTTCGAGCCTCAGGCCTCTGTGCCGGAGGTCTTCGCCAGGGTCGAGCGGGGTGAGGCGCAGTACGGGGTGGTGCCGGTCGAGAATTCGATGGAGGGTGCCGTGACCCACACCCTGGACGAGCTCATGAACAGTCCGCTCAAGGTGTGTGGTGAGGTGTACCTCCCCGTCTCACAGAATCTCCTCTCCAAAGAGGAGACCCTGGATGAGGTCTCCGTAGTACGCTCACACCCGATGGCCATCGCTCAGTCCGCCGCCTGGCTCAGGAAATACCTGCCCTGGGCGAAGGTCGAAGAGGTGGAGTCCACGGGAGAGGCCGCCCGGAACGCCGCCTCGGAGCCGGGGGTCGCCGCCGTGGGGAGCGAGCTCGCGGCGGAGGTCTACGGTCTGAACGTTCTCGCTCGCAACATACAGGATTCCCGGGTCAACGCCACACGGTTCATAATCCTCGGTCGGTCGTGGGCCGGGGCTACCGGCAAGGACAAGACCAGCGTGGTCTTCTCCGTCAAGGACAGGCCCGGCGTGCTCAAGGACGCTCTGTCCGCCTTCGCCGACGAAGGGATAAACCTCACCCGCATCGAGAGCCGCCCGAGCCGCAAACGCGCCTGGACCTACGTGTTCTTCGCGGATTTCCAGGGCCATCCAGAGGAGGAGAGGGTGCAGCGGGCGCTCGCCAGGCTGGAGGAGTACTGCCCTTACGTCAGCGTGATCGGGGCTTACCCGGAGGCTCCACCGGAGGTCGTCTGAGCCTTGGGGTTCAAGCGGGCCGCCCGCGAGGTTCTGCGGGAGATCGGGCATCCTCTGCACTACAGAGACATCACCGACCTGGCGATGGACGCCGGATACCTGGAGAGCTCGGGGCGTACGCCGCACGATACCATGCGTGCCCGGCTCTCGGTCGACGTGAGGGACAACCCGCAGAGCCCTTTCACGCGCACCGCGCCCGGCGTCTTCGGGCTCAAAGAGTGGTCGGCGGAAGATAATGTATATTGAAAGCGGTCGTAACCCGGAGGCGCACGGAGGTTGCAAGGTGGTAGAGACAGCTGGCAAGACCGAGCAGGTGGCCTGGCAGATGATGCACCTCGAAGACTACGAGCAGAGGCTCGAAAGAGCTGCCCGACGGCTCGAGGAACTCTTTCGCGACCGGGATCTCGCGGCACTGGTCATCTACGAGGCGGTGCTCGCCAGAAGCGGGCGTCCCGGAGAGGAGATCAGGGACCTCGTCCGCCGTTTTCGGCGAACCTTCGAGGAGGAGGACGAGCCGCTCAGCATTCCGAAGGTCAGCAGCATCCTGAACTCCGAAGGGGACGAGTGGTTCTTCGGCAGCGGAGAGCTCAGGCGCATGGCCGGACGGCTCCTCGGGCAGTTCCAGCACCGGGTCGCGCAGTACAACTACCTCGATGAGCGAGAGGTGCTCCGGCGCTGGGCGGACTCGGCGGACACCAAGCTCTTCGTCCGGCGGCGCATACCGGAGACCGAGCCGGTCGCCGGTGTGGTCCCCGGCGTCGATCTGAACACGTTGCAGTATCTCCGGGTCGCCGCCGGGGGCAACACCGTCCTGCCCACCTCCCGGCTCGCCTCCGCGCTCGGCTCGCTGGGCGTGGGTTCTCCGCACGACGACTACGAGGTCATCGGGCTCGCGGAGGAGCTTGCTTTCGGGATGGAGCTTCCCGCGCCGCTCGTCGCTCAGATACTGGAAGAGATCGCGGAGGAAGGGGCGCCGGAACTCCCGGAGTATCCCGCCGGTCAGGAGGAAGGTGTTTCGGAAGAAGAATAATAACTCTCTTTCTGAGAGGGGGACTTTGCATTCGCAGGCAAGGTGATAGAATGCAGTAGCAATTACCAGTAGCTTGTCGGGCGGAGAGCTTACGGAAGACTCGTCACTCGGGATATTGGCTTTACACGAAAAGATCAAGGAGCAGGCATAGCATGGGAGAGTCCAAGAAGAGGGTTGCGCTCAAGCCGCACATAAAGCAGATACAAGAATGGGTCGACGCTGGAAAGAGCGACGAGTGGATAGCGGACGCCCTCGGCACCAGCGCCTCCTCCGTGCAGTCGTTCAGAAGCCGCAACAACATCTACCGGCGGGACAGGTCCAACCAGGAGCCGGAGAGCGTCTTCGAGGGGGTGCTCGACCATGGGGAGCGAGACGGGTGGGGGTTGTGGTTCGACCCGTCGGTGGCCGAGGACCCGATATGGAAGAAGAACTGGGAGAAGGTCGACGCCGTGGTCGTAAAGGTGAGCGGTGAGTCGATCGTCATAGAGCCGGATCGGACCGGCGAGCAGGAGCCTCAATCCTCGGAGCGGAACCGGGGTGAGGTAGAGGAGGGTGCGGACGGGGGGCGAGGAGGGGAGGAGCGCAACGGACACGCCCGACGCGAGCGGGGAAAGGTGAAGTGGTTCGATCCTGAGAAGGGGTACGGTTTCCTCGTGCGCTCCAGCGGTGAGGACATCTTCGTCCACCACTCGGAGATAGAGGGGGATCCCGGGGCGCTGGAGCCCGGGGGTAGCGTGGAGTACGAGGTGGGAGAGAACGAACGCGGACCCAACGCTCGCAGGGTCAGGCTGCTCTGAGCGTGATCAATCGGTCAGATGAGACGTGGAGGCGAGCTCGACCAGTTCGGGCTCGCCTCCATCGTTCCGGCGCAGGCGGGTGATCGAAGCGTTCGGGGCCCTCTCCGACCCCGGCAGGATGCCTTCTCCGAAGAGTGCTCTCAGGTAAGCCCGGATGGCACCACCGTGGGAGACGATGAGGATTCTGTCTCCCGGACCGTGGCGGGAGAATATGCCGGAGAGGGCCTGCTCGAACCTCGCGAGCACCTCTTCGTCGGTCTCGGCGCCGACCAGGAGCCAGCCTTCCTCTTCCGGCAGCGAGGCCAGCTTCGAGACCAGCTCGGGCATCTTCTCCTCCCGCTCGGCGCCGGTGGTGCCTTCGAGGATGCCGCCGTGACGTTCCATGAGCCCGGACACCGGCACGACCTCCCCCCGGTATCCCGCCTCACGCGCGATGATCTCGGCGGTCTCGAAGGCCCGCGAGAGCGGGCTCGTGTAGATGGCCGTGATGCGCTCGGCTGCGAGCGCCGCCCCGGTGAGGCGCGCCTGCACCCTGCCCTCCTCCGAGAGGGGGTAGTCGAGTTGTCCCTGCCACACGCCTTCGGCGTTGGCCGTAGACTGACCGTGACGGACCAGGATGACTTCCAGCGGCATCACGGGGGAACAGGTTAGAGTATGCGGCGGTGGGTGCGCAAGCCCCGGGGCCGTCAGCCGTAGCGCCGGCGCAGCTCGCGGATTATGTACGACGAGTCGACGAGCACTTCGTCTCCGATCGTCAGGATGGGGATGGCCCGCTGTCCGGAGAGGCGGATCACCTCCTCGCGCCCGTCGGCGTCGGCGTCGACAGATTCGTATTCGAG
>JAIMBO010000112.1 GCA_023511405.1 Rubrobacteraceae bacterium
CGGGCGCAGACCGGGATCGGGGACGGCTCGGTCTCGGTGCCGCACGTGGCGGCGAAGCTGGCCGAGGAGGTCTTCGGCGGGCTGCGCGGTCGGCGGGCGCTGGTGATCGGCGCGGGCGACATGAGCGAGCTGGTCGTCAAGCACCTCAGATCTCGCGGCATCGGGGAGGTGAGGATAGCCAACCGCACCCCGGAGCGTGCCCGGCTGCTGGCCGATCGCCTGGAGGGAGTCGCCGTCGGGTTCGAGAACATCGGCCGGGAGCTCGCCGCTGCGGACGTCGTGGTGAGCTCCACGGGATCCGGAGAGTGGATCGTTCGCCTGGAGGAGGTCGGGCGGGCCGTCGAGAGACGGACGGCGCCGCTCTTCTTCGTCGATATCGCGGTGCCCCGGGACGTAGACCCCCGGGTGCAGAGCCTCCGAGGGGTCCACCTCTACGACATAGACGACCTGCAGGCGGTCGTCGAACGCAACGCCTGCGACCGGAAGGCCGCGGCGGAGGCGGGGGAGGCCATGATCTCCCCGGCCGTCATGGAGTTCATGAGCTGGCTCTCGACCCTGGACGTGGTGCCGGTCATCAAAGAGATGAGGGACGAGGCGGAGGGGATCCGGCGCCACGAGCTGGCGCGGGCGCTGAAGAGGCTCGACCTCTCTCCGGAAGAGGAGCAGGTGCTGGAGAAGATGACCCACGCCATCGTCAACAAGCTGCTGCACGGTCCGATCCAGGAGGTGAAGTCCCGGGCTTCTTCTCCTCTGCAGAGCCCGGAGGTGCGGAGGCGACTGTGGGAGCGGGAGGGGTTCGAGGTCGAACTGCACGGTCCGAAGCGCGGATGAGCCGCCGGCGTCTCGTACTCGGCACCAGGGGCTCGCGGCTTGCTCTGGCCCAGGCGGAACTCTGTGCGCGGCGGCTGCGCGAGAGTGGCCTGGAGGTCGAGATCAGAACCATAAAGGCGACGAGCGACCACCGTCCGGAGGAGCCGCTCTCGAGGATGGACGAGCGCGACGTCTTCACCCGCCAGCTCGACGAGGCCCTCCTGCAGGGTGGGATCGACCTGGCGGTCCACTCCTGCAAGGACGTCCCAACCGAGATCCCATCTGGCATCTTTATCGTTGCTACCGTGGAGCGTGAGGACCCGAGGGACGTCCTCGTCTCCGATGGTCAGACCTCCCTCGATGCCCTCCCCGCGGGCGCTACGGTCGCCACCTCCAGCCTCAGAAGACGCTCCCAACTCCTCCACCTCCGACCCGACCTCCATGTGGTCGAGATCCGGGGCAACATAGATACCCGCCTCCAGAAACTCGCCCGCGGCGACGCGCTCGCCCTCGTCCTCGCCCGCGCCGGCCTCCTCAGATTGAAGCTCGACGTAAGGTATACGGTCATGCCGGTAGAGACCCTCGTGCCGGCCGTCGGGCAGGGGGCGCTGGCGGTGACGATGCGGGAGGGGGATCCTCTGGCCGGTGTGGTGCGTGGGGTCCTCGACCACCGGCCCACGGCGGTCGCGGTCGAGGCGGAGAGGGCTTTCCTGCGGGCGCTGGAGGGCGGCTGCCGGGTTCCGGTGGGGGCGAACGCGGTGGTCGAGGGGGGCGAAGTACGGTTGAGGGGGCGGGTGGGGTCGGTGGACGGGAGCGAGATGTACGAGGGGGAGGCGTCTGGCGCTGGAGCGCGGGAGGTCGGGGAGCGGCTGGCCGGTGAGCTTCTGGCGCGGGGGGCTGGAAGGGTTCTCGAAGAGGTACGTCGGGCGAGGAGCGGGGCGTGATCTACCTGGTCGGGAGCGGGCCCGGGGATCCGGGGCTCTTCACGCTGAAGGGGTTGAGGTGTCTCGAGCGGGCCGATGTCGTGGTCTACGACCGGCTGGCCCCCGAGGAACTACTGAGATATGCCCCTGCCGGGGCCGAGCTCGTCTACGTCGGGAAGCTGCCCGGACGTCCTACGATGCGGCAGGAGGAGATAAACGAGCTCCTCGTGCGCAAGGGGCGTGAGGGGAAGACCGTCGTCAGGCTCAAGGGGGGCGACCCCTACGTCTTCGGGCGTGGCGGGGAGGAGGCGCTCGCGCTCGCCGAGGCCGGGCTCCCCTTCGAGGTCGTACCCGGAGTGACGAGCGGAATCGCCGCGCCGGCCTACGCGGGCATCCCGGTCACCCACCGCGGGATCGCCGCGAGCGTGGCCTTCGTCACCGGCCACGAAGACCCCGAGAAGGGCAGGGTCGACGTGGACTGGGAGAGGGTGGCGCGGGGTGCGGACACCCTCATCCTCTACATGGGGGTGGGCAGGATCCGCCAGATCGCGCGGAGCCTCGTCGAGGCGGGCAGGCGTCCCGAGACGCCGGTCGCCTGCATCCGGTGGGGGACCTTGCCCGAGCAGCGGACGGTGACGGGGACGCTCGAGGACATCGCCGGGCGGGTGGAAGAGGCTGGTCTTGGTCCCCCGGCCGTGATCGTCGTCGGAGAAGTCGTCCGGCTCAGGGAAAAGGGTCTCGGATGGTACGAGAGTAAGCCGCTCTTCGGCAGGAGAATAGTCGTCACCCGGGCGAGGAAGCAGGCCGGGGAGCTCTCCCGCAGGCTGGAGGAGCTCGGCGCCGAGGCCATCGAGTTTCCCACCATAGAGATCCGTCCCCCCCGGGACTTCGGTTTGCTGGATAAGGCGATAGACCGGCTCGACTCCTACGATTGGCTCGTCTTCACCAGCGTCAACGGCGTGGAGAGCTTTCTGGGGCGCCTGCGAGATCGCGGCCTCGACATACGCTCGGTGCCGAGGGGGGCGAAGATCGCGGCGATAGGCCCGGCGACCGCCCGGCGGGTGGAGGAGGCCGGGCTCAGGGTCGATGCGGTGCCCTCCGAGTACCGGGCGGAGGCTCTGATCCCGGAGGTTTCAGGGGATGGTTCGCTGGCGGGGAAGAGGATTCTCATCCCGCGGGCGAAGGTTGCCCGGGAGGTGCTCCCCGAGAGGTTGAGGGAGGCCGGAGCCGAAGTGGACGTGCCTCCGGCCTACGAGTCGGTCCCGGATGCCAGCGGGGCGGAAGCCCTCGCGCGGAGGATCGAGGACGGCGAGGTGGACTGCGTCACGTTCACGGCGAGCTCGACCGTCGAGAACTTCGTCCGGGCCTTCGGGGAGGAGCGCTCCGTCCGGCTGCTGCGGAAGACGAAGGTCGCCTGCATCGGCCCGCTGACCGCCCAAACCGCGCGCGGGCACGGCTTATGCGTCGATGCCGTCGCGCGGGAGTACACTATCCCCGGACTGGTGGAAGCCGTCACGGAGCTCATGAGTTCCGCAGCGTCTGAAGGAGAGGTCGGATAACATGCCGTTTCCACAGCAGAGACTGCGCAGGATGCGCCGCACCGGGAGGCTGAGGTCGCTGGTGCGGGAGACACGCCTCTCGCCCGAGGACCTCATCTACCCCATGTTCGTCACCGTCGGGGAGGACGTCAGGAACCCGGTCCCTTCGATGCCGGGCGTCTTCCAGCTCTCCATAGACAACGCCGTCGAGGAAGCCCGGCGCGTCAGCTCGCTCGGGGTACCGGGGGTGATGCTCTTCGGCATCCCGGAGCACAAAGACGAGGCCGCCTCAGGAGCCTACGACCCCGAGGGTATCATCCAGCTCGCCGTGCGGGCCATGAAGGACGCCCTGCCGGAGCTTCTGGTCATCACCGACGTATGCCTCTGCGAGTACACGAGCCACGGCCACTGCGGCGTGGTCGAGAAAGAGACCGGCGAGATCCTCAACGACGTCAGCCTCGAGCTTCTGGCGCGCACCGCGGCCTCCCAGGCCGAGGCGGGGGCGGACATCGTCGCCCCCTCGGACATGATGGACGGACGGGTCGCCGCCATCCGCTCCGAGCTCGACCGCGAGGGGTTCGAGAACACCCCGATCATGGCCTACTCCGCCAAGTACGCGACCACCTTCTACGGCCCCTTCCGCGACGCCGCCGAGAGCGCCCCCGCCTTCGGCGACCGGCGCAGCTACCAGATGGACCCGGCCAACGCGCGCGAGGCGCTGCGCGAGGTCGCCCTCGACGTCGAGGAGGGGGCGGACATCGTGATGGTCAAGCCGGCGCTTCCCTACCTCGACGTCATCCACAGGGTGAGGGAGGCCACCGATCTCCCGGTCGCGGCTTACAACGTGAGCGGAGAGTACGCGATGATAAAGGCCGCCGCGCAGAACGGGTGGCTGGACGAGCGCGCGGCCGTCCTGGAGGTGCTCACGAGCATAAAGCGCGCTGGCGCGGGGATGATAATAAGCTACCATGCACCGGACGCCGCCCGCTGGCTGTCGGGCGAGTAAGCGGCATTACGGCCGATTTTGCGTTTGTCGTATACAAAGACCAGGCTTTCGAGAGACGGAGGTTATGAGCCGGTTGCGAGGTAGCGGAGAGAGCGGCGGGAGCGTTCCGGCGGTGGAGCGCTCGGCCCGGCTCATGCGCCGGGCCGCTTCGAGGATGCCCGGCGGCGTCAACAGCCCCGTCAGAGCCTTCCGTTCGGTGGGCGGTGATCCCCTGTTCATCCGCAGAGGGGAGGGGGCTCGTATCTTCGACGTGGACGGCAACTCTTACATCGACTACGTGATGAGTTACGGGCCTCTCATCCTCGGGCACGCCCATCCCCGCGTCGTGGAGGCCCTCGAGCGGGTGGTGCGAGACGGGACCAGCTTCGGCGCCCCGACCGAGCTCGAGGTGGAGCTGGCGGAACTCGTCTGCGAGGCCGTGCCCTCCGTGGAGATGGTCAGGATGACCAACTCCGGGACCGAGGCCACGATGAGCGCCGTACGCCTCGCACGCGGCTACACCGGGCGCGAGAAGATCGTCAAGTTCGAGGGCAACTACCACGGGCACGGGGATCCGCTGCTCGCTTCGGCCGGGAGCGGGGTCGCCACCTTCGGGCTCCCGGACAGCCCCGGGGTGACGCGTGGTGCGGCGGCCGACACCGTAGTGCTGCCGTACAACGACCTGGATGCCGTGGGGGCCCTCTTCGAGCGGGAGGGCGAGAACGTGGCCGCCGTGATCGTGGAGCCGGTGGCCGGGAACATGGGGTGCGTGCCCCCCGTGGAAGGGTTTCTCGAGGGCCTCAGGGAGATGACGCGGGTTCACGGTGCTTTGCTCATCTTCGACGAGGTGATGACCGGATTCAGGGTGGCCTACGGCGGGGCGCAGGAACGCTTCGGTGTGGTGCCGGACCTCACCACGCTCGGCAAGGTCATCGGCGGGGGGCTCCCGGTCGGTGCGTTCGGTGGGAAGCGTGAGATCATGCAGCTCGTCGCCCCCTCCGGGCCCGTCTACCAGGCAGGGACGCTCTCTGGCAACCCGCTGGCGATGGCCGCAGGGCTTGCGACGCTGCGGACCGTGCGGGAAGAGAACGTCTACGAGCGGCTCGAAGAGCTGGGGCGGCTCTGGAAGGAAGGCGTGCAGCGGGCCGCCTCGGAGGGAGGGGTGCCCGTCACGGTACACCAGGTGGGCTCGATGGTGAGCGTCTTCTTCACCGAAGGGCCGGTCAGGGACTTCGCCTCCGCCGCTCGTTCCGACCTCGAGGCCTTCAAGGACTTCTTCTGGCACATGCTCCAGAGGGGTGTCTACCTCGCTCCCAGCCAGTACGAGACCATTTTCCTCTCGGCGGCGCACACGGCGGAGGACGTCGAGCGCACCGTCGAGGCGGCGTCGGAGTGGTTCTCCCTGGCCGGAGGGGGATGAACGGTGCGGGCCGCTCGCAAGAGGACACCGCAGGTCTCCCTCAAAGGGGTGTTTTTGCACGCGGTCAAAGCCGTCGGCGGGGACGACCATCGCGGCGGGGTGGTGGCGGAGGCGCTGGATTTTCTGCAGCGGGGTTTCGACGCCCACTACGCGCACGGGCACGCCGCCGACGGGGAGATACTCGCCGGGGACGATGCCTACGCCGGGGCCGTCGAGATCATCTCGTGCCTCAACGAGCCGCACTTCGTGGCGGTGGCGAGCAGGATGATACGCGACGGCGCCGGGCACATCTCCTCCGGCGGTGAGGTCTCGCTCGAGACCTGGGTGCCCCACCTGGCCGATCTTTTGCGCATCATCTCCGGGGAGAGCGTCGAGCGCTCGCGCGATCGGGTGCGCCGGGCGGCGCGCGAGGCCGCGGGTTGAAGATGGGAGCGGGGCCTTCGGGATCCGGCGGGGTCTCTGCGGAGCGGGCCCGGTACGTGCGCGAGATGTTCGACAGGATCTCCCGGCGCTACGAGCTGCTCAACTTCCTCATGACCGCCGGGATGTACCGCAGATGGAACGCCCGGGTCGTCGAGGTGGCCGGGGTGAGGCCCGGAGCGAGGGTGCTCGACCTCGCGTGCGGCACGGGGAGCCTCAGCCGGGAGCTCGCCCGTGCCGTGGGACCCGACGGGTACGTGCTGGGGATCGATTTCTCCCCCGAGATGCTCCGGATCGCCAGGCGCAGGATGTACGCGAATCTGGAGTACCGCCTCGGGGATGCGACCGATCTGAAGGAGGTAGAGAGCAGGAGCTTCGACGTGGCGACGATCGCTTATGGGGCGCGCAACATACCGGACCTCGCCGCGCTCTTCTCCGAGATGAGGCGGTGCCTCAAGCCCGGAGGACGAGCCGTCTGCCTCGAGATAGCCCGGCCCGGGGGCGTCCCGGCGCGTGCCTTCTACGGGATCTGGTTCGACAGGATCGTTCCCCTCCTCGGAGGGATGATCTCAGGGGACAGGGAGGCCTACGCCTACCTCCCGCGGTCGGTAAAGGAGTTCGTGGCGCCCGCAGAGCTGGCTGGCATAATGGAGAGAAGTGGACTACGAAACGTTACATGGGAAAGACTCGCCGGTGGAATTATCACGCTCCACAGTGGAACCAAGCCTCGCTAGCCTGAGGGCGTTGCTCCCGGAGGAGATCGGGGAGCAACTGGGGGCGGTGGAGAAGACGCTAGTCGGTGTCGCTGAGGGGGCTCCGCGACCGCTCGCCGCGCCGGTCCACGAGGTGCTCACCTCCGGCGGTAAGAGGCTGCGTCCGCTGCTCATGATCCTGAGCGCGAACATGGGGGAGCCGGACCGGGAGGCGCTCGTCTCCGCGGCGGCGGCGGTGGAGGTACTCCACACGGCCACGCTCATCCACGACGACGTGGTGGACCGGGCCGAGAGCCGCCGGGGGCGCCCGACCACCGTCGCGGCCTACGGACGGGAGGTGGCCGTGGCGACCGGGGACTACCTCTTCGCGGAGTCTTTCGCGCGGCTGGCCGATATCGGGGACCCGAGGATAGTACGGGTCTTCGCCGAGGCGGCCCGCGATCTCGCCTCCGGGGAGCTCGAACAGTTCCGGGCCTCCGGGGACGAGGTCGGCATCGAGGAATATCTGCGGCACATCAGGATGAAGACCGCCGGGCTCTTCAAGGCGGCGTGCGTCGCCGGGGGGACCCTCGGTGGGCTCTCCATCCGGAGGATAGACGCCCTCGCGACCTACGGTCA
>JAIMBO010000113.1 GCA_023511405.1 Rubrobacteraceae bacterium
CTTATCTCCGCCGCGGTCTGCCCGACCCGCTGCTTGTCGATCCCGCGCACCACGATGGTCGTCTGGTTGGGCACCTCCAGCTCTATTCCCTCCCGGGGTTCGATCACCACCGGGTGGGAGTAGCCCACCTGGAGTGTGAGGTTCCGGCCCTGCAGCTGGGCCCGGTAACCTACGCCCGAGATCTGCAGCGTCTTCGAGAACCCCTCGGTGACCCCCGTGACCGCGTTCTGCACCAGCGTGCGGGTCAGACCGTGCATAGCCTTGTGCTCCGGGGACTCCGAAGCCCGCTCGAAGACGAGCCGTCCGTCCTCCTGGCGCACCGTGACTCCCCGGCCCACCGGCACCGCGAGCTCACCCTTCGGCCCGGTGACCCTGACGCTGCGCCGGTCCACCTCGACCTTCACGCCGTCAGGGATCTTCACCGGCGCCCTGCCTATCCTAGACACCTCGCGAAACCTCCTAGTAGACGAAGCAGAGGACCTCGCCGCCCACGCCCATCCTGCGGGCCTCGTGATCGGTGAGGATGCCCCTGGAGGTGGACAGGATCGCAACGCCCAGACCGTCCAACACCCGCGGGATCTCGGCCCGCTTGCGGTAGATGCGGCGCCCGGGGCGGCTCATACGCCGCAGCCCGGTTATCGCGGATCTGCCGTCCGGACCGTACTTGAGCTCGATCACGAGCCGCGCCTGGGCCCCGGCGCCCTTCTCGGAGTAATCCTTTATGTAGCCTTCCTCCTTGAGGATGCGGGCCAGCTCGCGCTTGAGCCTGGAGTACGGTATCTCCACCGTCTCGTGCCGGGCCATCCCGGCGTTGCGTATGCGGGTGAGGAAATCTGCTATCGGATCGTTGACGGACATCTCTATAAGCCCTACCAACTCGCCTTCTTTACCCCGGGGATCTTCCCCTCGTGCGCCAGCTGCCTCAGGCAGATCCTGCAGAGCCCGAACTTCCTGTAGTAGGCGCGGGACCTGCCGCACCGCTGGCATCTGTTGTACTCCCTGGTGGAGTACTTCTGCGGCTTCCTCTGCTTCACCAGAAGCGCTTTCCTGGTCATCTCTCCAAAAACCTCTCTTCTCCCTTAGCTCCTGAACGGCATGCCGAGGAGCCTGAGAAGCTCCCGGGCCTCCTCATCGCTGTCGGTCGTGGTGACGATCACCACATCCATCCCGCGCGTGCGGTCTATCTCGTCGTAGGGGATCTCCGGGAAGATGAGCTGCTCTCTGAGCCCCAGCGCGTAGTTCCCTCTCCCGTCGAAGGAGTCGGGGTTCACCCCCCGGAAATCCCTCACCCGGGGCAGAGCAACCGAGATCAGGCGGTCGAGGAACTCCCACATCCGCTGCCGCCGGAGCGTCACGCGCACCCCCACGGGCATGCCCTCGCGGATCTTGAAACCCGCGATGCTCTTCCTGGCCCGGCGCACCTGCGGTTTCTGCCCCGAGATGCGCGCCAGATCGTTCATCGCCCCGTCCAGCGCCCGGGAGTCCTGCGCGGCCTCCCCGACGCCCATGTTGATCACGATCTTCTCCAGGTTCGGCGTGCGCATCACGTTCTCTATGCCGAACCTGTCGCGCAGCGCCGGGGCTACCTCGCTCACGTAGTAGTCCTTCAGCCTAGCCATCTATATCCCTCCCGGACCGCCTGGCGACCCGGACCTTCTCCCCGCTCTCGGTGAAACGGTAGCCGACCCTGGTCGGCTCCCCGGAGGCCGGGTCGACGAGCATCACGTTCGAGACGTGTATCGGGGCCTCGAACGTGTAGAGCCCCTCCTGGTTGTTCTGGCTCGGGCGCGCGTGGCGGGTGCGGACGTTGACCCCGCTCACCACCACCCGGTTCTCGCGGGGCAGGACGCGCTCGACCTCACCCCGCTTGCCCTTCTCCTTGCCGGAGATCACCACCACGGTGTCCCCGCGTCTTATCTTCTGCCCCATCGCTACAACACCTCCGGTGCGAGCGAGATTATCCTGGTGTAACCCTTGTCCCTGAGCTCCCGGGCGACGGGCCCGAAGATGCGGGTACCGCGCGGGGCGCCGTCGTTGTTTATGATCACGCCGGCGTTCTCCCCGAAACGGATGTAGGAGCCGTCGCTGCGCCGGGTCTCCTTCGTGGTCCTGACCACCACGGCCCGGACCACGTCCCCTTTGCGCACCGCACCGCCGGGCGCGGCCTCCTTCACCGAGGCCACTATGACGTCGCCTATCCCCGCGCTGCGCCGCTTGCTGCCGCCGAGGACCCTGATGCACAAGAGGCTTCTCGCCCCGGTGTTGTCCGCAACACGCAGCCTGGTCTCGTTCTGGATCATCCTGCTACTCCGCCCTCGAGATAATCCGCGCCACCCGCCAGCGCTTGCGCCGGCTGAGCGGCCTGGTCTCTATGATCCTGACCGTATCCCCGACGCGCGCCTCGTTGTTCTCGTCGTGCGCGAGAAACTTCTTGGAGCGCCTGATGCGCTTTTTGTAGCGAGGGTGCTCCACCAGCGTCTCCACCGAGACGGTGACGGTCTTGTCCTGCGCGTCGGAGACGACCATGCCGACCCTCTCCTTGCGCCGTCCCCTCCCGGAGTCGGGCTTCTGTACCTGGCCCTGGTCCCGGTCGAGCCTCGGACCACCCGAGACGGGAGACGGCTCCTCCACGAGCTCCTGGTTTTCCGGTTCCTCTGTCATCTTCGGTTCAGTTCTCCTGCTTCTTCTGGTTCAACACGGTCAGAAGTCGGGCGATGTTCCTGCGGACCTCCCTGAGCTGTCCCGTGTTCTTGAGCTGCCCCGTCGCATGCTGGAAGCGGAGGTTGAAGAGCTCCCGGCGGGCCTCGGCGACCCGCTGCTCGAGCTCCTCGACGTCCAGCCCCCTTATCTCAGCCGTCTTCATCCTCATCAACCTCCTCGGACGACGAAACGGCTCTTTATCGGAAGCTTCTGCGCGGCGAGCATCATGGCCTCGCGCGCGAGCTCCTCGTTCACGCCGCTCATCTCGAACATGACCCGCCCGGGCTTGACGACCGCGACGTACTCTTCCGGACTGCCCTTGCCGCTGCCCATCCTGGTCTCGGCGGGCTTCTTGGTGACGGGCTTGTGCGGGAAGATGTTGATCCAGACCTTCCCGCCACGCCTTATCTTGCGGGTCATCGCGATACGCGCGGCCTCTATCTGCCGGTTGGTCACCCAGGCGGGCTCGAGGGCCTGCAGCCCGTACTCGCCGAACTGCACCTCGGTCTGCCCCTTGGATTTGCCCCGCATCCTGCCCCGCTGGGGCTTGCGGTACTTGAGCTTCTTGGGTACGAGCATCGCCTACCCCTCGCCTCCATCCTCGTGGATACCGTGGTTGATCCAGACCTTGACCCCGATCTGACCCATCTTGGTCCGGGCCTCCTTGAACCCGTAGTCGATGTCGGCGTCGAGCGTGTGGAGCGGCACCCTCCCCTCGGAGATGGTCTCCTGCCGGCTCATCTCGATGCCGCCGAGCCTCCCGGCGCACTGTATGCGCACGCCCTCGGCCCCGCTGCGCATCGCGCTCGTGAGCGCCCGCTTCATCGCCCGCCGGAAGGAGGCCCTCCCCTCGAGCTGCTCGGCGATCGACTCGGCGACGAGGTAGGCGTTGAGCTCGGGCCGGGAGACCTCCCGGACGTTGACCTGCACCCGCTTGTTGGTGAGGCGCTCGAGCTCGGCCCTCAGGGCATCCACCTCGCTGCCGCCCTTGCCGATCACGATCCCCGGACGCGCCGTGTAGATGTCCACCGCGATCTCACCCTGCTCCGCGGCCTTTCGGATCTGGATGTCCGCGATCCCGGCCCGCGTGAGCTTCTTGGTTATGTGGTCGCGGATCTTGAGATCCTCGCCGAGGAGCTCGGCGAAGTCCCTGTCCGAATACCAGTTGCTCTTGAAGTCGAGCTTCTCGCCCCTGCGCCTGACGCCGAGCCGGAAGCCCTCGGGATGTATCTTCTGCCCCATAAGCCTATCCTTCCTCCTCGCTTCCGGGCGTGCCCACGGCGACCGCGGCGGGCTCACCTAGCACCACGGTTATGTGGCTGGTCCTCTTGCGGATCATGGTCGCCCGGCCCAGGGCCCGGGCCCTGTAGCGCTTGAGGGTGGGACCTTCGTCGACCCGGATCTCGCGCACGACCAGCTCGTCGGGGTCGGTGGCGTGGTTGTTCTCGGCGTTGGCGCCGGCGCTCCTGAGGACCTCGTCGATGATCCTGGCGGCCTTCTTGTTCGTGAACTGCAGGATGGAGAGCGCCTCGGGGTAGCTCTTGCCGCGCACCTGGTCCGCAACGAGCCGGGCCTTGCGCGGCGAGATGCGCACGTACTTGGCTACGGCCTTCATCCCTAGCGCCTCCTCGCGGTACGGTCGCTCTTTATGTGGGTGCGGAAGGTCCTGGTCGGGGCGAACTCACCGAGCCGGTGGCCCACCATGCTCTCGGTGATGTAGACCGGCACGTGCTTGCGACCGTCGTGCACCGCGATGGTGTGCCCGACGAACTCCGGATAGATCACGCTCGCCCGGCTCCAGGTTTTGAGCATCCTCTTCTCGCCCCGCTCGTTCATCCGCCTGATGCGCTCCATCAGGCGCTCCTCGACGAAAGGCTCCTTCTTGGCGGATCTCGTCATCTCTCCTAACGCCTCCTTCCCTTGCCGCGTCGGCTGACGATCATGGCGTCGGAAGGCTTCTTCTTCTTGCGCGTGGGCTGCCCCTGGGTGATCTTGCCCCAGGGCGTGACCGGCGCCCGCCCGGGACCGGCCTTGCCCTCTCCTCCTCCGTGTGGGTGGTCGACGGGGTTCATCGCCGTGCCGCGCACCGTCGGCCTCACGCCGAGGTAGCGCTTGCGGCCGGCCTTGCCCCAGCGCACGTTCTGGTGCGACTGGTTGCCGACCACCCCGACGGTAGCCCGACACTCGGCGCGTACCATCCGTCGCTCCCCCGAGGGAAGCCGCAGCGTCACGAGCGAACCCTCGCGGGCGATGATCTGCGCGCTGGTCCCGGCCGAGCGCGCCAGCTGCGCGCCCTTTCCGGGCTCGAGCTCGACCGCGTGCACCACGGTGCCGACCGGGATGCGGTTGAGCGGCAGCGCGTTGCCCACCTCGATCTCGGCCTCGGGGCCGCTCATAACGACCTTGCCCACCTCGAGGTTGCGCGGCGCCAGGATGTAGCGCTTCTCGCCGTCGTGGTAGTGCAGGAGCGCTATGTTCGCCGAGCGATTGGGGTCGTACTCTATCGCCGCCACCGTCGCCGGCACGCCGTCCTTGTCGCGCTTGAAGTCTATGAGCCGGTAGCGCCGCTTGTGCCCGCCCCCGATGTGACGCGTGGTGATGCGCCCCTGGTTGTTGCGTCCACCGGTCTTGTGCAGCTTCTTCAGCAAAGACTTCTCGGGCTTCTCACGCGTCACCGACTCACGCGTGAGGACCGAGGAGTTCCTGCGGCCTGCGCTCGTCGGCTTGTAGCGTATTGCAGGCATGTGCTAGACCCCCTCGAAAAGCTCTATGCGGTCGCCCTCGGCCAGCTTCACGACGGCCTTCTTCCAGGTGGAAGTCCGGCCGCGGGTGAAGCCCTGCCGCTTGGGCTTGCTCTTGACGTTGACCGTGTTCACCTTCTCCACGCTCACGTCGAAAGCTTCTTCCACCGCCTTCTTGATCTGGTTCTTGTTCGCCCGGCGGTCCACCTCGAAGGTGTACTGGTTCTGGTTCTCGATCAGGTTGTAGCTCTTCTCCGAGATGACCGGGCGTATGATGATCTGATGTGGGTCCATCAGCTCCCTCCTTCTCCGGCGAGCCTGGTGTAGGCGGCCCGCGAGAAGACGACTTCCTTCGCCCGGAGCACCTCGTAGACCCCGTACTCGTGCGGCCCGACGACCGTCACCTCAGGGAGGTTCCTGAACGAGAGCGCCGCGTCGTCCTCGCCCCGGTCGAGCACGAGGAGCACCGGACCCGAGAGCCCCATGCCCTCGAGGACCTTCCTGGCCTCCTTGGTCGAGGGCTTCTCGAACTCGAGCGAATCCAGCACGTAGAGCTCGCCCTCGCGGGCCTTGGCCGACAGCGCCCCGTAGAAGGCGGCCTTCGCCTCCTTGCGGTTTATCCGCTTGCCGTAGCGGGGGCCCTTCGGCTTCGGACCACCCCAGGTGCCGCCGCCGACGCGCACGGGCGTCTTGATGTCGCCGGCTCGCGCCCGTCCGGTCCCCTTCTGGCGGTAGAGCTTGGCCCCCGAACCGCGCACCTCGCTGCGGCCCTTCGTCGAGGCCGTGTAGCGCCTCCTGGCGTCGAGCTCGGCCACCACGGCCCGGTGTATGACGTGCTCCTTGGGCTCCACCTCGAGGCGGGGGGCCAGCCCGACCGAAGAGCGCTCGCCGCTTCTCGCGTCGAAGATCTGCGCCTCGGCCAACCTAATCACCCGCCTTCCGGATCCTGACTATCGTCCCCCGGCCTCCGGGCACGCCACCGCGCACCCAGATCTCGTTCTTCTCCGGATCGACCCTCACCACCCGCAGGTTCTTGATGGTCGCGGTGCGGTCGCCGGTGTGCCCCGGCATCCGCTGACCGGGGAAGATGCGCGAGGGGTCCGCCGAGGCCCCGACCGAGCCGGGCTGACGGATGTTGTGCGAGCCGTGCGTCACCGGTCCGCGTCCGAACCCGTGGCGCTTGACGGTCCCCTGGAAACCCTTGCCCTTGCTCGTCGCGCTCACGTGCACCCGCTCGCCGACCTCGAAGACCTCGACCCCGATGGTCTGGCCCACCTCGGCCTGCGCCCCGCGCACCTCCTTCAGATGGCGTCGGGGAGGGGTCTCGTGCTTCTCGAACTGCCCGGCGTGGGGCCGGTTCACCTTCCGGGAGGGCACCGTGCCGAAGCCGAGCTGCACCGCCTGGTAGCCGTCCTTCTCCGGGGTCCTGACCGCGGTGACGAAGTTGGGCTCGACCTCGATCACGGTGGCGGCAACCAGCGTGCCGTCCTCCTCGAAGGCCTGTGTCATGTGCTTCTTGCGTCCGAATACTGCCGTAGCCATCAGGTCGCCTTTATCTCGATGCTCACGCCCGCCGGGAGATCCAGCCGCTGCAGCGAGTCCACCGTCCTGGGGGTGGGCTGCTGGATGTCGATGAGCCGCTTGTGCGTGTGCAGCTGGAAGTGCTCCCGCGAGTCCTTGTCCTTGAACGGGCTCCTTATCACCGTGTAGCGGCTGCGCTTGGTCGGCAGCGGAACGGGGCCGAAGACGAAGGCCCCGGTCCGCTCGGCCGTCTCCACGATCGACTTGGCCGTCTTGTCTATGACCTCGTGGTCGTAGGCCTTGAGTTTGATCCTTATCTTCGATACGGCCATGGTCCCCGCTCTACTCTATTATCTGGGTGACCACACCGGCTCCAACCGTCCGGCCACCCTCCCTTATCGCAAAGTTGAGCCCCTCAT
>JAIMBO010000114.1 GCA_023511405.1 Rubrobacteraceae bacterium
ACGCTGGTGCTGGTGTGCTGCAGGGTACGCGAGACGTAGGTCGCAAGAAGCGTCGTCGCCTCCTCCGGAAGGAACCCCGAGGTGCGGTGGATCAGACGCTCCACGGCGGTCTGAGGATTGCTCACGGCCAGCCCGGCCAGCGAGACTATGAAGATCAGGAAGGGGAAGAAGGAGATCAGGAAGGAATAAGCCAGCTGTCCGGCGAGCCCGAGGAGGTCGTTCTCCCGAACCTTCAAGACGACCCGGACCAGGGCCTCCCGGCACAAGGCAACCCTGATGTCCGAGAGTAACTCGGTCAAGGCCCTTCTCCGGAAGAAGGTTTCACCGCTTCTCCAGCCTCTTCCTCACCGCTGGCCTCCTCTACGGGGTCGGTCAGCTCATCCAGGATGACCCCCACCAGCACCGCGGTCGGCACCGCGATGAGCGTACCGACGACCGGGCCTATCAGCGTCCCCATCACGAGAAATGATACGATGATCACACCCTCCGGGAGCTTTATCTGCTGTCCCATGACCCTCGGCTGAAGCAGGTTGCCCTCGATCTGGTTGAGGATGAAGAACAGGACGACGACTTCCAGGGCCTTCACCGGCGAGATCGTGAGGGCGAGCAGGGCGGGCAGCAACCCGCCGAGTATCGACCCGAAGAACGGGATGATGTCCAGAAGGCCGGCCAGGATGCCGAAGGTGAGGGCGAGGGGGACGCCCAGTATCCAGAGGCCCACCCCGCCCCCCACGCCGATGAAGCTCGCGATTATCACCGTGCCTACGACCCACCCCCTCAGCCGATCTCCCACCCGGTAGATGAAAGCCTCGACCTCCCGCCGGTGCTCGCGGGGCACGATCCTCAGGACACCCGAGACGTAGGTGCGCGGGCTTATCGCGAAGTAGATCGAGAGGAATGCGGTCCCTATGACCGCCACCACGAACGAGGTCGCCGTGCTGATGAGGCTCGGGACGGAACCTACGATGCCCGAGAGCGAGCTCTGCAGACGCTCGAGCAAACGCGAGGTGTCGAAGGAGAACGGGAGGTTGTTCAGCAGGTTCTCGAGCGAGTTGAGGGTGCCGGGCCCCCGGCTCGAGATCAGGGTCTGCACCTCGCGCACCAGGTTCGGAACGACGAACAGCACGACGAGCGCGCCGAGCCCG
This sequence comes from Rubrobacteraceae bacterium, assembly GCA_023511405.1. Taxonomy (GTDB): domain Bacteria; phylum Actinomycetota; class Rubrobacteria; order Rubrobacterales; family Rubrobacteraceae; genus Rubrobacter_E; species Rubrobacter_E naiadicus. The sequence continues at coordinate 1,146 of JAIMBO010000114.1, forward strand.
GCGATGATCAGGATCAAGATCAGGACCGAGACCAGCGGCGGGGCGCCGAGATCCTCGAGGGCGTTGACGATCGTCCTGAGCACCAGCGCGACGAGCATCGCGACCACTATGACCTTCAGGACCGGCAGCACCTGGTAGGCGGCGAGCAGTACCACGACCATGATGACGGCCAGAGGTGCCCCGCGCGTGAAGCGGGAGGAAAAGATGCCGCGTCTCAACGCCTCTCCTGGCATCTCTCCTTCGTCGCCGCGCCGACCGCTCAAGAGGCCCCTCTCCCCTCCGGGCTGCGCCCTCTCCTGCGAAGACGCTCCACGAAGCGCTCCGCGCTGACACACACCAGCTCGACCGTGGAGGTGCTTATCATCTCGGGCAGGGGGTCGAGGGCGACGAGCCCGATCCCATCGCCCTCCTGCAACAACACCCTCAGTTCCTCCGCCCCGCTCTCCCTGGTGTGCCATCCATCCTCGAGCCCGGCACGCCAGAGGAACATCTCGGCCTCCTCCTCGAAGCTGAAGACCGGCAGGGCTTCTTTACCGGAGGCGTCCAGGGTGAGCGGACGCATGACGTCCCCCTCCTCGTTCACCACGAGCCAGTAGCGGGCCGGCCTGCTCCCCGTCCCCGTGAGATCCGAGTCCCTCATCACCCCAGCCACACCTTTCCACGCACGTCTCTCAGGTCGGGCCAGACCCGCCCCTTCATGGTGTATGCATCTTCCCGCAGCAGGATACCGGTGGACAACTCCTCGGTCATCTCGGTCGCCATGTTCTCCAGCCTAAAGTACCACCGGATGCGCCGCAAGCCGCGGAAGATGTGTGGTTGGAGCGGCGCCCCGGAGGGTAAGCAAAGGACACGTCCGCGAGCGAAAAGAGAGAAAAGGTATGGCGAAGATAGGATACTTCCTCTCCTGTGAGGAATTCGGTCCCGCCGAGCTTCTCGAGCAGGCGAGGATGGCCGAGGAGGCGGGCTTCGAGGGGCTCTGGATCAGCGACCACTACCACCCCTGGAACTCCGAGCAGGGCAACAGTCCGTTCGTGTGGTCGGTGATCGGAGCGCTCTCGCAGGCGACCTCTCTGCCGGTCACCACCGGCGTGACCTGCCCCACGATGCGCATCCATCCGGCCATAATAGCCCAGGCCGCCGCGACCTCCCAGGTGATGCTGAAGGGCAGGTTCTCCCTCGGCGTGGGAAGCGGCGAGAACCTGAACGAGCACATCCTCGGCGACCGCTGGCCCCCCGCCGACGTACGGCTGGAGATGCTGGAGGAGGCCATCGAGGTGATACGCCTCCTCTGGGAAGGAGGTGTCAAGGATCACCACGGAAGATACTATACCGTCGAGAACGCCCACCTCTACACCCTCCCCGACGAGCCGCCGAAGATCCTCGTCTCGGGGTTCGGTGAAGCCTCGGCCCAGCTCGCGGGCAGGATCGGTGACGGCTACTGCGGTGCCTCCCCGGAGGGGGATCTGGTCTCGCTCTTCCGCTCCTCGGGCGGCGCGGACAAACCGGCCCACGGCGGGGCGAAGGTCTGCTGGGACGGGGACGAGAAGGAGGCTCGCAGGACGGCCCATCGGCTGTGGCCCAACGAACAGCTCCCCGGGCAGCTCGCCCAGGAACTGCCCACCCCGGCGCACTTCGAGCAGGCCAGCTCGCTAGTGACCGAGGAGATGGTCGCCGAGGCCGTCCCGTGTGGCCCCGACCCCGAACGTCACCGGCAGATGATCCGCGAGTACCTGGAGGCTGGCTACGACGAGATCTACATCCAGCAGATAGGCCCGCAGCAGGAGGGTTTCTTCCGCTTCTACGAGCGTGAGATCCTGCCGGGGTTCCGCTAGGGTCCTCACACCGGGCTGCGGGCGAGCTCCACGAAGGAGGCCCGCTGCTCCGGGGTGCCGAGAACCGCGAGCATGTCTCCGGGGCACAGCCTCTCCCCGGGCCCGGGGTTGGTGATCACATCCTCGCCGCGCACCAGCGCGACGATAGAGGCCCCGGTCCTCCCGCGCACCCCGAGCTCCCCGATCGTGCTCCCGGCCAGGGGGCTCCCCTCCGGGACCGAGACCCACTCGGTCTCTATCAGCTGCGAGGCACGCCGGAGCTGGGGGAGCATCCCGCCCCCGCCCCTCCGGGCCATCGGCGCGTAGAGCTCCCGGCGTACGGTGTCCGAGAAGCGCTGTATCTCCCCGGCGTCTATCCCGAGCTGCACCAGCGCCTGACGGGCGAGCTCTATCCCGGCCTCGAACTCGGGCTGGACCGCCTCGTAGACTCCGAGACGCCCCAGCTCCTCGAGCTCCTCGACGCTCGCCGACCGGGCCACGATGCGCACCCCGGGGTTGAGCGACCTGATGCGCTGCACGGCGAGGCGCGCCCCGATCACGTCGGGCACCGTCACGACGGCCAGCCGCGCATCTTCTATCCCCACCGCCTCGAGCACCTCCCCGGAGGTGGCGTCCCCGTAGACGACGGGGAGCCCCTCCTCGCGGGCCGCCTCGACCTTCTGCGGGTCTATGTCCAGCACGACGAACGGCTGGTCGAGCCGCCGGAGCATGCGCGAGACGAAGGTCCCGACCCGCCCGCACCCCACGACGACCACGTGCTCCCGCAGCTCACCCTCCGGCAGCTCCACCTTCATCGCGGGCTCCGTGGCCGGGAACCGCCGCCGCCAGAGCCCGTAGAGGACGGGGGCCGTGCGCGCCGCGAGCGGGGTGAAGGCCATCGTCAGGACGGCCACCGTGAGCGAGGTCGAGTACATCTTCTCAGATAGCGCCCCGCTCGAGGCCCCGGCCTGCGCGAGCAGGAACGAGAACTCCCCGACCTGGAACATCCCGAGCCCGACCGCGAAGGGGGCTATGTTCACGTAACCGAAGACGCGGGTCACCCCGGCGAGGATGGCTCCCTTGCCCACGAAGACCAGAAGAACCGCGGCGGCGACGAGCGGGACGTGGTGCCAGACGAAGGCGGGGTCGAGGAGCATCCCGACCGAGACGAAGAAGAGCATCGCGAACACGTCGCGCAGGGGGGCGATGTCCGCGAGCGCCTGGTGGCTGTAGTCCGAGCGGGAGAGGACTATCCCGGCGACGAACGCCCCGAAGGCGAACGAGAGCCCGACGTAGTAGGTCGCGTACCCCACCCCGAGCCCGACGGCGGCGACCGCGATCAGGAAGAGCTCCCGCGAGTTCCACCGCGCCACCCGCTCCATCAGCCAGGGGAAGACGCGGCTGCCGAAGACCGCCATCCCGGCGACGAACGCCGCCGCCTCGAGCGCCGAGAGCCCGAGCTCCGGGAGGCCCTTCTGCAGGTTCCGCAGCTCCGGCAGCAGGACGAGAAAGGGTATCGCAGCGAGATCCTGCACGACGAGCATCCCGATCATCACCCGGCTGGAGAGGGTGTTCATCACCCCCTGCTCCTGCAGCGTCTTCAGCACGACCGCGGTGCTCGAGAGCGAGATCAGAGCCCCGAACCAGACCGCCTCGAGCCACCCGAACCCGAAGAGGCTCGCCACCCCGTAGCCGAAGAGGAGCGTGAGCAGGATCTGCAGCGGCGTCCCCAAAAACGCTATGCGCTTCACGGGCCTGAGCTCGTCGATCGGGAAGTGGAGCCCGATCGCGAAGAGAAGGAGCGCTATGCCGATCTCGGCGAGCAGCTCTATCTCGTGGGCGCTACCGACGGTGAGCCCGCCGGTCTTCGGCCCGACGGCGACCCCGGCCGCGATGTAGCCCAGGATGAGGGGCAGCCCGAGCCTGCGGGCGATCAGGCCGCCGAAGAAGGCGGCGACGATGATGAGCGCTATGTCTCCAGCTATGCCCATGGCGTCGCCGCCCTTTTATACTACGGGCGGTCCCGTGAACAGCCGCTACTGCGCGGTCCAGCCGCCGTCCACCAAAAGCACGCTCCCGGTCACGAAGCTCGAGGCGCGGGAGGCGAGGAAGACCGCCGGCCCGACTATCTCCCATACCTCACCGAAGCGGCCCATCGGCACCCGCCGCACCACGTCCTCGTACCACGCGGTGTCCTCCATCACCTGCCGCACGAGCGGCGTGGTGAAGTACGCCGGGGCGAGCGCGTTGACCAGGATGCCGTGCGGGGCGAACTCGAGCGCGAGCACCCGCGTCAGCTGCACCACGCCCCCCTTGCTCGCCGCGTAGGCCGCCTGCCGCTGCATCACCACGAGCCCGAAGATGGAGGCCATGTTGATGATCCTGCCGCCTCCCCCGCCGCGGACCATGAGCTCACCGAAGGCCTTCGAGCAGTGGAAGAGACCCCGCAGGTTCACGTCCAGGACGGCGTCGAACTCCTCCGGCTCGAGCTCCAGCACCGGCTTGCGCCGGTTGATGCCGGGGACGTTGACGGCGATGTCCAACCGCCCGGCCCACCTCCCGGTCTCCCCCGCCGCAGAGCGTACCCCCTCCCAGTCGCGCACGTCCACCGCGACCGCCGTGCTCTCCCGGCCGAGCTTCGAGATCTGCTCCGCCGTCTCCTCCGCGCCCTCCAGGTTGATGTCCAGGCAGACCACGTCCGCCCCGAAGCGCGCGAACCCGAGCGCTATCGCCCGCCCGAGGCCCGATGCAGCCCCCGTGACGGCGGCCTTTTTGCCCTCGAGGCTGAAGATCTCCGCGATGTCCTCCGGAAGCCCTTCCCGTCCTACCACGCTCTCCTCCATGACACCCCCAGAAAAGATGTATAGTCACATCCGCTACGCCAAGCCTAGTCTCCTGGGGGGCGGCTGTCAAACGCGGTGCAGGGCGTCTCCCCATCTGGAGGCGGCGATGCGCCTGGCGGCGAGCGTGCAGAACTCTTCCTCGAGCTCGGTGCCGACGAAGGCGCGCCCCAGCTCTCTGGCGGCGACGGCCGTCGTCCCGGAGCCGCAGAAGGGGTCGAAGACGAGCTCCTTCTCGCGCGTGGAGGCAAGTATCGTCCGACGCACGAGGCGTAGCGGCTTCTGGGTCGGGTGGTAGCCGCAGAGCCTCTCGGCGGGCGGGGCGCTCGGGATGCGCCAGACGGAGGTGAGAGGGGAGGATGACGCCCCCGAACCTTCGAAAACCCCGTGGTTGAAGGTGTAGCGCGCCGATCGGCTCCGCGAGGCCCACACCAGGAGCTCGTGCGCGTGGGTGAAGGCGGTGTGCAGCGCGTTCGGGGGCGGGTCGGGCTTCTCCCAGACTATGGTCTGTATGATCCTGAAACCCAGCCTGAGAAGCGCGAAGCCGACCGAGAAGACGTTGTGGTGGGTGCCGGTGATCCAGACGGTGCCGTCCGGCTTGAGTATGCGCCGCACCCCCCTGAGCCAGCGCAGGTCGAAGGCGTAATCCTCGCGCAAACCCCTCGGGCGGTCCCATTCCCCCTTGTCCACCGGTGCGAGCCTGCCGCCCCTGACCGTGACCCCGCCCGAGGAGAGTCGGTAGGGAGGATCCGCGAAGACCATGTCCACACACCCCGGCGGCACGAGGCGCATGAACTCCACGCAATCCGCACGGTAGACGATCGCCCCCGGCTCGCCGTAGGAGCTGATCCGGCCCAGGTCCATCGAAGAGCCTAGCGGAGCAGATCCGCCTCCGGAACACCCTCCAGCTCCGCGACCGCCGAGAGGAACCAGTCCGGGCGCGGGCGCGAACTTCCGGCCTCCGGGTCGTAGAAGACGTGGGCCGCACTCCCCTCGGCGGCGAGTTCACCCTCCTCGAAGCCCTTACCGACGCGCAGCTCGTACTCCATCGTGTACGAGCGGTTCCCCACCGAGGAGATGCTCGCCGCCCCGTAGAGCTCGTCGTCGAGGAAGACCGGCGAGACGTAGCGCACCCGGTTCTCCGCGACCACGTGCCGGGCCCCCGGGAGGTCCCCGGTCTCGAGCTCCACCCCCAGGTTCTCCGCCAGACGCCGCCAGTAGGCGAACTGCAGCGTCTCGAAGAACTCCAGGTAGACCGCGTTGTTGACGTGCCCGTAAGGGTCGAGATCGCGGTAGCGGATCTCGAGCCGCCTTATCACCGGGGTCCTCTTCAAGGCACCCTCCTTCGTCGGAACCTACGGCGAGAGATTCTAACCGCCCGCGGCGCCCAAGCTCCACGCCATCTGGTTTAATTGGGATGATGGGTTACGAAGAGTTTCTGGAGCAGGGTGAGACCCTCGCCGAGGAGGGTCTCGTGGAGGAGGCGCTCGCCCGCTTCGA
>JAIMBO010000115.1 GCA_023511405.1 Rubrobacteraceae bacterium
TGTTGCCGCTCGAGGCCTCGACGATGGTGTCCCCCGGCTTCAGCAACCCCTCCTGCTCCGCCTTCTCGACCATGTACCTGGCGATGCGCGCCTTGATGGAGCCTGAGGGGTTGAGGTACTCCAGCTTGGCCCAGATGCCCTCCTCCACCGGCACGAGCGGGGTGTCGCCGATCGCGTCGAGTACGGTGGGTGTTTTGCTCTGTGCCGGGCTCTGCTCCTGCCTCATCTTCTCCTCCTCGCCGCTAGCTCCGTATCCGCTTCATCGCGGGGTCGAAGAGCGGTTCTTCGGCGACCTCAGCCCCGAGCCGCTCCCCGAAGTACTCTATCTGTACCCGGGTTGCGGGCCGGGCGAGCTCCGGTGGGAGCCAGGCGTAGGCTATCCCGCGCCCGATCGAGTAACCGTAGGCGGCGCTGGTGACGTACCCGACGGCGGAGCCTTCGTGGTAGACGGGCTCCGCACCCATGACCACCCTCTGCGGGTCGTCGAGGACCAGGCAGGAGAGCCTCCGGCGCGGCCCCTCCTCTCTGCGCCGCAGCAGCGCCTCGCGGCCGATGAAGTCTCCCTTGCCGGGCCTGACGGCGAAGGAGAGCCCGGCCTCGTAGGGGTCGTGCTCACAGGTCATGTCCCTGCCCCACATCCTGTAGCCCTTCTCGAGCCGGAGGGACTCGAACGCGCCCCTGCCGGCGGCGATGATCCCGTAAGGCTTGCCGGCCTCCCAGAGGAGGTCCCAGAGCCTCAGACCCATGTCCGACGTGGTGTACAGCTCGTAGCCGAGCTCGCCGACATACGAGAGGCGCAGCGCGAGGACGGGTACCTCCCGCAGGTAGGTTCGCCGGGCGTGGTAGAAGGGGAAGGCCTTGTCGGAGAGGTCGTCTTCGGAGAGCGACTGGACGACCTCGCGCGCCCGCGGGCCCCACACGCCGACGCAGCAGGTCCCGCCGGTGATGTCGCGCACGCTGACGGAGCCTGCTTTGGGCAGGTGTCTCCCCATCCACTCGACGTCGCGGGGGCCGTTGAGCCCGAGCTGGAAGCGCTCCTCGCCGAGCCGGGCCACGGTGATGTCGCTGCGGATGCCGCCCCGGTGGTCTAGCATGAGGGTGTAGGTGATCCTGCCGGGCGGTTTGTCCAGGTCGTTCGTCGTGAGGCGCTGCAGGAACTCCAGCGCGCCCGGTCCCGTCACCTCGACCCGCTGGAGCGGGCTCATGTCGTAGAGCGCGACCCGCTCGCGGGTGACCTGATGCTCCGCTCCGACCACCGGCGACCAGTAGCGGGCGGACCACGGATCGCGCTCCGGGATCTCCCGCCCCTTAAGAAGCTCCCTGTTGGACTCGAACCACTGCGGGCGCTCCCACCCGTGGGCCTCGAGGAAGTACGCCCCGAGCTCTTTCTGCCGCGGGTAGAAGGGGCTGGTGCGCAGCGGGCGCGGCTCCTCCATCGGCTGCAGGGGGTGGATGATGTCGTAGACCTCGCGGAAGGACTGGCAGCTGCGGGCGAGGACGTAGGAGGGGGAGAGCTCGTGCGCCTCGAAGCGGGAGAGCTCGCAACCGCTCACGTCCATCTCCGGATCGCTCCCGGTGATCCAGGCGGCCATCACCTCCGCGATTCCCAGGGCGTGGGTGATCCAGATGGCTTCGGCGACCCAGAATCCCCTGACCTCCTGCGCCTCCCCGAGGAGCGGCATTCCGTCCGGCGTGAACGAGAAGAGGCCGTTGATCCCCTCCTCTATCCGGGCGCCTTCGAGCGCGGGGAGCATCCTCCGCGCCTCCCGCCAGGAGGGTTCGAAGTCCTCCGGGGTGAACGGCATGACCGAAGGCATCCCGCCGGAGGGCCTGCTGCGCGGGATCTCGTCGGGGGAGACGGGCATCGGCCGGTGGCGGTAGGTGCCGATCCCGTAGCGCTCGTGCCGCTGACGGAAGTACATCGAGAAGTCCTGGTGCCTCAGGATCGGATGCCGGGCCTCTTCGCTCTCGCCCGTGAGCTCTTCTACGGGTGTGGTCCAGACGAGCTGGTGCTGCATCGGGACGAGCGGGACCGTGACCCCGACCATCCGCCCGAGCCGTGGCCCCCACATCCCGGCGCAGCTCACCACGAGCGGGGTCTCGATCCTCCCGCGGTCGGTCTCGACGGCGGCGACCCGGCCGCCCCTCACCTCGATACCGGTGACCTCCGTCTCGCCGCAGAACTCGGCCCCACGCCCCTCTGCCAGCCTCCTGAGCGCCGCGCACGCCCGCACCGCTTTGGCGAGCCCGTCGGTCGGAACGTAGAACCCGCCGTGGATCCTGCTCCCGTCCAGGAGCGGCACCTTCTCGACGCACTCTGAGGGGGAGAGAAGATACGACTCCACACCCCAGGAGGTGGCGAGACCGTGCTTGCGCTTTAGATCCTCCCACCGCTCGGGCGTGGCCGCGACCTCCATCCCCCCCACCTGCAGACAGCACGGCTCCCCGTCGAGCTCGAGCGCCCGGTAGCGGGCCACGCTGCGCTTCGCAAACTCCGTCATCGTCTTCGAGGGGTTGGTCTGGAACATCAACCCCGGCGCGTGCGACGTCGACCCCCCGGCCCGCGGCAGCGGCCCCTGATCCAGGACCACCACATCCCGCCAGCCCAGCCTCGTCAGGCTCTCCGCGATGCCGCACCCGACGATGCCGGCCCCCACGATCACGACCTCAGCCCGGCTTCTCACCTTCCTTCGCCCCCGATGCGACCCCGTACGGCGTACTTCTCAATTTTGTTTCTTTTTGCGCAACCCACTCCTCCATACAAAACCGTAACATGTGTTGTAAGGGAAGGTCAAGGGGCGGAGGGCTGACTGTACACATGTTTTTCGGTGACGACGAGGTCTATTGGGACATCGTGTTCGTCGCGAGGGATCTCGGGGACCATCTGGACTTCGAAGGCGGCGGCGACGAGAGGGGGGTGGTGGGTGAGCTCCTCTGAGATTAGGTGATCGTAGAAGCCGCCGCCGTAGCCGAGGCGGCCGCCGCCGGGGTCGAAGGCGACGCCGGGGACGAGCACGAACTCCACCGAGGAGGGGGGTATCTCCGGGCAGAGGTCCGGGTCTGGTTCACGGATGCCCCACGTTCCGGGGACGAGTTCTTTCTCCGGGTTGTGCACGCGATGGAGGGTGAGGCGTCTGGAGGCGCGTTCTACCCTTGGCAGGAGCAGAATCTTGCCTTCTTCGAGCGCTTTCTGCAGCAGCGGAGAGGTATCCGGCTCACTGCCGAAGCTGCTGTAGGCGAGGACCGTTCTGGCGTGGTGGTAGGGGGCGAGGGCGGTGATCCTGCGCATGATGTCGGCGCTGAGCCGGAGACGATCTGAAGTAGGGAGCCCATCCCGGCGTCGCAGGATCTCGGATCTCAGTCGTTCCTTTACGGGGCTTGGATGCTGCCTTTCGTCACGCTTCATGGCGCGGACTATACCTCGTGAGCCCGTCTCTCGGCTCGTACACCTTCCATGTCGGATAGCATAATCCAAACGGTGCCGTCCTTGACCGCAACCCGTGCATGACACTAAACTGGCATTTCACAAAACCGTTTCTTCATACAAAACAAGTTGTCTGGTGGGATTGGAGAGGGTGATGGAGAGGAAGTTTAGTCGTCGAGATTTCCTGAAGGTAGGTGGGGCGGGGGTAGCAGGCGTAGCGTTGGTGGGAGCGGGAGGGTGTGGTGGGGGAGGCTCCTCCACCGGGGGCAAGAAGGCGCTAACGCTGGGTGACATCGGCTGGGACGAGGACGTGGCGCTGAACAACGTGCTCAAGGCGTTGCTCGGGGACAGGTTCGGGTACGACGTTAAGCTACAGCTTGCCGATGCCGGGCCTCTGTATCAGGGGGTCTCGACGGGTCAGATAGACGCGTTCATGGACACCTGGCTTCCCTACACGCAGAAGGTCTACTGGCAGAAGTACAAGGGGAAGGTCGAGAAACTCGCGCCGTGGTACGAAGGAAAGGCGACTATCGGGCTCGCGGTCCCCGACTACGTTGAGGCGAAGAGCATAGCCGACCTGAACAAATACAGGAGTCAGTTCGGCGGACATATCACGGGCATCGAGGCCGGGGCTGGCGAGATGAACGTGGTCAAGACGAAGGTCATCCCCGGGTACCATCTGGACTACACGCTGCAGGCTTCGAGCACCCCGGCGATGCTCTCGGCGCTCAAGAAGGCGATAGCGAACCGCAAGCCCATAGTCGTCACGCTGTGGAAACCGCACTGGGCCTTCACGGCCTATCCCATAAGGTACCTGGAGGACCCGAAAGGGCTCATGGGCAAGGGCGAGGAGCTCTCGGCGATAGTCAGCAAGAACCTGCATAAAGACAAGCCGGAGGCGTACGCCATGATCAAAGCCGTCCGGCTCACGCCCGGGCAGCTTGGTGAGCTGGAGCTCGAGATCCGAAAGAGCAGCCCCGCGAAGGGGGCACGCAGCTGGCTGAAGAAGAACCAGAGCGTCGTCGATCCCTGGATCGAGGCCGCGAAGAAGGCTCAGAAGGGCTGAGGCGGCTGGAGAGGGCGGCCGTCAGCCGATCTCGATCCGCTCCGGCTCGGTGGCTGAGGCTCCACCACGCACGATTATCTCGAGGAGGCCGTTCTCGAAGCGAGCGCTTATATCGCTCTTGGTGATGCCTTCGGGGAGGCTCATGACCCTGCGGAAGATCCCGTAGCGCAGCTCTCTGGTGTAGTGGATCGGGCGGGGTTTCTTGGGTTCCCCTCTGCGCTCGCCGGAGATCATCAACACCCCGCCGGAGAGTGAGATCTCCACGTCCTCCCGCCGCACGCCGGCCAGGGCGCACCGGATCACCAGGTCGTTCTCGAGGGCGTAGATGTCTGCGTCAGGGATCCAAGCCGTGGCCGGGGTTCCGTGTGCTCCGGCCCGTCCCTGGTCGTTCAGGGAGATCCACTTTTGCTGGGCCCGGTTCATCTCGCTCATCACGTCCAGGAAGCCCCGGAAGGGGTTTCGGCGCTGTCTACCCATCGTCCCGGGCTCCTTGCAGGTCCGCGGGCACGGGGGGACGCATCCAGCTCACCGCGGTCCAGGGGACGAAGACGGGTTCTCCCTCCACCTCGCCCGCTTTGTAGGCGTAGGCGAGACCCAGGTCGTTCACTTCCCTGAGGACCACGAGCTCAGAATCTGAGGCCCCCGAGCGGGCTAGTATCACGTCCTTTCCTACCCAGGATCTCGGTATGCTCTCCTGCACTTGCCGTACCTCCTCGTTCAGTCGTGCGGGTTTTCTCGGTGCTTGCCTCGTCAGCTCTCGTGTCCCTGGAGGCCTCCGGTGTGTACCTGTTGCGGGGCTGGAACTCCCCCGTTGGTGCGCCCGGGCTCCTGCGCAGCCCCGTCGGTGACGGGCACGATGCGGTCCGGCTGCGGAGCGACGACCACCTCGCCCGGGATGCGGGGCACGCGTTCGCCTGTGAAGGAGAGGAACAGCGAGAGGCACATGAGGAGCAGGACCACGCAGAAAGGGAGACCGGAGGTTATGGCTGCCGTCTGCAACGCGCTCAGCGGGTCCCCGCCGGTGGCCGCCCCGGCGATCAACAGCACCGCGGCGATCACGCCCTCGGTGATGGCCCAGAACATCCTCTGTTGCCAGATGGGGTGCGGGTCTCCGCCGTTGGTAAGGATGTCCACCACCAGGGAGCCGGAGTCCGAAGAGGTGGCGAAGAACAGGGTGACGACGACTATGGCGATCACCGAGAAGATCAGGCTGATCACTTTGCCTGTGGGGAGTTGCTCGAGCAGGACGAAGAGCGCGGTGGGCGCGCTCGCGTCTGCCAGCACCCGGTCGCTGCCGGTGAGCACCCGGTGCAGGGCGGATTCCCCGAAGACCACGAACCACACGATCGAGAAACCGGTGGGGATGAGGAGCGTGCCGAGGATGAACTTGCGGATCGTGTATCCGTAGGAGATGCGGGCTATGAACATGCCTACGAAGGGGGACCATGAGATCCACCACCCCCAATAGAACAGGGTCCAGGCGGCCTGAAAGTCATGTCCCTGCCTGGTGGTGAAGATGGTGAGGCTGGTCTGCGGGAGGTGCTGCAGGTAATAACCGGTATCGGTGGCCATCGAGTCGAGCAGGAACAGGGTCGGCCCCGCCACGAAGACGAACGCGCACAGAGCCAGGGCGAGCCACATGTTTATCACCGACAGACGCCTTATCCCGGCGTTTATACCGAGCATCACCGACGTGATCGCGACCACCTCGACCGCCGCGATTATCAACACCTCGACCAGCGTGTCGTTGGGGATGCCGAAGAGCGTCTGTAGACCCGTACCTATCTGGGTGGCCCCAATGCCGATCGATGTCGCCAGCCCGAAGAGCGTCCCGAACACCGCCAGAATGTCTATGAGATGCCCCACCGGGCCGTTGATCCTCTCCCCGATCAGGGGATAGAGCGCCGAGGCGGGGCGAAGCGGAAGGCCCTTGCGGTATGAAAAGTATCCCAGCGCCAACCCCAGAACGACGTAGATGGCCCAGGGATGGAGGCCCCAGTGGAAGAACGTGTAGTTCATCGCCTGCTCTGCGGCCCCCCTCGTACCTCCTTCGCCGACCGGAGGGTGCATGAAGTCGTTCAGCGGTTCCGCCACCCCATAATAGACTAGACCAATGCCCATCCCGGCAGTGAACATCATCGAGATCCAGGACCAGGTGCCGTACTCCTCCCGGGCATCGTCGGGACCCAGCCTGATCCTTCCCCACCTGCTGCACGTGATCGCGCCAGCGAAGACCAGGAAAAACGTCGCGCTCAGGATGTAGAGCCACCCGAAGTACGTGGTTATGAACTTCTGGAAATCTTCCGCCGCCGCGCCGAACCTTCCAGGAAAGACTGCGCCGAGCGCTACCAGGATTATCGCGATGAGCCCTGACGTCACGAAAACCGGCGGGTTCGTATGCTCCCTCAAATACGATCTCACCCGCTCCGGCATGCGTATATACCTCCCTCTTCCGTTTTGCTCCAAAAAACCGTATCTCTGGATGCAACAGCTTTCAAACAAGCGAGGTGAAAGCATTACGTTGAGGCGGGTTCCGGGAGTGGATCAGGGCGATCGGCCGAGGGTGGATTTTTGAAACACAAAATAAACGCATGAATGTTGTCTGATGTAAGATATTGTTGCAGAAGGCTACGGGTAGAGCGGAGGCTGGTGTAACATGCGCAAGGAGAGGCTGCTGAAGGAG
>JAIMBO010000011.1 GCA_023511405.1 Rubrobacteraceae bacterium
CATGTAGAGGGGGCCTTCCCCGCCGTCCCACTCGACGACGACCACCCCGCCGTCCAGCTGCACCCGGACCGGGCTCCGGGCGAGACCCTCCCGCAGGGCGGCCGCCGCCGTAGCGCACGAGCCCGAACCCGAGGCGAGGGTCTCGCCCGCGCCGCGTTCCCAGATCCTCATCCGCACGGAGCCTCCGCCGCCGGCGGAGGCGAACTCGACGTTGGTGCCCCCGGAAAAGAGCGGGTCCCGCTCCACCTTCGGGCCGATCCGGCGCAGTTCGATCTCCTCGACGTCCTCCGCCGAGGGCAGGAAGGCGACCGCGTGCGGGTTGCCCATGGAGACGCGGAGGAAGGTGTAGCCGTGCAGATGCACCTCGCCGCCGAAGGACGGGGAGCCCATCTCTACGCGCGAGGAGCCGTCGGGGTTCAGCACGACCTTCTTCATGCCCGAGGCCGTCTCTACCAGGAGCGCGTCGCCGGAGACCAGGCCCCGGTCGCGGGCGTAGCGGGCGAGACAGCGGATGCCGTTGCCGCACATCTCGGCGAGAGAGCCGTCGGAGTTCAGGTAGACCATCCTGACGTCCGCCCGCTCCGAGGGAGCGGCGACGAGGATCCCGTCGGCCCCGACTCCGAAGTGCCGCTCGCAGGCCCGGCGGGCGAGGGCGGGAAGGTCCACGCCCTCGACCTCTTCCGGATCGAAGATGAGAAAGTCGTTCCCGGCCCCGTGCATCTTGGTGAAGCGCATGCTATGAAGCAGTATACAGGCGGGAGACGGGAAGCGAGGTGAGAGCGTGGAGGGCGGAGAAGGGGTCTGCCTCGAGGCCGAGGCCGAGCGGCTGTGGCGCTCGGGGATGGACCCGCAGGAGATATCCGAGAGGATGGGTGTCGATCCCGGCTGGGTCGAGGCGCTCGTCTCGATGTGGGAGCCCGAGGAGCAGGACTACTCCTCGTAGCGGCCGCCGAGGTGGCGGGCCAGGAAGCGCTCGGCCGCGGCGTAGAACTTCAGGCGGTTCTCCGGCCGGGCGAAGCCGTGTCCCTCGTCCTCGAAGAGCAGGTACTCGTGCTCGACGCCGTTCTCTTTCAGGGCCGAGACGATCTGCTCGCTCTCGGCCCGCTTGACCCGCGGGTCGTTCGCGCCCTGGGCGATGAGGAGCGGGATCTTTATGTCCTTCGCCCGGAAGAGCGGCGAACGGCTCTTCAGGAACTCCTCCTCGGTCTTCGGGTTGCCGACCCGCTCGGTGAACGTGGAGATCAAAGGCTTCCAGTACGGCGGGATCGTGTTTATGAGCGTGATGAGGTTCGAAGGACCGACTATGTCCACCGCGCAGCGGAAGAGGTCGGGGGTGAAGGCCGCCCCGACCAGGGCGGCGTACCCGCCGTAGGATCCGCCGTAGATCGCGACCCTCTCCGGGTCGGCGATCCCCTCTTCGACGGCCCAGCGCACGGCGTCGACCAGGTCGTCGTGCATCCTGCCGCCCCACTCCTTGTTGCCGGCGTTGAGGAAACGCTTGCCGTATCCGGTCGAGCCCCGGTAGTTGACCTGCAGGCAGGCGTAGCCGCGGTTGGCGAGCCACTGGGCCTCCGGGTCGTAGCCCCACTCGTCGCGGGCCCAGGGCCCGCCGTGGACGTCGAGGACCATCGGGAGCGGCTTCCGCGCCCCCGGCGGGAGGGTGAGGTACCCCTCGATCCGGAGCCCGTCGCGGGAGGTGAACGAGATGGGCTCCATCTTCGCTAAAGTGTAATCCGCGAGCGCCGGACGGTCTTGGAAGAGGAGCGTCCCCTCGCCGCTCTTCCGGTCGTAGGAGTAGAAGGAGCCCGGGCCGTCGTCGGCGGTGAAGGCGACGATCCACCGTCGGTCCCCCCGGTCGCGGCTCACGACGGAGAAGTCCCCGGGGTGCAGCGAGCGTATCGCCTCGAAGTCCTCCCGGATCTCCTCGTCGAGCACCTCCCACTCGGTGCGGGCGCGGGCGAAGGCGACGGCCTGCACCTCGCGTGTCTCGGGGTGGACGAGCACCCCGGAGACGTCGTAGCGGGGGTCTTCGGCCAGGACTTGGATCTCATCCGTCTCGGGGTCGAGCTCCACCAGCCGGGCGGTATCCGCGTTGCGGGAGTCGCGCAGGAAGATCCTCCGTCCGTCGCCGGAGAAACCCACGGGGCCGCTCGAGAGCCCGTCCTCGGCGCTCCAGCGGAGTATCTCACGCCACTCTGCCTGCTCGTCCTCGCGGAAGAGGAGCCCGAGGGAGCCGTCGGGGTAGACCGTGGCCGCGCCGCGCACGCGCAGGTCGGCGTCGGCGAGCCAGCCGGCTACGTTGCCCGGGTTCTCGGCGAGGAGCTCGAGCTCGCCGCTCTTAAGGTCGAGGGCGCAGGCGTCGTGCAGCTCGGGGTTGCGGCGGTTGAGTTCGATCAGGATCTTTTCCGGGTGGCGGCGGCTCTTCTCGAGCGGGCGGACCTGCACGTTCTCGAAGGGTGTCAGGGAGCGGGCGGCCACCTCGTCAGCCTTCGGCCTCACGGCGTACATCCGCCAGTTCTCGTCTCCGTCCTCATCCTGCAGGTAGAGGAGGTGATCTCCGTCCTCGGCCCAGAAGTAGGCGCGGATGCCCCGCTTCTCGTCGTCGGTCACCGGCCGGAAATCTTCGCTGCCCGGCTTCGATCCGGCCGGACCGACCCAGACGTTGAGAATCCCGTCCTTCGGGGCGAGGTAGGAGAGCAGGGTGCCGTCGGGGGAGAGGCGTGGGGAGGTCATCTCGGGGTTGCCGAAGAGGACTTCTCGGGGGATGAGCGGGACACGCTCTTCGTGCGGCATCTTCTTCCTCCTCTCGCCGGGAAACCGGGTGAGAGTTTAACGCGCTTCGGTACCGGAGTGATCCCCCGGGCTCTTCTGGGACGAGACGATCGCGGCGGCAACGTCCCGCTGGTAGGTGCGCAGCGCGAGCAACAGGATCAGACCGTTCAATACGAGCAGGGGGAGGAGGACGAGGAAGACCCTCTCCAACCCGAGCGAACCGCCGCCGAGCGCGGCGGAGAGGGCCCCGAAGGAGACCGGGGCGAGCCCCTCGGCCCCGGAGCGCAGGACCTGCCGGATCGACTCCGCCCTCCCCCTCAGACGACCCACCAGCACGTCGACCCGGATCGCGTCGAGCGACGGCCTCGCCCCTGCGAGGAAGAACGCCCCGGCGGCGAAGAAGGGGATGGAGACGGAGAGCGAGCGCGAGATGAACGCCGGGTAGAGCGCGACCACCGAGAGCACGTAGCTCACCGAACCCACCAGGATCCTGCTGTTCACCACCCCGCGCCGCAGCAGCGCGTCGCTCAGTCGGCTGAGCGCCACCACCCCCGCCACCGCGCCGATGCCCACGACGAGGATCGCGAGGTTGGCCTCGCCCTGCGAGATGCCGTACCAGCCGGTGGCAAACACTATGGCGAAGGTGGCGATGGCCTGGAAGAAGAAGTCACCCACCGACCGGGCCACGAGCACGATGAGGTCGGTGCGTACCTCGACCGTGTACTTCGCCGCCTCCCACATGGACATCTCGGAGGGGTCGTGCTCCAGCAGCCCGTGCGGGCTCGGCTCGACGCCGCGCTCGCGCACGAGCCTGCGCACCAGGCTCTCCTCGCCCCCTTCCTCCGGACCTCCGGCCCCGACCCGCTCCGGCTCCCTGACCTTCCAGAGGGCGAGCGCGAGAGACGCCCCGCCCGCGGCGAGCAGCCAGAAGTTCCACCGCCAGGAGGCCGCCCGCGAGAGGATGGGCGGGAGCACGTATCCTATGCCCAGCCCGATAAGGACGCCCGCGTTGACGATGCCGAGCGCCCGCGACCGCCTCGCCGCCGGGACGATGTCCCCGATCA
Organism: Rubrobacteraceae bacterium; assembly: GCA_023511405.1. Taxonomy (GTDB): domain Bacteria; phylum Actinomycetota; class Rubrobacteria; order Rubrobacterales; family Rubrobacteraceae; genus Rubrobacter_E; species Rubrobacter_E naiadicus. The sequence continues at coordinate 3,837 of JAIMBO010000011.1, forward strand.
GGGAAGGTATCACGGGGCCGGAGGTCGCGGCGGCCATCCCGAGGGCGAAGCTCGTCCCGAAGAACATCCAGAAGCCGGTCGAGGCTCCGAGCGCACCCATGGCCGCCGCCCATACCACGAAGCTCCCCGCGAGCAGCAGCGTGCGCCGGGCCCTGTCGGCGAGCATCCCGAGCGGTACGGCGGCCCCGGCGCTGACGAAGAGCAGCGCCGTGGAGAGCATCCCGAGCCGGAAGTTTCCTATCCCGAAGGCGTGCTTGAGCGTGGGGCCTGTGGCCCCTATGAGCCCGCGCTCGGCGTAGTCGAGTGCGACCACGAAGAAGAGCAGCAACAGCACCCGCCGGCGGTTGCTCGCGAGCAGTCCGTGCACGGCTCGCTGCAGCCTGCGGACACCCTGAACCACCCGGCCGAACCTCCCGGTCAGGGCCGGCGGGATGCCGCCGGCCGAACTTCGGCCGCGCCCGCGCGGCCCTCAAATCATCCTACCAGCGCGCCCTGCCCCGCGGGGATTTTATTTCGCCGCCCCACGCAGCCTCTCCAGATGTGCGTCCAGCAGCGCCCTCTGCTCCTCCGGTGGCCACTTCCCGGGTTCGAAGACGGCCTGCATCCCAACGCCGTCCACCAGCGCGACGAGCGAGTTGGCCTCCCGCACGGGGTCCAGCGTAGAGCCGAGATCCCCCCGCCGCTGAGATTCCTCCACCAGCGCCCGCACCACGCCGCGCCACAGCGAGTACAGGTGGTTCTGCTCGGCCCTCAGCGCCTCGTCCCGCGCCGCACGCCCCCAGAACTCGAGCCAGACGCGCATCTCCTCGGCCCTCTCCTCGTCCAGCGGCAGCGCCTCCAGCAACACGGTCCTGAGCGCCTCGATGCCCTCCTTCTCTCGAGCTTCTCGCTCGAATCGCCCGACTGCCCGCTCGATCGAGAGATGCAGAGCATGCAGGAGCACCGCATCCTTGTCCTCGAAGTAGTGCGCCAGAACCCCCGTGGAATACCCGGCCTCGGAGGCGATCTCGCGCACCGTCGCAGCCTCCAAACCGCTCCTCGCCACGGCCCGCCACGCCGCCTCCGCTATCTCTCTCCTCCGCCTCTCGTGATCCACCACCCTCGGCAATTCGAACCCCCAGCCTGTCTCCCCGCTGAAATATATTATAACGATCATCCGAAATAAAACGTAAAGGAGGGGCATGGCCTGGTTGCTTCTGGTAGTGGCGGGATTTTTCGAGGTTGGGTTTGCGCTGGGGCTCAAGCTCTCGCAGGGGTTCACGCGGCCTTGGCCGGTGGTCGGGATGGTGTTTTCGGGAGCGCTGAGCTTCTCTTTGCTGGCGTGGGCGATGCGGGGGTTACCGGTGGGGACGGCGTATGCGGTATGGACCGGGATCGGGGCGGCGGGGACGGTGGCGTTCGGGATAGTGTTTCTCGGGGAGCCTGCGGGTCTCCTGCGGGTCGGGGCGATAGCCCTCATCCTGGCCGGGGTCGTCGTGTTGAGGCTGACGGAGGTCGGGTAGTGATCTTCTGGTTCTATCTGGTCGTGGCGATAGTGCTCGAGGTCGCGGGGACGAGTGCTATGAAGCTTTCGGAGGGTTTTACGCGGCCGGGCCCTTCGGCGGCGATCCTCCTACTGTATGGGGCGAGCCTCTATCTGTTCACGCTCGCGCTCAGGAAGATAGACGTGAGCGTGGCGTACGCGGTGTGGAGCGGGGTTGGGACGGCGATGATCGCGCTGGTCGGGGTGCTGTGGTTCCGGGAACCGGTGACGGCGTTGAAGATGGTCTCGCTTCTGCTGATAATCGCCGGGGTCATCGGGCTCAACCTGGGGGGCGTGCGCGGGTAGGGGCCGGGGGAGCTTCTGTGAGAAAACTCTAATGTTCTTCCTAATTCGCTCCCAGGTTTCGATGACAAGCTATGCAAACGAAGGTTTATCGGTCTCGACGGGAGGCGGGGATTCGGAGATGGTGCGGTTTTGATGGCGGAAGTTTTTGCAGTAGCGGTCTTCGTCGCGGTACTTTTGGTCATCGCGGCCGAGCTGGTCAACCGCACGGTCGCGGCCCTCCTCGGTGCGGCCGTGGTGATCTCCTTCGGCGTGGTCGGGCAGCACGAGGCCGCGGTCAAGTTCATAGATTGGAACACCATCGGTCTCCTGGCGGGGATGATGGTGATGGTCGCGATCCTGAACCAGACCGGCCTGTTCGAGTACCTGGCCATAAAGAGCGCCCAGTGGGGCAAGGCCCGGCCTGGGAGGATACTGGTGCTGCTCAGCGTGACGACGGCCGTCCTCTCCGCCTTCCTGGACAACGTGACGACGGTGATACTCATGGTCCCGGTGACGTTCCTGATAGCCGACACCCTGAGGGTCTCGCCGGTTCCTTTCCTGCTCGCCCAGGTCATGGCGTCGAACGTGGGTGGCGCAGCCACGCTCATCGGCGATCCGCCGAACATCCTGATCGGGAGCGCCGCTGGGCTGTCCTTCACCGACTTCGTCTCGAACCTCGCTCCGGTGGTGATCCTCTCCCTTCCGGTGGTTCTGACGTACCTGTACGTGGTGTTCCGCAGGGACCTGCGGTACAGCAAGGGTGCGGAGGCGGACGTCCAGAGGCTCGATGCCCGGGGGGCCATCCGGGATGCGGTCCTGCTCCGCAAGTCGCTCCTGGTCCTCGGTGCCGTGGTGGGGGCCTTCTTCCTGCACGGCTTCCTGCACCTCGAGGCGGCCACCGTGGCCCTGTTCGGGGCCGCCGTCCTCATGCTCTACGCCAGGAGCGATGTGGAGAAGGTGTTGCGGGACGTCGAGTGGCCCACGCTGCTGTTCTTCGTCGGGCTCTTCGTTCTGGTCGGCGGGCTGCAGGCCACCGGAGCCGTGGGCAGGATCGCCCAGCTTCTGGCCGGTATCGGGGAGCCCACCTCCGTCGCCACGGCGGTCGCGATCATCTGGGGCAGCGCGTTCGCCTCCGGCATCGTGGACAACATACCCTTCACGGCCACCATGGTCCCCGTGATCAAGGAACTGGCCCAGGCTCAGGGGCTCTCCGATGCCGAGATCCGGCCGCTGTGGTGGGCGCTCGCCCTCGGGGCGGACTTCGGCGGCAACGCCACCCTGATCGGGGCTTCGGCGAACGTCGTCGTCGCCGGCATGAGCGAGCGGGCTGGCAGGAGGATCTCTTTTTTCCGGTTCATGATCTATGGCATCCCGGTGACCGTCCTTTCGCTCGTCGTGGCGACGGCTTACGTGCTCTTGAGGTACTACGTGTGAGGGTTTGACTATGATGGATCTGATGCGAAATACCGCTTGCTCGCCCGGGGATACGGTCCGTGCCGTACTCCGGTTCAGGTGGGAGAGGGAGTTCGAGGCGGTCATGGTCGAATTCCACAGGACCACCTTCGGTGGTGCGGCGTATGGGAACCGCATCGTGTTGCTGGAGCGGAGCCGCGAGCACACCATTGAGGACGGCCGGCCCTGTGTCGTCGCGAGCCTCGAGGGGATCGTCCCCGACTCCGTCCGGCCCGGTACGTACGTGTGCCGCTACGTGCGCTGCTTCGTGCCCGGACGCGGCTGGTTGATACTGTTCGAGAACGTCGGCGGTGTGAGCCTTCTGGTGCGCAGGGGGCCACCCGTTGTCCGGCCGGGAGAGGAGGGGGCGGAGTTCCTCGCCCTGGAGGTCGGCGTTTAGAGGACGAAGGGGCCGGTGTTGGACTCGCTCCTAGCCGAGTACCTCGCGCATCGAGTAGAGACCCGGTTCCGCCGTAGCGGCGAACCTCGCGGCTTTGAGGGCGCCCGTGGCGAAGACCCTCCTGGAGAGGGCGCGGTGGGTCACCTCCACCTCCTCGTCGTCCCCGAGGAAGAGGAGGCGGTGCTCCCCGACGACCGCCCCGCCACGGACGGCGTGCACCCCGATCTCGCCTTTCTTCCGCGGGGCCACACCCTCGCGGCCGAAGGTGGCGACTTCCTCCAGCTTCACGCCTCTCCCTTCCGCGGCGGCGCGCGCCAGGAGCAGCGCCGTCCCCGAGGGAGCGTCCCGCTTGTTCCTGTGGTGGGCCTCGACGAGCTCTATGTCGTAGGACCCGCCGAGCCGCTCCGAGAGCAGGCGCACCACTTCGCGCAGGAGGTTCACCCCGACGCTCGTGTTCGGGGCGAGCACGATGGGCACCCTCCCGGCGGCCTCCCTCACCTGCTCCGTCTGCTCCTCGGAGAGCCCGGTCGTCCCGATCACGGCGGGCTTCGCGTAGGCGAGGTGCTCCACGGTCGCCTCCGGTGTCGTGAACTCGATCAGGACCTCCGCGTCCTCCGGAGGGGCCTCCGTGGCGGCGACGCCGACCCGGCCCCACCCGCACAGCTCGCCCAGGTCCTCGCCCAGGTGCTCCGAGTCGGACCGGACCACCCCTCCGGCGAGCTCGAGGTCCTCGCTCTCTAGCACGGCCCGACAGAGCTCGCGGCCCATCCGGCCCGCCGCCCCGATGATCGCTGCTCTTGTCACACTTCCTCGGGGGTGGGGAGCAGGTGGGAGTGGCGCTCGAGTACCTCCTGCAGCCTGCGGAGGTTCTCCCCCTCCATCGGCGAGAGCGGCAGCCGCATCTCGTCCGAGCAGAGCCCCAGCAGCGAGGCCGCGGTCTTCACGGGGATCGGGTTCGTCTCGATGAAGAGCGCCCGGAAGAGGGGCAGGAGCTCGTAGTGCATCTCGCGTCCGCGCGCGAAGTCGCCCGAGAGGAGCGTGCGGACCATCCGCGAGACGGCCGCCGGGGCGACGTTCGAGGCCACCGAGATCACGCCGTCGCCGCCGAGCGCGATGATCGGGAGCGTCAGCGAGTCGTCCCCGGAGAGGATGACGAACTCCTCCCCGCACGTCCGGCGGATGTCGGCGGCGAGGTCCATCGAGTGGGTCGCCTCCTTCGTCCCGACGACGTTCGGGATCTCCGCCAGGCGCGCGGTTGTCTCCGCCGAGAGCGCGACCCCCGTGCGGGAGGGGATGTTGTAGAGGATCAGGGGGAGCGAGGTGCTCTCCGCGATCGCGGCGAAGTGGCGGTAGAGCCCCTCCTGGGTCGGCTTGTTGTAGTAAGGGGTGACCTGCAGCGAGCCGTCGGCGCCCGCCTCCTCGGCCATCTTCGTGTAGCGGATCGCCATGTCGGTGCTGTTCGAGCCGGTGCCCGCGATCACCGGGACCCGACCGTTCGCCACCCGGACCACGGTCTCGACGACGAGCCGGTCCTCCTCTTCGGAGAGGGTCGGGCTCTCCCCCGTCGTGCCGCAGGGGACCAGGCCGTCGACGCCCTGGTTGATCTGGAACTCCACCAGCCCTTCGAGCGCCTCGACGTCGACCTCGCCGTTTCTGAACGGTGTGACGAGCGCGGTGAAGGTGCCTCTAAACATCTCTCTCCTCCAGCTCGAAGTCCCTGTGGAGGCTTCTTACCGCCTCCTCCACCCTCTCCACGGGTATAACACATGTTACCTGTATCTCCGAGGTCGAGACCATCCGGATCGGGATGCCCGCCCGACCCAAAGAGGCGAACATCCTGGCCGCGTATCCGGGGCGGTTGAGCATGCCGGTCCCGACCACCGAGACCTTCGCCAGGCCCAGTTCGCCCTCGGCCTCGCCGCCCAGGGAGGAGGCGACCTCCCCGGCGAGCTCCCTGGCCTCCTCGTAGTCGCCGCGCCGCACGGTGAACGCCACGTCGGAGATGCCCTCGCGGTTCGCGCTCTCGACGATGACGTCGACCGAGATGCCGCGCCCGGCGAGCGGTTCGAAGACCTTGCTTAGCGTCCCCGGGCCCGTGCGGATCCCACGCAGCGTGATGCGCGAGACGTCCAGGTCGTGGACTATCCCGGCGACCGTCTCCCGCGTCTCCAGGTGTTCCAAGACGTCACCTCCCCTTATCACCGTGCCCGGACCCTCTTCGAAGGAGCTCTTCACGTGCACCTCCACCCCGTAGAGCGCGGCGAGCTCGACCGCCCGCGGGTGCATGACCTTCGCCCCCCGCCAGGCCATCTCCGCCATCTCGGCGGTGGAGATCTCGGGTATCCTGCGCGCTGCGGGGACGATCCTCGGGTCCGCGGTGTAGACGCCGTCTACGTCGGTGTAGATCTCGCAGCGGCTGGCCCCGAGCGCCGCGGCGAGCGCGACCGCGGTCGTGTCCGATCCGCCCCGCCCGAGCGTCATCACGTCGCCCAAAGAGTTCATCCCCTGAAAGCCCGCGACGATCACGACTTTTCCCTCGCCGAGCAGTTTCTTTATTCGATCCGGGCGCACCTCGGAGATGATCCCCGAGCCGTAGCGGCCGGTCGTCCTCATCCCGGCCTGCGGGCCGGTCAGGGAGACGGCCTCGACCCCCCGGTCGGAGAGCGCCATCGCCAGGAGCGCTACCGATTGCTCTTCACCGGTCGCCAGCAGCTGGTCTATCTCGCGCGGGGAGGGGTTCTCGCTCACCTCGGAGGCGAGGTGCAGCAGGTTGTCGGTCGTCTTGCCCATCGCCGAGACCGTCACCACGAGGTCCACCCCCGACCTTCTCGTTCGGGCGACGCGCCCGGCCACTGCTTTTATGTGCTCGGCGGTCGCGACCGAGCTTCCGCCGTACTTCTGGACGATGATCCCCAAGGCTGTTTCTTCCTCCCGACGCGGGATGTTCTTCCGGCGGATAGCCTAGCGCATGCGGTCGGATTTCGCACCATCATCCCCCGGCCTCCGGGCGAGTTCTTCTCGAATCCCGAGCCGTCCCCGGCTGAGCTTCACCCACCCGGCGGTGATCACCATCCCGACGAGCACCGCGGCGGTCACGAGCAGCCCACCCTCCGGGCCGAACGCCCCGCCGGTCCAGACGTCCGGCCCGCGCTCGCGGCTGGCGAAGAAGACCGCCCCGACCGGAGAGGTGCCGCTCACCGGTAGTCCGTAGACCACGCCCTCGAAGATGTTCCAGGTTATGTGGATGCCGATCGGGATCGCGAGCTCCCCGGTGAGGACGTACCCGGTTCCCAGCAGGAGCCCGGCGAGCGCCACGTTCGCCGCGCTGACGGCGGTGGCGTTGGGGTTGAACAGATGCAGGAGACCGAAGAAGGCCGAGGACAGCACCCAGGCTGCCACCACCGCCCCGCGCTCTCCGATGAAGGGGAGGTTGAGCCCTTCGGCCAGGTTTCTGAGCTGGTATCCGCGGGAGAAGGTCTCTTCGTAGATCCCGACGCACAGGTAGAGCACGAGGACCGGAAGGAGCGCGGTGGCGAAGGGGAGGCCGGGGAGCAGCGATTCGAGGGTTCCCCGTACCTTCACCCAGCCGAGTGCGTCCTCGACCGCGAATACGCCGCTGATGAGCGCGGCGCCGAGCGCGAGCCCGAAGAGGAGGTCGTAGAGCCACCTGCGCCTCAGGTGGAATCCGAAGTCCTCGAAGCGCCTGCGGTCGAAGAACCGCCCGGAGAGCCACACGCTCACGAGCACCGCCGGCAGGTTGGCGACGAAGCCGACGAGCGAGAGGCCTATCCCCCCGCCCCCGGCGGCCCTCCAGGAGACGAAGAGTATCCCGGCGAAGACCCCCGCCAGGATCTGCCAGAGGACGAACTGCAGCAGGAGACGCCACAGCGCGCGCGGTCGGGAGGTTTTACCTCCACCCTCCAGAAAGATCCACACCAGCGGCCGCACGACCGGCTACCCCGTCTTCTTCATCTCCAGCGTCTTCCGGATCGCGCCCCTGTACTCCCGGACCATCCGCTGGTAGCGGTCCACCTCTCTGAACGCCTCCTTGCCTGCGGGGCCCCACCTCCCGAACCGGCGCTTGAGCGCGACGGTGGCGAAGTGGAGGGCGCGGTAGTAGATCGAAAGCTCTTCCAGGCTCATCGCGGGACGGTCCGGGCGGACGCTCTGCTCGCGGGCCTCCTTCGGCGTGAGGCGGACCCGGGGCTCCGTCTCCCCGTAGCTGCCGCCTCCCACGAGGTCGTCCAGCGCCGCGAAGACCTCCTCATCCTCCGGACGGTCGGCGAAGTCCTCCCCGGCGTAGAGGTAGCGGACCGTTCCGGAAGCATCGAGCGCCACGATGGAGGGTACGGCGACGTGCTCCTCCTCGTTCCAAAGTCCCCAGAGCCTCGCCAGCTCCCCCCTGGCGTCGCTGAGCAGCGGGAACGGAAGAAGGAGTCTGGAAGCCATCCCGGCGCCCCGCTCCGGCGGATCGACGCTTATCCCGGCGAGCTGCACCCCGCGCCGCTCGAACTCCCCGAACTTCCTGGCGAAGCTGACCAGCTGCCCGTTGCAGTACGGTCACCAGTCGCCCCGGTAGAAGACGAGCACCACAGGTCCCCGCTCGAGCTGGCCCGAGAGGTTCCACGGTTCGCCCTTCTGGTCCGGAAGCTCGAAGCAGAGCGCCCTCTCCCCGACCCCTATGCGCGACATCTCTCTCCTTCCTGACGGCGCTGCACCCTCTGGGATTCGGGGATAGTTTTACCGCACGCGACGTACTCGTGGGAAGCCGGGGAAGGGGGCGGGTCCGACCGCCGATCTGGAGAGCACAGGGATGCCAGACCCCGGGCCGGACGAAGCTCCGGATCCAAAAAGCCGGGACCCGTGAAGGGTCCCGGCCTCCTTTCGCGAGGATGATCTTCCGTGAAAGATCAGGAGCTGCTCGCGGAGCTGCTCACCGGGGAGCTGCTCATCGAGGAGCTGCTCGCAGCGCTGCTGCTCGCCGGGGAGCTGCTGGCGGCGCTGCTGCTCGCAGCGCTGCTCGTCGCGCTGCTCGCCCCGCCCCCGCCACTCCCGCAGGCGGCGAGGATCATGGCGGAGAGCATCAGCGCTCCGATCAAGAGAACTATCTTCCTTATTCCCGTTGAGGCGACGCGTCTCACCAAACGACCTCCCTCTTCTTCCGTTTTCACGTCCGTTCGCAACGCCCGTCTGCTGGTCCAGTATCCTAACGCATCTCAGCGCAGATATCTTAGCGTAGCAAGGAGCGTAGTACAAAAACGTAAAAAATCAATAAGGAAACGCAATAAAACATCCCCTACGACGGACGTGTGAGGGCGGTAATTCTGTGCAGTGTGCCCGAAGACGTCTCCCTGAGGCCAGCCTAACATGCGGAAGAGAACGACGGCGAGCCCGGCGAGGGCGGTATCGGAGGAGGCTGGTTCTGGAATCGAAGCGGAGTCTCGTTGCTTCTTTACTGATCCTGGGACTCGTGCTCCCGCTCCTCGCTGGATGCGGCGGGGCAGGGGCCGTCGGAGGGCCTTCCACTTCCGGTGGTGGGCGGGGAGGAGCGACGCTGACGGTCTTCGCGGCCGCCTCGCTCACGGATGCCTTCGGACAGCTGGCGAAGGATTTCGAGCGTCAGCACCCCGGCGTTCGGGTGCGCAACAACTTCAACGGCAGCTCGACGCTCGCGGCGCAGATCGAACAGGGTGCGCCCGCAGACGTCTTCGCCTCGGCCGACACCCAACAGATGCGGAGACTTCAAAAGAAGGGGCTCATTGCCGGCAAGCCGCGGTTGTTCGCGAGAAACCGCGAGGTCGTCATCGTGCCGAGATCGAACCCGGCGCACATAAGGGTATTCAAAGACCTCGCCAAACCCGGCGTGAAGCTCGTGCTCGCCGCGAAGGACGTCCCGGCGGCGGTCTACGCGATGCAGATACTGGGCAAGGCGGCCAGGGACCCCTCCTACGGGTCTTCCTTCAAAAAAGGAGTGCTCTCGAACATCGTCTCGCGGGAGCAGGACGTGCGGGCGGCTGTGAGCCGGGTGGCGACCGGTGACGCCGATGCCACCTTCTGCTATGCGAGCGACGTCACCCCGGACGTCCGGGGCAAGGTGAGGGTCATCGAGATCCCGAGGACCCTCAACGTCGTCGCTACATACCCGATAGCGGTCGTCAAGGGATCCAAGAACGAGAAGCTGGCGCGGGAGTGGGTGGATCTCGTGACGAGCCAGAAGGGGCAGAAGGTGCTCGAGAAGTGGGGCTTCATGCCGGCCTCCGGGTGATGGGCGGGAAGAGTCACCGGAAGGAACTGCGCAAGCGGTTCGCGGGCCCCGACTGGTTTGCCTCGGGGCTCGCGGTCGCCGCGCTCGGGCTGCTCGCCGGCTTCATAAGCATCCCGCTCGTGAGCCTCCTGATATGGACGGTGGACCATAAGGCGTGGTCTGCGATGGCCTCGCCGGTCGCCCGTCAGGCGCTCGCGCTCAGCGCCCGCACGACGTCGATTTCCATGGGGATACTCATCCTTTTCGGCACCCCGACGGCGTACATCCTCTCCCGGGCGCGCTTCAAGGGGGCCCGGGCGCTCAACACCCTGATGGAGCTGCCGGTCGTCCTGCCGCCCTCCGCCGCCGGGATAGCGCTGCTTCTGGCGTTCGGGAGGATGGGGTTGCTCGGGAGTGGGTTCAGCGCTTTCGGGATAGAGCTCAGCTTCACGACCGCGGCCGTGGTCATGGCCGAGGTCTTCGTCGCCGCGCCGTTCTACGTCCGGCAGGCCGCCACGGGCTTCGCCGGGGTCGAGCGCAGCGCCGAGGAGGCGGCGCTCGTGGATGGGGCGACGAAGAGCGGGGCGTTCTTCAGGGTGAGCGTCCCGCTGGCCTTCCCCGCGCTCGTCTCCGGCGCGATTCTGGCGTGGGCGCGGGCGCTCGGGGAGTTCGGGGCGACGATCATCTTCGCCGGGAACTTCCGCGGGGTCACCCAGACGGTGCCGCTCGCGATCTACACGGTCTTCCAGAGCAACATAAACGCCGCGGTCGCGCTCTCGGTTCTGGTGTTGGGCTTCGCGTTCGCGGTCATCCTGAGCGTGCGCTACCTGACGGGCCGCTCTGCCGGTTAGCCCCGCCCGGACCGTAGACCTTCTGCGCGAGGAGATGGGCGTAGGCCCGGGCCCCCGCCGGCCTGAGGTGTATCCCGTCGCTCCAGAAGAGGGCGGGCCGGTTCTCGCTGTAGGAGCGCCAGTCGACCATGGAGGCGTTCCCGTAGCGCGAGACGCCCTCGGCGATGACCCGGTCGTTGGGCTCCTCCCAGGGGCGGGGGACCTTGTCGTTCACGAAGATGACCCTCCTGCCGGGCCCCGCGATGCGCATGATCTGGTCGAACTGCTCCGGCGTGATGGGGCCGTTGTTCCCGATGGCGACTATCACGACGCGGCCCAGGGTGCCCGAGGTGCGTTCGTTCTGCAGGATCGAGATGGCCCTCTGCACCTGAAGGCCCTCTATGGCGTCGATGCGCACGCCTGCGCCGAGCTGCCGCTGCAGCTCGGGGGCGGCGCCGAGCATCACCGAGTCTCCGACGGCGCTTATCTGGGAGGGGGAGAGGTTCCTCGCGTGCGCCGCGGGGGATGAGCGTTCGGCGCTCCGGGGCGCTGTACCGTCCCGCGTGCCGTGTCCCGAGCCCGCGGCCGGGGCGTCGGGGCCGGTGTGCACCGAACGGACGGCGAGATAAGAGGGCGCCTTCGGCTCTCGGGCATTCGCCGCGGCGAAGACCAGCGCGAGGCAGCAGCCGAGAAAGAGCGAGCAGGCCGTCGCGTAGCCCGCCACCAGCCGGCGGCGCCTCGCTCCCCCGGTCGCGCGCAGACGGGCCAGCGCCTGCCCGAGAGCCCCACGCCTTATCGGGGTCTCGACGAAGCGGTAGGAGAGGTCTGCGAGCAGCACGGTCACCCCGAGGCGCAGCGCCAGCAGCGGCCAGCCCCCGAACGGGACGTCGAGGGCGGGGCGTGTCATGTCGAAGACCGGCCAGTGCCAGAGGTAGATGCTGTAGGAGCGCAGCCCGATCCACCTCAAAGGCTCCCGTCCCAGCATCCGGGCCCCGAAACGAGCCCGGGGCTCGACCGCGACGGCTATCACCCCGAGCGTGGCCAACGAGACCAGAACGAACCCGCCCCGGTAGAGGAAGGGCTCGAACTCGCCGATTAGGAGCATCGAGGCGAACATGACGCCCAGGGACGCGAGCCCCGCGACGTCCAACGCGATGGGGGAGAAGAAGGCCCGCAGGCGCCGGGACGAGAGGAGGGCCTTACCCGGCTCGTAGAGCCTCCCCGGTGGGCGCACGAAGGCCAGCGCCGCCCCGAAGAGTATCTCCGCCGCGCGGGTGTCGGTGCCGTAGTAGACCCTCGAGGGGTCCGCGTCCGGGCTGTAGAGGAGCCCCATCCAGATGCTGGAGGCTACGGCCAGAAGAAAGGTGAACAGGGCCATCTCCCTCCTCCCCGTGAACCGCATCCCCAGGAAGAAGATGACGGGCCAGAGGAGGTAGAACTGCTCCTCGACCGCCAGCGACCACAGGTGCTCGAAGAGCGAGGGTCTCCCCACGGACTGGAAGTAGGACTGGTGGCTGAAGACGAAGTACCAGTTGGTCGCGTAGAAGAAGGCCGCCACAGCGTCGTAGCGCAGCCGCGCCAGCTCCCCCGGGAGGAAGACCGCCGCGAAGGCGAGCGTCACGAAGAGCAGCGCGTACAGGGCGGGGAGCAGCCTCCTCGCCCGCCGCACCCAGAACGCGCCGAGGTTTACGCGCTCTCGTTTGTTCCACTCCGAAAGCAGGAGGGAGGTTATCAGGTAGCCGCTCAGCACGAAGAAGACCGTGACCCCGAGAAACCCTCCGGGTATCCAGGAGAGGTTCGCGTGGTAGAAGAGGACCGCCGCCACCGCGATTGCCCTTATCCCATCGAGGCCCGGCAGGTAGGGGAGCGTCCCCCCCTTGCCCCTGGTGCGCTGGGGATGATCTTCCTTCCGCGCGCGGTGGGCCTCCCGCTCCGAGAACTCCCTCGAGCCGGTCGCGAAGCGGGCCCGGCTGCGGCCGAAGGAGAGCTCGTCGCCGCTTCTCAGGGGTTCGCGGTCTATGTAGAGGCCGTTCAGCAGCGTGCCGTTGGAGGAACCGAGGTCTTCTATGTAGAAGGACCCGTCGCGGCGGGAGATCCAGGCGTGGTGCCGCGAGACGTAAGGATCGGAGACCACCACGGTGTTGCTCTTCGAGCGCCCTATCGTCCATGGGCCCCTACCCTCCAGACGGTGGGTGCGGCCCTCCAGCTCCAGCCAGGCCGCCTCTCCGCCGCGGTTCAGGATGCCTCCGCCCTTCTCGCCTGCGATCCTCTTGCGGAAGCCGGTAAGACCGAACGTCCGGGGCATGAGGGCTCCTTCAGCCTCTGTTCCGGATCATTCACGGATCTCCGGTGTTCCCGGGTGCGGAAGGCCCCGCGGGAACGGCGGTGTGCCGCGCTGGTGAGAAAGCCTGCCGGTGCATGCGCTACCTCTCTCGCGTTCCACTACCGCTTCGTCCTCCCTCGTCGCGCAGGCGATGGTGAAAGCTTATCAGAGCGTCTGAGGGGCGGCCACGGGAATGGTCCTGCCCGGCGATATCGTGTGTTTCGTGCTAAAAACACACCATGGAAGGTAGAGAGAGCCGCGCCGAGACCTTTCGCAGGCTGCTGGAGCGGGACCCGGACAACCCCATGGTCCTCTGTTCGCTTGGGATAGAGCTCTTCAAGGAAGGAAACTACCCGGAGGCGGGAGATTGCTTTCGGAGGGCCATCGAGAGCAAGCCGGACTATTCGGTGGCTTACAGGATGCTGGGCCGCACGCTCTACGAACTGCGCCAGGATGTGGAGGCCCGGGAGGTCTTCGAGAAGGGCCGCGAGGTGGCGGAGAGGAACCGCGACCTCCAGACCGTGAGGGAGATAGACGTCTTTCTGCGCCGCCTGCAGAAAAGGTCGGAGGAAAGGTAGCCCGACCTGCCGATGACGGAACTCAGCGTGAACATACTCGTGGACTACGAGAGCCCGCTGGCCCGTCGGGTGGCCGGGGACGTATGGTCCGGGCTGGCCCGGGCGTCCGCCGGGGAGGGTCGATCGCGAACGAAGGCTTTCTGGGAGAGCCTGCGGGAGCGTGGTCTCCGGGAGAACGTCGGGGAGGCGCGGGTGCGGATCTTCGTGATCGGGCAGGACGAGCCGGAGGCGGTGGAGGAGGTAGTAGGGGCCGTCTCCCCAGGGACGGAGCTCTACGGCGTCGTCGTGGCGGTGCCCGGGCGGCCGAGCCCGCTCGCGGGTCCGCTGCTCTACCAGGCGGTGGAGAGGCTGAACGCGACGGGGGTGAGAGCGGGAGCGGTCGAGCCCGCGCTGTTGCATGCGGTCCCCGAGGAGGGGGAATCCTACGCCCGGCGGCTCCTGGAGCGTCTCGGGAGCAGGGTCTGAGGTCCTCGCCCCCGGACGACGGGGTTTTCGTGCAAGATCCGGTTCCTCGGAGGGAACGCGTTGGTCCGGGCTGGGAGGCGGAAGGTTGCTGGAAGATCTCGTCGCGGGTGTGCTGATCACGGGCGCCTTCGCCGTGCTCGCCCGCACTCTCGGTGTGGTGAGTCTCTCGGGGGCCGTGGGAGGCTTCGTCGTCGGGGTGCTGATCTACGCGTCTTTGGGCTGGCGGGGGTTCGCCGTCCTCGCGCTCTTCGTCGTCGGGGGGGCGGCGCTGACCAGGGTCGGCTACCGGATGAAGCAGGGACGCGGTGCGGCCGAGAGCCGCGGCGGGAGGCGCGGGGCGAGGAACGCCCTCGCCAACGGTGCGGTCGCGGTCGTCTGTGCCGGGCTCGCCGCCACGTCGGGGCAGGACCTATTTGCGGCGGCGTTCGTCGCCTCGCTGGGCGCGGCCTTCGCCGACACCGCGGCCTCGGAGGTCGGACCCCTCTTCAGCGCCGCGCCGCGCAGGATAACCACCCTCGAGAGGGTCCCGGCCGGGACCGACGGCGCCGTCTCGCTGCCGGGCAACCTGGCCGGAGCGGGTGCGGCCATCCTGACCGCCTCGTTCGGGCTTTCGCTCGGGCTCCTCGGCTCCCCCTCCGAGGCGTCCGGCGTCGCGCTGGCCTCCTTCGCCGGGATGCTCGCGGACAGCCTCGTCGGGGCGATCCTTCCTGAGCTCGGCAACGAGCTGACGAACGTCGCGTGCACCCTCGTGGGCGCGCTTGTGGGGCTTTCTCTGGCTGCGGCCGGATGATATATTTCCATTGTATGGGAAGCAGGAGCTTCAGAGCGCATCGCGAGGTCGAAGGCCGACTATAACGCCTGCGCTCTGTCCCTCGTTCGAACCCGCAGAAGGACCACGCACGAGCGTTCCCCGAAGGAGTTTCGACCGTGAGCGAGGTGTCGGTAAAGAAAGAATACGATCCCGGTGCGATAGAGAGCCGCTGGCGCAGGAGGTGGGCCGAGAGCGGCCTCTACGAGACCGACGAGGATCCGGGTAAGCCCAAGCACTATGCGTTGACCATGCTTCCCTACCCGAGCGGGGATCTGCACGTCGGGCACTGGTACGCGATGACCCCCTCCGACACCCGGGCGCGCTTCATGCGGATGCGCGGCTATCGGGTCTTCTTCCCGATAGGCTTCGACGCCTTCGGGCTGCCGGCGGAGAACGCGGCGATAAAGCGCGGCATCCACCCACGGAAGTGGACCTACTCGAACATCGAGAACATGCGGGGACAGCTGCGGCAGATGGGCACGATGTTCGACTTCGACGCCGAGGTCGTGACCTGCGAGCCGGAGTACTACCGCTGGAACCAGTGGTTCTTCCTCAAGTTCTACGAGCGGGGGCTCGCCTACCGCAAGAAGGCGCCGGTGGACTGGTGCCCCTCGTGCAACACCACGCTCGCCCGCGAGCAGGTGGTGGGCCCCGACCGGCGGTGCGAGCGTTGCGGCACCCCGGTCATAAAGCGCAACCTCACCCAGTGGCTCTTCAGGATCACCGAGTACGCCGACGAGCTTCTCGACTTCTCGAAGATAGACTGGCCCGAGCGCGTGAAGACGCTGCAGACGAACTGGATCGGGCGTTCCGAGGGGGCGGAGATAGAGTTCGAGATCGAAGGCTACGGCCCCATCACGGTCTTCACCACCCGTCCGGACACCGTCTTCGGGGCGACGTTCATGGTGCTCGCCCCGGAGCACGAGGCGGTCGAGAGGATAACCGCGCCCGAGCGCGCCGCGGAGGTGCGCGCCTACGTCGAAGAGGCCGCCCGGATGAGCGAGATAGACCGCACCGACACCACGCGCGAGAAGACCGGCGTCTTCACCGGGGCCTGCGCGACGAACCCGGCCACCGGGGAGAGGATCCCGGTCTACATCGCCGACTACGTGCTCCTCGGCTACGGTACGGGCGCGATCATGGCCGTCCCCGCCCACGACGAACGGGACTTCGAGTTCGCCACGAAGTACGGGCTGGAGATACGCCCGGTCATAGCCCCGCCCGAGTGGGATGGATCTCCTCTCGAGGAGGCCTACGCCGGGGAGGGGACGATGGTCAACTCAGGGCCCTTCGACGGCACCCCGAGCGGGGAGGGCCGGGAGAAGGTCACCCGCTGGCTCGAGGAGCGGGGGGCGGGGAGGCACGCCGTCAGCTACCGTCTGAGGGACTGGCTCATTTCCCGCCAGCGCTACTGGGGCACCCCGATCCCGATCGTCTACTGCGAGAGGTGCGGGACGGTGCCGGTGCCCGAGGAGGACCTGCCCGTCCTGCTGCCGGAGGACGCGGAGTTCACCCCGACCGGGGAGTCGCCGCTCAAGCGCGACCCGGACTTCTACAACACCACCTGCCCCCGCTGCGGCGGCCCCGCCACGCGCGAGACCGATACGATGGACACCTTCGTCGACTCCTCGTGGTACCAGTACCGCTACCTCTCGCCCCACTACGACGAGGGGCCCTTCGATCCCGAGCAGGGGAGGAAGTGGCTGCCGGTCGACCAGTACACCGGTGGTGTCGAGCACGCGGTGATGCACCTGCTCTACACGCGCTTTTTCACCAAGGTGATGCGCGACATGGGGCTCGTGGACTTCGACGAGCCGATGGTGAGGCTCTTCAACCAGGGTGAGATCCTCGGTCCCGACGGCAACCGGATGAGCAAGAGCAAGGGCAACGTCGTGAACCCTCAGGAGTGGGTGGACCGCTACGGATCGGACGTGCTGCGGTGCTTCTTGATGTTCATCGGGCCCTGGAACGAGGGCGGTCCCTGGGACGGACAGGGGATCGAAGGCGTCGCCCGCTGGCTGCGCCGGGCGCACTCGCTGGTGGTCGAGGGCGAGCCCTCCGGGGCGGAGGCGGACCCGAAGGAGCTTCCCCGCCGCACGAGCCGGCTCGTCAAGCGGGTCACCGAGAACCTGGAGACCTTCCGGTTCAACACCGCGATCGCGGCGCTCATGGAGCACACCAACTACCTGCTCGCGGTGCGCGGGCGGGTGGATGAGGAGGAGTGGGCCTCCGCCCTGCGCGACTTCGTGCTGGTCCTGGCGCCCTTCGCCCCGCACCACGCCGAGGAGATGTGGGCGGAGTTGGGCCAGCCGTACTCGGTGCACCAGCAGAGCTGGCCGCAGTGGGACGAGGAGCTGGTCGCAGAGGAAGAGATCACGCTCGTCGTCCAGGTCAACGGCAAGCTGCGCGACCGCATCCGGGTCCCGACCGACGTCTCCGAAGAGGACGCCCGCCGGCTCGCGCTCGAGAGCCCGAAGGTGCGCCAGCACGTCGAGGGACGTGAGATCAAAAAGTGCGTCTACGTGCCGGGGCGCGTGGTGAATCTGGTGGTGGGTTAGCCTCTACGGTCGTAGGCGGCCCTTTCCACGCCGATCCCGGCGTCGGACGCGATTTTGTCCCGCCGTACCGTGGGGTAGTATGCCGCTGGGCCTGACGGAAGGAGAGTGGAGTGATGGAGGAGTCCGGCAGGAGAAGGCCTCTCTACGAGATGACCCGGGAGCTGGCGGCGACCGCGATGGGCGAGCTTCCCGCGACGCTCGTCGTCCGGGGCGGGAGGCTGGTGAGCGTGACGTCGGGCGAGGTCATCCCGGGGATGGACGTCGCCGTACAGGGCCCGCGCATCGCCTACGTCGGCCCCGACGCGGGGCACACCATCGGGCCGGACACCCGGGTGATAGAGGCGGAGGGGCGCTACGTCGCGCCGGGGCTCCTCGACGGTCACTGCCACATCGAGAGCAGCCAGCTCACCGTCACCCGGTTCGCGGAGGCGGTGCTCCCTCTGGGCACCACCGGCGGTTTCTTCGACGCGCACGAGATCTCTAACGTGCTCGGCCTCGAGGGCCTGAGGCTGATGCTGGAGGAGGCGCGCACCACGCCGCTGGCGGCCTACCTCGAGGTCGCCTCCTGCGTCCCTTCGACCTCGACGGACCTGGAGACGCCCGGAGCGGTCCTCGGCCCGGAGGAGGTCGCCGAGGCGATGGGCTGGGGGGAGGACGTGATCGCGCTCGGAGAGGTCATGAACTTCCCCGGGGTCGTCTTCGGCGACGAGAAGATGCACGGCGAGATAGCGGAGGCCCTGAAGGCCGGGCGGGCCGCCGACGGGCACTTTTG
The DNA here is from genome assembly GCA_023511405.1 of Rubrobacteraceae bacterium. Classification (GTDB taxonomy): domain Bacteria; phylum Actinomycetota; class Rubrobacteria; order Rubrobacterales; family Rubrobacteraceae; genus Rubrobacter_E; species Rubrobacter_E naiadicus. The sequence goes on from JAIMBO010000011.1 coordinate 22,077, forward strand.
CTGGCCGCCGGACGACCGACGCCTCGCGGCCTACGCCGCGAGCGGCGTGAGCGGGTGCCACGAGGGGACGACCCCGGAGGATACTCTCTGGCGCCTCAGGCAGGGGATGTACGCCAAGCTGCGGCGCGGCTCGGCCTGGCACGACGTCGCCGCCACGATAAAGGCGCACACGGAGATGGGGCTCGACCCGAGGCGCATCCTGCTCGTCACCGACGACCGCAGCCCGGAGTCGATCCTGGACGAGGGGCACATGGACTTCGTCGTGCGCCACGCCATAGCCCAGGGGGTGAGGCCGGTCGTCGCCTTCCAGATGGCCACCCTGAACACCGCCGAACGCTTCGGCGTCTCACACGACGTCGGCAGCGTGACCCCGGGCCGCCGCGCGGACATCATCCTGCTCGACGGCGACCTCGCCGACGTGAGGGTTTGCCTCACGGTGGCGGCCGGCGAGGTCGTCGCGGAGGATGGGAGGATGGTCGCGGAGATCCCGCGGTTCGAATACCCCTCTTTCGCGCTCGACTCGGTGCGGGTCTCCGGTCCCGTCACGGAGGAGACGTTCGCCGTGGAGGCGCCCGTCGAGAGCGGCCGGGTGCCGGTGCGGGCTTTCCGGGTGGTCGAGAACCACGTGGAGACACGGGAGGAGCGCGTGGAGCTCCCGGTCTCCGGAGGGCTCGTGCACCTCGACCCGGAGCAGGACGTGTGCAAGGCCGCCGTGATCGAACGACACGGGAAGGGCGGCTGGAAGGCCGTCGGGTTCGTCTGCGGGGTCGGCTTCCGGGAGCCGGCGGCCATCGCGAGCACCGTCGCCCACGACAGCCACAACCTGCTCGTGATCGGGAGCTCCGAGGAGCAGATGGCCCGCGCCGCGAGGGCGGTCGTCGGAGCGGGGGGAGGCGTCGCGGTCGCCCGCGGGGAGGAGCTGGTGGTGCATCCGCTGCCGGTCGCCGGGCTTATGTCGCCCGACCCCTTCGAGGCGGTGGCGGAGCGCTCGCGGGCGGTCGGCCGGGCGCTCGCCGCGGCGGGATGCACGCTCAACTACGCCTTCATGACGCTCTCGCTCCTGGCGCTCGTGGTTCTCCCGGAGCTGCACCTCTCCGACAGGGGGCTCGTCAGGGTGGACGAGGGCGGGTTCCGGCTCGTGCCGCTGTTTACCGGGAAGGAGGCGTAGGACGATGGACGGCGTTCCGAAGCCGGGCCGGATCCTCGTCTCCTCCGAAGCGATAGACCGCAGGCTCGGGGAGCTCGGCGCCCGCATCACCTCTGACTACCGCGAGAGGAACCCCCTGCTCCTCGTCGGCATCCTGCGCGGGGCGTTCGTGGTGCTGAGCGACCTGATCCGACGCCTCGAGATCCCCTGCGAGGTGGACTTCATGGAGGTCTCCTCCTACGGGACGGGCACCTCCTCCAGCGGGGTGGTGCGCATCCTCAAAGACCTCGAAGAGGATATAACCGGCCGGCACGTGCTCATCGTGGAGGACATAATCGACACGGGGCTGACCCTCTCCTACCTGAAAAGATCGCTGCTTGCGCGCAACCCGGCGTCTTTGGAGATCTTTGCGCTTCTCAGCAAGCCGAGCCGCAGGAGGGTTGAGATAGAGGTGAAGTACCTGGGCTTTGAGGTGCCGGACGAGTTCGTCGTCGGGTACGGCATAGACTACGCCGGCTACCACCGCAACCTCCCCGACATCCACGCCCTTGACAGCCCCGGAGAACGGGCTGTACAATCCACGAGTTAAAATTTACAATCCGCTTTGCGGAAAGTGAGGAGAGAGGAAAAGGCGCGCCGCGCAGGCGATCACCTAGCCTTATCTCCCTGAAGTAGCGAGAGACGTGAAAGGGGAGAGGGTTGGAGTTTCTGCAACCGGCTACCTGGCACGAGGCTCTGGAGGCCAGGGCTGAACACCCCGAAGCGAGGCCCATCTTCGGTGGCACGGACGTGATGGTCGAGCTCAACTTCGACCGGGACCGGCCCGGGGCGCTCCTGGATCTCACGCGCATTCCGGAGCTTTCGGAGTGGGGTGAGGAGGATGGCATGGTGAGGATCGGGGCGGGGGTTAGCTACGCCCGGATCATAGAGGAGGTGGGGGGCAGGCTCCCCGCCCTGGCCATGGCTTCCAGGACGGTCGGCTCGCCCCAGATCCGCAACCGGGGCACCGTCGGGGGGAACCTGGGGACGTCTTCTCCGGCGGGCGACTCTCTGCCGCCGCTGTATGCGGCCGGTGCGGAGGTGGAAGTCTGCTCGGTGAGGGGGGTGAGGCGGGTTTCGGTCGAGGAGTTCGTGAGGGGGCCCAAGCGCAACGCGCTCGCGGGGGACGAGCTGATCTCTGCGGTCGTGGTCCCGGTGGCCCGGGGGCCGGAGCAGTTCTCCAAGATCGGGACGAGGAACGCGATGGTCATCGCGGTCTGCTCGCTCGCCGTCTCGCTCGACGTGGAGCGCAGGAAGGTGCGGGCGTGCATCGGCTCTGCGGGTCCCACCCCCATCCGGGCACGCGAAGCCGAGGGCTTCATCGAGGGGGTGCTCGACGAGGAAGGACTCTGGGAGAGCCGGGGCGAGATAGGGGAGGAGGCACTCGGCCGGTTCGCGGAGCTCGTGCGAGAAGCGGCGCGGCCCATAGACGACGTCCGCTCGACGGCGGAGTACCGCCGGCACGCGGTCGGGGTTCTGGCCCGCAGGGAGCTCGCGTGGGTCTGGCAGGAGTACCGGGGAGGTGAGGCCAGGTGAGGCTGCGTCTGGAGGTCAACGGGGAGGTACGCGAGGTCGAGGGCGTCTGGGAGGGGGAGAGCCTTCTGTACGTCCTGCGCGAGCGCCTCGGGCTCTACGGTTCCAAGAACGCCTGCGAGCAGGGCGAGTGCGGCTCGTGCTCGGTCTACCTCGACGGGGTGCTGGTGTGCTCGTGCCTGGTCGCTGCTGGTCAGGCCGAAGGCAGGGAGGTCGTCACCGTCGAGGGGCTCGCGGAGGGGGACGGGCTGCACCCCGTGCAGGAGGCCTTCGTCGAGGCCGGGGCGGTGCAGTGCGGGTTCTGCACGCCCGGGTTCGTCGTGGCCACCCACGACCTGCTCTCGCGCAACCCCGAGCCCACGGACGCCGAGATCCGGGAGGCCCTGGCGGGCAACCTCTGCCGCTGCACCGGCTACGAGAAGATCCTCGACGCCGTCCGCCGCGCCGCGGAGAGAGTCCGGGTGTGATGGCCGGAAGGCTCGTCATCGAGGGGTGCGCCATCGCCGCGGTGGGCGCGGAGGGTGCCGAGCACGCCCGCGGGCACCTCGTGATAGAGGACGGACGCATCGCCGCGGTCGGCGAGGGGCCCGTCCCCGGGAGGTTGCGGGAGGGGGCGCGGGTGGTGGATGGTCGGGGTCGTCTGGCCACACCAGCGCTCGTCAACTGCCACCACCACCTCTACCAGTGGGCGACGCGTGGGATGGCCCAGCAGGAGGACCTCTTCGGGTGGCTCTCAGGGCTCTATCCCCTCTGGGCCTGCATCGACGAGGAGGTGGAGCACGCGGCCGCTTCGGCCGGGCTTACGGCGCTCGCGCTCTCCGGGTGCGCGACCACGACCGACCACCACTACGTCTTCCCGCGCGGGGCGGGTGATCTCTTCGCCGCCGAGGTGGAGGCGGCGAGGGAGGTGGGATTGCGATTCCATCCCACCCGGGGATCGATGGACCTCGGGGAGTCGCGGGGCGGGCTGCCCCCGGACGGGGTGGTGGAGGATCTGGAGGAGATCCTCGCGGCGAGCGAGGAGGCGGTGGACCGCTACCACGATCCCTCGCCGGGTTCGATGCTGCGCGTCGCGCTCGCCCCCTGCTCGCCCTTCTCCGTCACGCGTGAGCTCATGGCCGAGAGCGCCAGGCTCGCGCGCGAGAAAGGGGTCAGGCTGCACACCCACCTCGCCGAGACCGTCGACGAAGAAGAGTACTGCCGGGAGCGCTACGGCGTGCGGCCCGCGGAGTATCTGGAGGAACTCGGCTGGATCTCCGACGACGTCTGGCTCGCCCACTGCGTCCACCTCGATGGCGGGGAGGTGCGGCGCTTCGGGCGGGCGGGGACCGGCGTCGCGCACTGCCCCTCGTCCAACGGCAGGCTCGGGGCCGGGATAGCGCCGGTCGCGGAGATGCTCGGGGCCGGGGTGCCGGTCGGTCTCGGGGTGGACGGGGCTGCCTCCAACGAGGCCGGGGAGCTCGCGGGCGAGATGCGGCAGGCGCTCCTTCTGGCGCGGCTCGAGGGAGGTCCCGGGGCGCTCACGGCCCGGCAGGCGCTCGAGCTCGCCACGCTGGGCGGGGCGCGGTGCCTGGGGAGGGAGGACGAGATAGGCTCGCTCGAGCCCGGCAAGCTCGCCGACGTCGCGCTCTGGAGGCTCGACGATCTGTGGCACGCCGGGGTCGAGGATCCCGTCGCCGCGCTCGTCTTCGGACGCACCCCGCGCGTCGAGACGCTCTTCGTCGGCGGGCGGACGGTGGTCGAGGGCGGGGAGATCACGACCGTCGATGAAGAAGAGGTGGCGAATGAGCTCTCCGCGGCGGGCCGCAGGCTCGCCGCGAGGTTCGAGGAGGTTCGAGGGAGATGACGCTTCAGAGTGCAGTTCCGGTCCGGACGCGTCCTCAGGTTCCCGGGAAGATCGGGCAGAGCACCACCCGCTCCGACGGCGTCCCGAAGGTGAAGGGGGAGTTCGAGTACTCCTCGGATCTGTGGATGGAGGGGATGCTGTGGGGTGCGACGCTGAGGAGCCCGCATCCCTCCGCCATCATCCGCTCGGTGGATACCTCCGCGGCCGAGGCGGTGCCGGGCGTCTACGCCGTTCTGACCCACGAGGACGTACCCGGCAGGAAGGTCTACGGGATGGAGGTTCCCGACCAGCCGGTCCTCGCCTGGGAGAGGGTGCGGTATGTCGGGGAGCCGGTCGCGCTCGTCGCCGCCGACCACCCCGAGACCGCCCGGAGGGCGCTGGAGAAGATAGAGGTCGACTACGAGGTCCTCGAGCCCCTCACCGACGCGGAGGAGGCGCTGCGGGAGGACGCGCCGAAGCTTCATCCCTCGGGCAATCTGCTCAAGCACGTCCACATCGTCCACGGCGACGTCGAGAAGGCCGCCTCCGAGGCCGAGGTCGTGGTCGAGGGGGAGTACGAGGTCGGGATGCAGGACCAGGCGTTCCTGGGGCCCGAGTCCGGGCTCGCGGTCCCCGACGGACAGGGAGGGGTGGACCTCTACGTCTCCACCCAGTGGCTGCACATAGACCAGAAGCAGATCTGCGAGTCGCTCGGGCTCCCGCCGGAGCGGGTGCGCCTGACGCTCTCGGGGGTCGGCGGGGCGTTCGGGGGCCGGGAGGACCTCTCGATGCAGATCCACGCGTGTCTGCTCGCGCTCGAGACCGGGCGCCCGGTGAAGATGGTCTACAACCGGGAGGAGTCCTTCTACGGACACGTCCACCGCCATCCCTGCCGGATGCGCTACGAGCACGGGGCGAAGAAGGACGGCACCCTCCTCTACGTGAAGGCCCGCATCGTCCTCGACGGCGGGGCCTACGCCTCGAGCTCGAACGCGGTGTGCCTGAACGCCGGCACCTTCGCCTGCGGTCCCTACCGGGTGCCGAACGCCCTGGTCGACAGCTACATGCTCTACACCAACAACCCGCCGTGCGGCGCTATGCGGGGCTTCGGGGCCGTGCAGGTCTGCTTCGCGTACGAGGCGCAGATGGACAGGCTCGCCAAAAAGCTCGGCATGGACCCGGTCGAGCTCAGGATCAAGAACGCCATCGAGCCCGGCGACCGCTTCCCGTTCGGGCAGGAGGTCCCCTACCCGGCGCCGGTCGCGGAGATCCTCAGGCGGGTGAAGGAGATGCCCCTGCCGGAGGAGAAGGAGTTTGCGGGCCGGGATGTACGCGAGCTCCCCGGCGGGGTCTCCAACGTCACCCACGGGGAGGGCGTCGTTCGGGGCGTGGGGTACGCGGTCGGGTTCAAGAACATCGGGTTCTCGGCGGGCTTCGACGACTACTCCACGGCGCGCGTCACCCTCGCCGCGGAGGACGGAGAGCCGCTGGCGCGGGTGCACACCGCCGCGGCCGAGGTCGGACAGGGGCTCGTGACGGTGGAGGCCCAGATCGCGCGCACCGAGCTCGGGGTGGAGCGGGTGGAGGTCATGAACGCCGACACGAGCGTGGGCTCGGCGGGCTCCTCTTCGGCCTCCCGGCAGACCTACGTGACGGGATCTGCGGTGAAGCTGGCGTGCGAGGCGGTCAGAAAACGCCTCTTCGAGCGGGCGGCGGCGGAGCTCGGGGAGGATCCGGAGTGCCTCGCGCTCGAGGACGGCTGGGTCGTGCGCGACGGGGAGGCGCTCGTCCCGGTCGCAGACCTCCTCGAAGGGGAGGAGATCGAGGAGACCGTCGAGTACCACCACCGTCCGACCGAGCCGCTGGACGAGCGGGGGCAGGGGGACGCCCACCTGCAGTTCGCCTTCGCCGCCCACCGGGCGGTCGTGGAGGTCGACACCGAGCTCGGGCTGGTGCGGGTCGTCGAGATCGCGACCGCCCAGGACGTGGGTAAGGCCATAAACCCGCAGGCGGTCGAGGGCCAGATCGAGGGCGGGGTGGCCCAGGGGCTGGGGCTCGCGCTCCTGGAGGAGATCCAGGTGAAGGAAGGAAGGATCCAGAACGCCTCCTTCACCGACTACCTGCTCCCGACGATCCTGGACATGCCTCCGGTACGCTCGGAGATCCTCGAGCTCGCGGACCCGGAGGCCCCCTACGGCCTCAAAGGCGTCGGCGAGCCGCCGACGATCTCCTCGACCGCGGCGATAGTCGCCGCGCTGCGCGACGCGACCGGGCGGGAGCTCACCCGCGTGCCGGTGCGCCCCGAGCACATCGTCGGTGAGAAGAGCGGGTCCTGATGGCGGAATGTGCGGGAGGAGGTGATAGTGGCGTCGCACGACACCGGCAGGAGATCCATCGTAGAGAAGCAGGGGGAGGGCGGGGGTCCTCCTGAGGATACCCCGGAAGAAGGGTGAGAGAGGGAAAGGGAGACAAAGATGTCTGAGACTACGGCCGGGCGCACCCGCGTCCGCCATCCCGTGGACGAGGTACTGCCCGCGGGCAAGCTCGCGGTCTACGGTTTTCAGCACGTGCTGGCGTTCTACGCCGGGGCGGTCATCGTCCCGATACTGCTCGCCGGGGCGATAGGGCTGAGCAAGGAGCACCTCGTCTACCTGATAAGCGCCGACCTCTTCACGTGCGGGATAGCCTCGATCATCCAGTCGGTCGGGTTCTGGGAGGTCGGGGTGCGGCTGCCGCTGCTGCAGGGGGTGACCTTCACCGCCGTCGCCCCGATGATCGCCATCGGCAAGGCCAACGGCGGCGGAGTGAAGGGGTTGCTGGTGATCTACGGTTCGATCATCGTCGCCGGCATCTTCACCTTCCTGCTCGCCCCGTACTTCAGCCGCATCATCCGCTTCTTCCCCCCGGTGGTGACGGGCACCGTGATCACCGTGATCGGGGTGACGCTCGTGCCGGTGGCGATCCAGGACGCCGGGGGCGGGGACCCGAGCGCCCCGAGCTTCGGGAGCCTGCAGAACATCACGCTCGCCCTCTTCGTGCTCGTCCTCATCCTCGTCCTCTACCGGGTCTTCCGGGACCGCTTCCTGAGCACGATAGCCGTCCTGATCGGGCTGGCGGTGGGCACCGCGGTCTCGGCGGCGCTCGGGGTGGCGGACTTCGGCCAGGTCTCGAAGTCCGCCTGGCTCGGGGTGACGACCCCGTTCCACTACGGGCTGCCGCACTTCCAGATCGCCGCGATAATCTCGATGGTGATCGTCATGCTCATCACCATGATCGAGACGACCGGCGACACCTTCGCGACCGGCGAGATCGTCGGTAAGCGCCTCGGACCCAGGGACATCGCCCGCGCGCTGCGGGCCGACGGGCTCTCGACGCTCATCGGCGGCATCCTGAACTCCTTCCCCTACACCTGCTTCGCGGAGAACATCGGGCTGGTCCGGCTGACGGCGGTCAAGAGCCGGTGGGTCGTGGCCTCGGCGGGGGGTATCATGATCCTGCTCGGGCTCTTCCCCAAGCTCGCCGCGATCGTCGCCTCGATCCCCACGCCGGTCATCGGCGGGGCGGCTCTCGCGCTCTTCGGCACCGTGGCGGCGATAGGCATCCAGACGCTGCAGCGGGTCGACTTCAGCCGCACCAGCAACGTGCTCATCGTCGCGGTGAGCATCGGCTTCGCCCTGACCCCGGTGGTCTTCCCCCAATTCTTCCAGCACTTCCCCTCCTCGTTCCAGGTGGTGCTCGGGAGCGGCATCACGCTCGGGAGCATCTGCGCTTTCGTCCTGAACTTCGTCTTCAACGTGATTGGTGGAGGCGAAGGCCGCGAGGCCGCAGGCTCACGGCAGGGGAGGCTCACCCTCGAGGAGGTCAACCGGATGAGCCGGGAGGAATTCGTCGGGCGTTTCGGCCGTCTCTTCGAGGGGGGGCGCTGGGTCGCGGAGGAGGCCTACGACCGCCGGCCGTTCGCGAGCGTCTACGAGCTGCGCACCGCCTTCCAGGACGTCCTGCTCGAGGCCGACCCCGAGCGCCAGCTCGCCCTCATCCGCTCCTACCCGCCGCTCGGCGTAATAGACCTCTCCGACGAGGCGCTCGCCGAGGAACTGGGGCTCACCCCATCGGAGTACGAGGTGCTCACCAGCGCCGCCTCCGGCGGGGTGCTCGGACCGGAGTCGCTGCGCGACCGCGCCGCGGCAGGCCTCGACACCCTCAGCCCGGAGGAGTACGATGAATTCCTGCGTCTCAACCGGGCCTACCGGGAGAAGTTCGGCTTCCCTCTGGTGATCGCGCTGCGCGAGCGCGAAAGCAAGCAGGAGGTGCTCGAGGCTGGCCGGGCGCGCCTGGCGAACTCCCCGGCACAGGAGAGGATGGCGGCGATGGTCGAGATCGCCAAGATCGCCGGCTACCGGCTGGAGGACATCGTGGAGGAATCCGGCGGCGTGACGGTCGGGAGCGAAAGTTGAGCCTGCCGGCGGTCACCATCGAGCTGCCGGAATGGATGGAGGAGGCCGCTCCCGGCGGCCTCCTCTGCCCGACCCGCGAGGACCGGATGCGCTTCGTCGTGGCCCTCGCCCGGGAGAACGTCCACCAGAAGACCGGCGGACCGTTCGGCGCGGCCGTCTTCGACCGGGATTCCGGCCGGCTCATAGCCCCCGGTGTCAACCTGGTCTACACCGCGAACCTCTCCTGCGCCCACGCGGAGATCGTCGCCCTCTCGGTCGCCCAGAGGATCCTCGGCAGCTTCGACCTGGGCGAGGGCGGCTCCCTCGAGCTCGTCACCAGCACCGAGCCGTGCGCCATGTGCTTCGGCGGCGTGATCTGGTCCGGCGTCAAGAGCCTCGTCTGCGGCGCCCGCGAACAAGACGCCCGCGCCATAGGCTTCGACGAAGGCCCCAAGGTCCCCGACTGGCCCGAAGAACTCTCCCGCCGCGGGATCTCCATCGCCCGCGACGTCTGCCGCGCGGAGGCCGCTTCGGTCCTTGAAGAGTACGCAGAGAACGGCGGCGTGATCTACAACGCCCGCCGGTGACCACCCCACCCTTGACAGCATCCCACATCCCGCTGTATAGTCCGTTAAGTAGAATAATCTATCCGTATTACGGAATATTTGGGGAAGGAGGAGAGATGGATCGGGGAGTAGGCGGGGGCAGGGATCCTGTAGACGAGGTATTGCCGGTTGGAAAGATGGCGGTCTTCGGGCTGCAGCACGTCCTGGCGATGTACGCCGGGGTGATATCGGTACCGTTGATCATCGCATCGGCGATAGGGTTGCCGGAGCGGGAGGTGACGTACATAACGGCGGCGAGCTTCTTCGTGTGCGGGGTGGCGACCCTGATCCAGAGCGTCGGGTTCTGGAGGGTCGGGATACGGTTGCCGATCGTGCAGGGGACCTCGTTCGTGACGGTGAGCCCGATGATAGCCATCGGGGGGCACTATGGGTTGAAAGGGATCTACGGTTCGGTGATCGCGGCGGGGGTCTTCGGGTTTCTCATCAGCCCGTACTACTCGAAGCTCCTGCGGTTCTTCCCGCCGGTGGTGAGCGGGTCGGTGATCACGGTGATCGGGCTCTCCCTGACGCCGGTGGCGATAGGCTGGGCCGCCGGGGGACAGCCGGGGCAGAAGGGCTACGGCGCGCCGGAGAACATCCTGGTCGCGCTCATCACGCTGGTCCTGGTGCTCGCCATCACACGCTTCTTCGGCGGGTTCATAGGCAGGATAGCTGTTCTGCTCGGGCTGGTGATCGGGACGGTCATCGCCGCGTTCTTCGGGATGGTGGACATAAGCGGGGTCGGGAAGGCCGGCTGGTTCGGGGTGACGACCCCGTTCCACTACGGGCTTCCTACCTTCCATCTCGTTCCCATCGTAACGATGATGCTCGCGATGCTCGTCATAATGGTCGAGACGACCTCCGACATGCTCGCGATCGGCGAGATCGTGGGCAAGCCTCTGCGGGAAGGAGAAGAAGAACGGCTCGCGGACGGCCTGAGGGCCGACAGCCTCTCGACGGTCATCGGGGGAGTTCTCAACACCTACCCGTTCAGCGCCTTCGCGCAGAACGTCGGGCTCGTCCGCTACACCAACCTCAAGAGCCGCTTCATCGTCGCTGCGGGCGGGGTCATCCTGGTGCTGCTCGGGCTCTTCCCCAAGTTCGCCGCGCTGGTCACCGCGATCCCGCTGCCGGTCCTCGGCGGGGCCGGGCTCGTGCTCTTCGGGACCGTGGCCGCCTCCGGGGTGCAGACGCTCTCGCGGGTGGACCTCTCGGACAACCGCAACATCACTATCGTGGCGGTGAGCCTCGCGCTCGGCATCCTCCCTGGTGCCGCTCCGACCTTCTACGACAAGCTCCCCCAGTGGGTGCAGGTCGTCTTCGGCAGCGGGATCACCTCCGCGAGCATCGCGGCGATAGTCCTCAACGTCGGCTTCCACATCCTCGGGGGAGGGACTGGGAGACGGCCCGCACCCGCGACCGAGGCCGTCGAGCACGCGCAACAGGCGGAGGAGGTCTAGTGTCTGGGGGGACGACGCTCCGGGAGGTGAACGCGCTCTCACGCGAGGAGTTCGTGGAGAGGTTCGGATCCCTCTTCGAGCACTCGCCCTGGGTGGCCTGGCGGGCGTGGGAGGAGCGGCCGTTCGGGAGCGTGGCGGAGCTCGAGGCGGCGTTGCGCCGGGCGGTGCAGGAGGCTTCGCGGGAGGAGAAGCTCGCCCTGATCCGGGCGCACCCCGAGCTCGCCGTCCCCGAGGGCGATCTCACCCCCGAGTCGGAGCGCGAGCAGCGCTCGGCCGGGCTCGACGGGCTGGAGGAGGGAGAGCGCAAGGAGTTCCTCCGGCTCAACCGGGCCTACCGGGAGAGGTTCGGCTTCCCCTATGTAGTGTGCGTCAGGGAGCACACCAAGGACTCGATCCTCGAAGATGCCCGCCGGCGGCTCGCGGGCGAGAGAGAGGAGGAGATGGAGAACGCGCTCGGGGAGATCGCCAAGATCTCCTCGCTGCGTCTCAGGGACATGCTGGAAGGAGATGATGGAGAGTGACGCAGGCGAAGAAAGGCGGTAAGGTCGCGCTCGGCACCTGCAACTACGGCAAGTCGGACATCCGGCTCGTCAAGGTCTTCCGGGACGGAGAGAGGCACGACCTCACCGAGGTGCACGTCGACGTGATGCTCTTCGGCGATTTCGAGGGCATCTACCGAGACGGGGACAACACCGGGGCGCTCGCCACCGACACCATGCGCAACACCGTCTACGCGCTGGCGAAGGATCACCTGGAGAAGGACGAGATAGAGCGCTTCGGAATGAGGCTCGTCGAGCACTTCATAGAAGCCGGGCCGCTCGTGCGCCGCGCCCGGATAGAGTTCACCGAGCATCCCTGGGAGCGCATCGAGGTCGATGGCAGGCCGCACGAGCATTCCTTCGTCCGCGCCGCCGGGGTGCGCACGGCGCGGGTGGAGGGCGACGAGGACGGACGGATGCACATCGAGGCCGGGATCGACGACCTGGTGGTCCTCAAAACCACCAACTCCGGCTGGGAGGGATACCTGCACGAGCGTTTCACGACGCTGCCGGAGACGAACGACAGGATCCTCTCGACCGTCGTCACCGCGAACTGGGAGTACAACACCACCGAGGCGGACTTCTCCGGCGTCTGGCGCGGGGTCAGAGAGCAGATCCTCGCGACGCTCACCGACCACTACAGCCCCTCGGTCCAGAACACCCTCTACCGCATGGGCGAGGCGGTGCTGGAGCGTTTCCCGGAGATAGAGCGCATCCACTTCTCGCTCCCCAACCGCCACCACATCCTCTACGATCTCGAGCGTTTCGGGATCGAGAACGAGGGCGTCGTCTTCCACGCCGACGCCGAGCCCTACGGCCTGATCGAGGGTGCCGTGGAGAGGTCCTCTTGAGCGGTTACCTGACCACCCACGTGCTGGATACCGCCCGCGGCCGCCCGGCGCGGGGCCTCAGGGTGGAGCTCTTCCGCCTCGCGGGCGGAGCGCGGGAGCACGTGAAGACCCTCACGACCAACGCCGACGGGCGCACCGACGAGCCGCTCCTCGAGCCGGAGCGCTTCGGGCGCGGCACCTACGAGATCGTCTTCCACGTCGGGGAGTACTTCGGCGGGGCGGGCTTCCTGGACGAGGTCCCGGTGCGCTTCTCGGTCGAGGAGCCGGAGGAGCACTACCACGTCCCCCTCCTCGTCTCCCCCTACTCGTACACCACCTACCGGGGGAGCTAGCCTTGGCGGCCTTCGACCTCATCGTGCGCGGCGGGACGGTGGTGCGTGGGGACGGCTGCAGGGTGGCGGACGTCGGTGTTGCCGACGGCGTCGTCTCCGCCGTGGGCCCGGAGCTCGAGGGGGGCGCCCGCGAGGAGGTTGACGCCCGGGGCCTCCTCGTCCTCCCCGGCGCGATCGACGCCCACGTCCACTTCAACGAGCCCGGGCGCACCGGCTGGGAGGGGTTTGCGAGCGGTACCCGCGCGCTCGCCGCCGGGGGGACGACCCTCGGCGTGGAGATGCCGCTCAACGCCTACCCGCCCACGACCGACGCGGAGGGCTTCGACCTCAAGCTCGCCGCGGCGAAGAGGGCGGCCTTCGTGGACTTCGCGCTGTGGGGCGGGATCGTGCCGGGCAAGGTGGACCGGATGGAGGAGCTCGCCGAACGCGGGGTCGCCGGGTTCAAGGCGTTCATGTCCGCGACCGGCACCCCGGACTTCGAGGCCGCAGACGATCTCACCCTCTACGAGGGGATGCGCGAGGCCGCGCGTCTCGGACTTCCCGTCCTCGTCCACGCGGAGAACCGCCGGATCACCGACGCCCTCTCACACCGGGCCGCCTCGACTTTGCGCACCACGATGCGCGACTATCTGGACTCCCGGCCCGTAATAGCCGAGCTCGAGGCCATAAGCCGCGCCATCCTCTTCGCCTCCGAGGTTGGCTGCTCGCTGCACGTCGTCCACGTGAGCACCGGGCGCGGGGTCGCGCTCGTGGCCGAGGCCCGCTCGCGCGGGGTCGACGTCACCTGCGAGACCTGCCCGCACTACCTCCTCCTCACCGACGAGGACGCCGGGAGGATCGGGGCCGCCGCCAAGTGCGCCCCGCCGCTGCGCCCCCGCGAGGAGGTCGAGGCCCTCTGGGAGGCGGTGCTCTCGGGCGGCGTCTCGTTCATTGCCTCCGACCACTCGCCCTGCCCGCCCGACATGAAGGCCGGGGAGGACATGTTCCGGGTGTGGGGTGGGATCTCCGGCTGCCAGTCGCTGCTCGCGGCGATTCTCACGGGGGGGCATCACCGGCGGGGGCTCCCCCTCGAGAGGGTGGCGGAGCTGCTCTCCGGCGCGGTGGCCCGGCGCTTCGGTTTCGCGGGGAAGGGCGGGATCGGGGAGGGAAACGACGCCGACCTCGTGCTCGTGGACCTCGGGGAGGATTTCACCCTGCGGGAGGAAGACCTCCAGTACCGGCACCCGATCAGCCCGTACGTCGGGATGCGCTTCCGGGGGCGGGTGGTGAGGACCCTCGTGCGCGGGAGGACCGTCTTCGCGGAGGGGAAGGTCGCCCCGGAGCCCGCGGGGAGGTTCGTGAGACCACAGAGAGAGAAAGGAGAGCGATGAGCGACGTCAAGATCACGGTCGGGCCCTACGAGTTCCTCGCCCGCTGGGAGAGCGAGCGGTGCCCCAGGACCTGTGAGGCCTTCGAGAAGCTTTTGCCCTACCGGCAGAAGATCATCCACGTGAGGTGGAGCGGGGAGGCCTGCTGGATCCCCCTCGGGGACTACGACCTCGGGGTGGGCTTCGAGGACGCCACCAGCGTCCCGCAGGCCGGGGAGATCCTCTTCTACCCCGGCGGCTACTCGGAGACCGAGATCCTCTTCCCCTACTACGGGACGGTCTTCAAGAGCAAGCTCGGCGTGATCGCCGGCAACCACCTGCTCACCGTGACCGAGGGTCACGAGAACCTGCGCCCGATGGGAGAGAAGGTCCTCTGGGAGGGCGCGCAGGACATCGTCTTCGAGAAAGCCTAGAGAAACAGGAAAGGAGCTGGCATGCAGAAAGAGGCGTTGAGGGACGCGGCGAAGTTGCCCTCCATCCGCTCGCTCGTGCGCGCGGTGGACTTCGAGGGCAGGAGCCTCCACTCCATAAACGACCTGACTAACGACCAGATCTACGCGCTCTTCGAGCTCGCCCGGGCGCTCGAGCCCTTCCACCGATCCTCGGTGGACCTCCTCCGGGGCAGCGTGATGGTCACGCTCTTCTTCCAGCCGAGCACCCGCACCCGGATGAGCTTCGAGACCGCGATGCACCGCCTCGGCGGGGCGGTGGTGACCGAGGCGAACCCGCTCGTCTCCTCCTCGGCGGCCAAGGAGGAGTCGCTCGCGGACACGATGCGCACGATCTCCAAGTACGCCAACGTGATCGTGCTCAGGCACCCGGACGACGTCGCCGCCCGCGAGGGGGCCTCCTACGCCGAAGCCCCGGTCATAAACGGCGGCTGGGGCGACTGGGAGCACCCCACCCAGGCGCTCCTGGACCTCTACACCCTCTGGCGCACCCACGGCAGCGTCGAGGGGGCGAAGGTCGTCGTCGCCACGCCGGACATGGTCCACGCCCGCACCGGCCACTCGATGGCCTACGGGCTCGCCCGGCTCGGCGCCGAGGTGACGCTCGCCTCCCGCAAAGACTACCGGGCCCCGGAGGAGGTCATCGAGGGACTGCGCCGGATTGAGGGAGCCAAGGTGCGGGAGGTCTTCGACCTCGACCAGGACGGCTTCAACGATCTCGTCTCGGAGATGGACCTCGTCTACCTGCCGGGCTGCAGCGCCCCCAAGGGCGAGGCCGCCGAGGAGTTCAAGAAGATGATGGACGAGTACTACGTCCGACTCGAGACGCTGGAGAAGGTCCGGGAGAGCGAGGGGCGCATCATAAGGGTCACCCACACCCTCCCGCGCCGTCCGGGTGAGATGGACCTGCGCATCGACGACACCCCGCACCAGCAGTACTTCGAGGCTGTGGCCTACAGCGTCGCGATCCGGATGGCCCTCGTCGCCGCGATCGTGGGAGCGTAGGAGATGGAGAAGGTCGCGGTCGTCGCCGTAGGGGGCAACTCGCTCATAAAAGACGAGAGCCACCGGGCGATGCCCTACCAGGAGGAGGCCGCCGCCGAGACCATGCGCCACATCGCCGAGATGATCTCGGGCGGGTGGGAGGTCGTGATCACCCACGGCAACGGCCCCCAGGTGGGCTACCTCTTGCGCCGCTCGGAGCTCTCGCGCCACGAGCTGCACGAGATCCCGCTCGACTACTGCGGCGCGGATACCCAGGGCGCGACCGGCTACATGTTCAAGAAGGCCCTCCACAACGAGTTCGCCCTGCGGGGCATCGACAAGCAGGTCGCGGCGATCGTCACTCAGACGGTCGTCGATCGCGACGATCCGGCCTTCGAGAACCCCACCAAGCCGGTGGGATCGTTCATGGACGAGAAGACCGCTAAAGAGAGGGCCGAGAAGGAGGGCTGGACGGTCGTCGAGGACGCTGGCCGCGGCTGGAGGAGGGTCGTCCCCTCCCCCGCCCCGGTCAGGATCGTCGAGGCGCCGGTCATAGAGGCGCTCCTTAAAGCGGGCGTCGTGGTCGTGGGGGCCGGCGGCGGCGGTATCCCGGTCGTCGAGGACGAGCGGGGGCTGCTGCACGGCGTGGCCGCCGTCATAGACAAGGACCACTCCTCGGCGCTTCTGGCCAACACGATCGGCGCCGATCTGTTCCTGATCTCGACGGCCGTCGAGCGGGTGGCGCTGAACTTCGGCAAGCCCGACGAGCGGCCGCTCTCGAAGGTCACGCTGGAGGAGGCGAGGCGCTACCGCGAGGAGGGCCACTTCGCGAAGGGGAGCATGGAGCCGAAGATCTCCGCCGCCATAAGCTTCCTGGAGCGCGGCGGCAGGGAGGCGATCGTCACCAGCCCCGAGAACATCCCCCGTGCCCTCGCCGGCGAGACCGGAACCCACATCGTCCCGTGAGCCTCCCGGAGATAGCGCTCATCACCACCGGAGGCACGATCGCCGCCCGTCCCCTCCCCTCCGGGGAGGTCGTGGTCGCGGACTCGGGCGAAGAGCTCCTCGCCTCGGTCCCGGAGCTCGGCGGGATCGCGCGCGTCCGCCTCGTCGAGCTCTTCAACATCGACAGCAGCCTGATGACCCCGCCGAAGATGCTCGAGATCGCGCGCCGGGTGCGCGCCCTCGACCGTGACGAGAACCTCGCCGGCTTCGTCGTCGCCCACGGAACGGACACGATGGAGGAGAGCGCCTACCTGGTCGACCTGCTCTACGCCGGCGAGAAGCCGGTGGTCTTCACCGGGGCCCAGCGCAATGCCTCGGAGAGGGACTTCGACGGCCCCCGCAACCTGCTCGACGCCGCCCGCGTCGCCACAAGCCCCGCCGCCCGCAACCTCGGGGCCGTGATCGCGATGGCCGGCCGCATCGACGCCGCCCGCGACGCCACCAAGGTCCACACCACCGCCCTCGAGGCGTTCTCCTCGCTCGACCGCGGCAAGCTCGGCGAGATCTTCGACGGGACGGTGCGCATCTTCCGCTCCCGCCCCCGCCCCGCCAACCTCGCCTCCCTCGACGACATAGAGCCCAACGTGGCCCTCGTGAAGCTCGCCGCCGGTACGGACGGCGCCTTCCTGCGCGCCGCCCGCGAGTCCGGGGCCGCAGGCATCGTGCTGGAGGCCCTCGGCCTCGGCAACGCCAACCCCGACGTCGTGCGCGAGGTGGAGCGCTGCACCGCCTCCGGCGTGCCCGTCCTCGTCGTCTCCCGCATCCCGCTCGGCGGCGTCGCCCCGGTCTACGGCGCGGGCCACGACCTGGCGCGCGCCGGAGCCCTCTTCGGCGGAAACCTCAGCGGCCAGAAGGCCCGCATCCTGCTCATGGCGGCCCTCGCCGCCAACAGGAAGACCAGAGAACCTCTCCCCGGCCTCCTCGACCCACACCTGGAGCTCTGAGAGAGCGCAGGGGGAATGTGCTATATTTCGTGATACGAAAGTGTGTTTCTGGAAGGTGGGTGAGATCTTGGCGGTCAGGTCTTCGCGCAGCGGGGAGGTGCAGTCGCTGGCCCGGGCGCTCGACATCCTGGAGCTTCTGGGCAGGGCGGAAGGGGAGCTGGGGGTCACGGAGATCGGACCAGCGGTGGGGCTGCCGAACGGTACGGCGCACCGGCTGCTGGCGACGCTGACCCGCCGGGGGTATGCCCGGCAGGTGGGGGAGAGCCGCAAGTACACGCTGGGGCCGAAGGCGCTGGTTCTGGCTTCGGCGGCGCGGGAGCACCTGGGGACGCTGGCGCGGCCTTTTCTGCGGGAGCTTATGGAGGTGAGCCAGGAGACCTCCAACCTGGCGGTGCTGGACAGAAACTCGGTCGTCTACATAGACCAGGTACCGGCCCGGCGCATGGTCCGGATGTTCACCGAACCCGGAAACCGCGTCCCGCCGCACGCCACGGGCACCGGAAAGGTGCTGCTCGCCTACCAGCCCGAGGAGGCGGTCGAAGCCATCCTCCGCCAGAGCGGCCTGCCCCGCTTCACCGCACACACCGTGACCGATCCGGAGCGTCTGCGGGCGGAGCTGGAGAAGATCCGCGAACAGGGTTACGCCGTCGACTCCGAGGAGATGGAGGAGGGTGTCCGCTGCCTCGCCGCCCCGGTCTTCGGACCCGACGACAGGATCCTCGCCGCCATGAGCGTCTCCGGACCCGCCGGAAGGCTGAGCTCCGAGAGAGTCCAGGAACTCGTCCCGCACATAAAGAGGATCTGCGCCGCCTTCTCCGCGAGCATAAGCTCGGATAATTAATCCCTCCTCCCCGGCTTCATCCGGGCACGAACAGCTTCGCGTGCCCGGATCTCGACATATATTTCGTCTGAAGGAATAAAAAATCCTGCCTGCGATACTTGACACGGGTTCCTGCTCCTCTTTATACTGAATTCTGCAAAACGAAATTAGTCTTCTGCTATGTGAGGAGGAGTGGTGAGGTTCTGCGCGAACGTCTCTATCCTGTTCAGGGAGGCACCGTTTCTGGAGCGGTTCGCCGCGGCGAGGGCGGCGGGGTTTTCGGCGGTGGAGTTCTGGTGGCCTTCCGGCGAGGATCTTGGGGAGGTTGAGGCGGCGGTCGAGGATGCGGGGCTTACGGTGGCGCTCTTCAACTTCGACGCCGGGGACATGCCGGCCGGGGAGAGGGGGCTCTTGAGCGACCCGGACCGGGTGGGGGAGTTCCGGGAGAACGTGCCGGTGGCGCTGGAGCTCGCGGGGAGGCTCGGGTGCCGGAGGCTGAACGCGCTGGTCGGTCACCGGCTGGAGGGGATGGATCGGGGGGAGCAGCTCCGGCTGGCGCGCGAGAACGTGGCGTGGGCGGCGGACCGGGCGGCCGAGCGGGGTGTCGAGATAATGATCGAGGCGGTCAACACCTTCGAGAACGGGCCGTACCTGCTCAGCAGGACGGAGGAGGCGGCGGCGTTCGTCCGGGGGGTGGGCCGGGAGAACGTCAGGCTGCAGTACGACTACTACCACATGCAGCGGATGGAGGGGAACCTCACCGCCACGGTGCGCGAGCACATCGGCGTGATCGGGCACGTGCAGGTCGCCGACTCCCCCGGCCGGGGCGAGCCGGGGACCGGGGAGATCAACTACCGCTACGTGCTCGGCGAGCTGGAGCGGCTCGGCTACGGTGGGTACGTGGGGCTGGAGTACAACCCGACCACCGAACGTACGGAGGAGAGCTTCGCCTGGCTTCCGAAGGAGCTGCGCGGCGGCGACGTGCGGGCGGAGGACCTCAGGCTCTAGAGAAAAGGAGGTAGAGATGCCGGAGAGGATAGGCTTCGTAGGGCTCGGGATCATGGGTTGGCCCATGGCCGAAAACCTGGTGCAGGCCGGCTACGACCTCACCGTTCACAACCGCACCAAGAAGAAGGCCGAAGAGTTCGCCAAAAACACCGGTGCACAGCTCGCAGAGAGCCCCAGAGAGGT
>JAIMBO010000116.1 GCA_023511405.1 Rubrobacteraceae bacterium
CGGGCACACCTGCGCGAGCTGCTCTCGGTGCAGGCCGGCGGCGTGGTGTTCACGACTATCCAGAAGTTCTTGCCCGAAGAGAAGGGCGACCGTCATCCGGTGCTTTCCGAGCGTCGCAACATCGTCGTCATCGCCGACGAGGCGCACCGTAGCCAGTACGACTTCATTGACGGCTTCGCGCGGCACATGCGCGATGCTCTGCCGCACGCTTCGTTCATCGGTTTCACCGGTACGCCGCTCGATCTCGACGACAGGAGCACGCGCAACGTCTTCGGAGACTACATCAGCGTCTACGACATCCGACGTGCGGTAGAAGACAGCGCAACGGTACCGATCTACTACGAGAGCCGCCTCGCGAAGCTCGCGCTGGACGAAGCCGAGCGTCCGAAGATCGATCCAGACTTCGAGGAGGTCACCGAGGGCGAGGAGGTCGAACGCAAGGAGAAGCTCAAGAGCAGGTGGGCGCAGCTCGAGGCCATCGTCGGTTCCGAAAAGCGGCTGAAACTGCTCGCTCGGGACATCGTCGAACACTTCGAGCAGCGACTCGAGATCATGGACGGTAAGGCGATGATCGTCTGCATGAGCCGTCGCATCTGCGTGGAGCTCTACAGGGAGCTCGCCCGCCTGCGCCCGGGGTGGCACGATGAGGACGACGCACACGGCGCGATAAAGGTGGTGATGACCGGCTCAGCCTCCGATCCGCCCGATTGGCAGCCGCACATCCGCAACAAACCGCGACGCGAGACGCTGGCCAGACGCTTCCGCGACCCGAACGACCCGTTCAAGGTCGTCATCGTGCGCGACATGTGGCTCACCGGCTTCGATTGCCCTAGTCTGCATACGATGTATGTGGACAAACCCATGCGTGCCCACGGGCTCATGCAGGCGATCGCGCGGGTGAACCGGGTGTTCAAGGACAAGCCAGGCGGGCTCATCGTGGACTACCTCGGCCTCGCTAACGAGCTGCGCCACGCGCTTGAGACTTACACCCAGAGCGGAGGCACCGGGGAGACCGCTATCGACCAGCAAAAGGCGGTTGACAAGATGCTGGAGAAGTACGAGGTCTGCTGCGGACTCCTCCACGGCTTCGACTGGTCGAAGTGGACGATGGGGACACCGGCGGAGCGCCTGGGACTTTTGCCCCAGGCACAAGAACACGTTCTCGCGCAAGAGGATGGCAAGGAAAGGTTCCTCAACGCCGTGCAGGAGCTCTCCAAAGCCTTTGCGCTGGCCGTTCCTCATGAGGCAGCAATGCGCATCCGGGACGACGTGGCCTTCTTCCAGGCGGTACGGTCCGCACTGGCAAAGCGCGCTCCGGGAGAAGCCCGCGCTGATGAGGAACTGGACCACGCCGTGCGCCAGATCGTCTCGCGGGCGCTCGCTCCGGAGGGCGTGGTCGACATCTTTGCTGCCGCCGGCATCGAGAGGCCGGACGTCTCCGTTCTCTCCGAGGAGTTTCTGGCCGAGGTGCGCGGCATGCCGCAGAAGAACCTGGCCGTCGAGATGCTGAACAAGCTGCTCTCTGGCGAGATAAAGACCCGTCGGAGCAAGAACGTCGTGCAGGCTCGCTCCTTCGCCGAGATGTTGGAGCAAACCATCCGCCGCTACCAGAACCGCGCGATTGAGGCCGCGCAAGTGATCGAGGAGCTGATCAAGCTAGCACGCGAGATGCGCGAGGCTGAAGCCCGTGGAGAAGAACTAGGCCTCTCCGAAGAAGAGCTGGCTTTCTACGACGCTCTGGCCGTGAACGAGAGCGCGGTTGAGGTTCTCGGGGATGAAGCCCTGCGGGAGATCGCCCGAGAGCTGGTAGAGGCGCTCCGGAAGAGCGTGACGATAGACTGGACGATGCGCGAAAACGTGCGCGCGCAACTGCGGGTGAAGGTGAAGAGGATCCTTCGCAAAAGAGGCTACCCACCGGACGGTCAGGAAACGGCTACACAAACGGTACTCGAGCAGGCAGAAACTCTCTCACGGGAGTGGCTGGCGGCGTAATCCAAGGTGCAGCGTCACCCGCTGGCGGGACTTTAGGGGAAGCACGATGGAACTCTACGCCTGACCTCGGCCTTGTCTCTCTTTTGCGTTGTTAGGGTAACTTTACTGAGCTATTATCTGTTCCATGAACGGATATCCGAAGCTGGTGGGTCTCAGACGGGCGAGGGTTCGCAAGGCGCTCACCCAGGAGGATCTGGAGCGCATGACCGGCGTAGCCCGGGCGACGATAAGCGCTTTGGAGCTTGGCAAACGGCCGCCGCGGCCTTCTACGGTGAGAAGGCTGGCGGAGGCTCTCTGCGTGGAGCCGGAGGAGCTTATGGAGAGTCGGGAGGTGAGCAGGTAGTGGAGCGCTACATAACCGACGAGAGGGGCAACAGGACGGCGGTTGTGTTGTCCATCGAGGAGTACGAGCGTCTCAGGGAGGCTGCGGAGGAGCTGGAGGACATCCGTCTGTTCGATGAGGCCAAGGAAGCCGTAGAGCGCGGAGAGGACGAGCTGGTTCCCTGGGAGGAGGTTCGGGATCACATCGGTGAAGAACGGTGAGGTACCGGATCCTCATCAGCAGACGAGCCAGCCGTTCTCTGATGAGAAGGATCCACCCCGATCACGCTGAGCGCATACGAGAGGCCATAGACCGTCTGGCAGAAGACCCGAGACCCCATCCTCAGAGCAAACAGTTGGCCGGGAGGGAAGGAAGAAGGCTCAGGGTAGGGAATTACCGGGTGCTCTACGAAGTGGACGACGAAGAACGCGAGGTGCGGATACTCGAAGTGTGGCCCCGGCAACAGGACTACAGGAGCTGAGCCCCTGATGAACAGGGCTCTTCCTTCTCTACGCACAACACGACCCTAAGGAGTGGCATTGGGCAAGCGCGGTAACGGAGAGGGCTCGATAACCCGCCACAAGAAGAGCGGGCTGTACATGGCCCGCTACACGGTGCAGACGGCCGCTGGGCCGAAGAGAAAGACGATCTACGGCAAGACGCGTGAAGACGTCGCCGACAAGCTAGCCGAAGCCCTCGCCAACCGCAGCAAGGGCCTTCTCTTCGACGCCGGCAATATGACGCTGGGCGAATATCTCGGGCGGTGGCTTACCGAGTGCGTTCGAGAGACGGTTAGAGAGTGTACCTACAGGCGTTATGAGAGCATCGTTCGCGTGAATCTGGTGCCGGATATCGGGCGCATCAAACTCAAAAGCCTTACCCCCGCTCATGTACGGGCTTTTTACCGTGAGAAGCTCGACGGCGGGCTATCTCCTCAGACCGTGCTGCACATCCACAGGGTTCTCAGCAGAGCCCTGAAGCAAGCTGTAGATGACGGCCTCATACCACGCAATCCTACTGGGTCTGTGAAGCCGCCGCGGCCCCGCAGAGACGAGATACGTCCTCTATCCGCGGATCAGGCGCGGAGGTTTTTAGACACCGTTTCCGGAGAAAGGCTCGAAGCTCTGTACGTACTGGCCGTCACCACTGGTATGCGGCAGGGGGAGCTTTTGGGACTCAAATGGGAGGACATCGACCTCGACGCCGGGACGCTTTCGGTGCGCCGGACTCTCTCGGAGGTGCGTGGAGGACGGAAGTTCGAAGCGCCCAAAAGCGGTAAGGGGCGCCGCATCAGGCTCAGCGGACGCGCCATTACTGCCCTCAGAGCGCATCGCAAGGCTCTGCTTGAGGAGAGGATGCAGAGGGCCGGGCTCTGGCAGGAGCAGGATCTTGTGTTTCCCTCAGGCGTCGGCACCCCTATGAGCGGCCGCAACCTCTACCGCGAGTTCAAGACCCTCCTCAAGCGTGCTGATCTGCCGGACATTCGTTTTCATGACCTGCGGCATACGTGCGCTACGCTCTTGCTGAGACAGGGCGTAAACCCTAAGTTCGTCCAGGAGCTTTTGGGCCACGCAGATATCAGCCTCACCCTCAACACTTACAGCCACATATTGCCTGATATGGGCGATGCCGCCGCCAGTGCCATGGACGCCGCTTTGGGGTAGAAAAACCCGCGTTGGTGTAGTGGTTGGTGTACCATGGGCCCGGTAAGTGACCAGGACTCTTTCTTTTGTCGCGATTTGCAGGCAAAAAAGAAGTGCGCCTGGAAGGATTCGAACCTCCGACACGGGGTTTAGGAAACCCCTGCTCTATCCCCTGAGCTACAGGCGCACGACGAACCAACGCCCTCCGACGAAGCATTTTACCCCACGCTGGCGGCTGAGCAACCCCGGGAAGACGCTACCCTTCGTAGTAGGCGTAGATGGCACGCTGCTGGGCCTCGTCTGGTGCCTCCGCCTGATCGAAGAGCGGGGATTTCTTTATCTTCTCGAAGTCCAGCGCCAGGACCACGCCCTCGCTGCCCTTGACGTCGCTGATCTTCTCGAAGGGGATTATGAAGTGGCGCTTCGGTGAGCCCAGAAGCCCCCCACCCGAGCTCACGTTCAGAAAGCGCGCCTCTCCCTCCCGGTCCACGTAGAGGTCTTCTACCTTTCCCACCTGCTCTCCACCCCTGTCGTAGACCTTGTGTCCCCGGACGTCCCGGAAGGGATCCTTCAGCGTGGCTTCTTCCACGCTCAGCCTGCCCAGCTCCGTCGTCTTCTTCTGCCGGCTCTCTTCGTCCATGTCGCTCCTTCCCTGCTCTCTTTCCGAAGGTTAACGCCCGGTGACGTCTCCCGGCAACCTTGAAAACATAGCAACAAATAATATTTCCTAACGAACGAACCCTTGAATCGAGTGAGTGAGACGGTACCATTAATCACTCATATGCTGGGGATTGCCTCTTCATGCTTTCGAGTACGGGGCATCCCGGCGATGTACCGTGGGCGGAAGATGCTCCCGGTAAGCAACTGGCGGCTAGTAAAGGAGCTGACCACGGAGGGTAGCATTACCGGAAACGAGGCGGTGATCCGGGCGGAGAAGCTGACCAAGGTCTTCGGCCGTGGGGCTTCCGAGGCGCTGAGGCTGCGCCGGGAGGGCAGGAGCAAGGCGGAGATAGAGAAGGCTACCGGGGCCACGATCGGGGTCCTGGAGGCGAATTTCGAGGTTTATCCCGGTGAGATCTTCGTGATCATCGGGCTTTCTGGCAGCGGTAAGTCCACGCTTCTGAGGCTGCTGAACCGCCTCATAGAGCCGACGGAGGGTGAGGTCTATCTGGATGGCAGGCCGACCTCCCGGATGAGCGCCCGGCAGATAAGGGATCTCAGGCGCAAAAAGATGGGGATGGTCTTCCAGCATTTCGGGCTTCTTCCGAACCGCAGCGTGCTGGGCAACGTTGTCTTCGGGCTGGAGGTGCAGGGGGTCTCCGCGTCGGAGAGGGAGAGGCGTGGTTTGGAGGCTCTCGAGATGGTCGGGCTCGAAGGGCAGGGAGAGAAGAGGATAACCGAGCTCTCCGGCGGGATGCAGCAGCGGGTGGGGCTCGCGCGGGCGCTCGCGACCGAGCAGGAGATCCTTTTGATGGACGAGCCCTTCAGCGCGCTCGACCCGCTGATAAGGCGGGAGATGCAGAACCTCTTCCTGGACATCCAGGGGGAGATAAAGCGCACGGTGGTCTTCGTGACCCACGATCTCGACGAGGCGCTGAGGCTGGGCAACCGGGTTGCGATCATGCGTGATGGAGAGATCGTCCAGATGGGCAACCCCGAGGAGATCCTGACCAACCCGGCCAACGAGTACGTCGAGCGCTTCATAGAGGACGTGGACTACACCAAGGTGCGAAAGGTGGAGGTCGCGATGGTCGACCCCAAGGAGGTCGCCTACCGGAGCGAGGGGCCGCGGGTGGTCCTGAGGAGGATGCAGAAGGCGGGCCTCTCGACGATCTTCGTGCTGGATTCCGAGAGGAAGCTCGTGGGATTGTGCGAGGCGGAGGCGGTCTCCAGGCTCGCGCAGAGGGGAGAGGGTTCGCTGGAGAGCGCGATAGATCGGGACGTCTGCCGGGTCGAGCTCGGCACGCCGCTGCGCAAGGTTCTGCCGCTGTTCGTCGGGGGCAACCTGCCGGTGGCGGTCACCGACGAGCGGGAGCGCCTGATGGGCGTGGTGGTCAAGGGCTCGCTCATAGCCGCGCTCACCACCGAGAGCGAGGTGGAGGAGGCTCAGGAAGAGGTGGCTCCCGAGGCCGGCGATGATTCTGCCGGGCTCTCGTCCTCGGCGGCCGCCGAGGAAGGGGCTTCCCGCTGATGATCGCCTTACTGCAGCAGGGGAGTGGCTACGTGCCGCGCATCCCCATAGGAAGTTGGGTATCCGACTTCGTCAACTACGTAACCAACAACTTCAGCGGGTTCTTCGACGGGCTCTCCAAGGTGCTCGGCGGGCTGGTCGGCGCCTTCGATTTCGTCCTGACCATCCTGCCGCCCTGGGCGATGGTCCTCATCTTCATGGCCATAGCGCTGTGGCTCGGCGGATGGCGGGTGATGCTGCTCACGCTGGTGGGGTTCGGGCTCATCCTCGGGATGAAGCTCTGGGACGACGCGATGACGACGCTCGCGCTCGTGACGGCCTCGACGGCCGTGGCGCTGCTCATCGGCATCCCGGTCGGGATACTCTCGGCGCAATACAGGAGCGTGGAGACGGTGGTGCGTCCGATCCTGGACTTCATGCAGACGCTGCCGGCCTTCGTGTATCTGGTGCCCGCGATCATCCTGCTCGGGCTCGGCAACGCGCCGGGGCTGCTCTCGGTCGTGATCTTCGCGATGCCGCCGGCGGTGAGGCTCACGCTGCTCGGGCTGCAGCAGGTGCCCAAGGAGACGCTCGAGGCCGCGAAGGCTTTCGGTTCGACCCGCTGGCAGACGCTGGTGAAGGTAGAGCTGCCACAGGCGTTCACCACGATCATGGCCGGGGTCAACCAGGTGATCATGCTCGCGCTCTCGATGGTCGTGATAGCCGCCCTGATCGGGGCCGGGGGCCTCGGGACCGTGGTCTACAAGGGCCT
>JAIMBO010000012.1 GCA_023511405.1 Rubrobacteraceae bacterium
GTGGGTCTCTTGCCCGGAGCCTTACCCGGCGAGAGCGAACGCCCTTCGCGCACTGCCTTGAGGTAACGCTTGACCGAAGAGAGGCTCACCCCGAAAGCGCGAGCGGCCTCGCTCTGGTTCATGCGGCGCCCCTCCACAGCCTCGACTATCTTCCTTCTGAGATCTTCCGAATAAGCGTCCATCGGCCTATGATGGCTCACAGACCAAGCTCATTGCAAGTGGCTCTAGAGCCTGCTTTAGGCAAGACAAAGTGCGCCGGAAGTTCTGAATCTCATTTCAGTCAGCTCCACCAATTCTCCCTCCTTCGCCTCCTACGTCTGGGAGGCGGCATCGCGGGCCCAGAACCCGCCTGGAGCAAACAGCTCCTCGACGCACTCATCAAGGATACCAGTCTCGTTGGCGAGATCGAGAATGGTGTAGCGTTTGCGGAGCATCTGCGCCCGTCGGTACGTCGCTTTGAAGTCCTCCCAACTCAACCCGATCCCGATTGGATCGGTGGGACATCCTGCTGCTTCGAGCATCCCCCGCAACTCATCGGTCGGAATCAGCTGCTCCTTCACCTTCTCCCGCAGCTCCGGCCAGACATTGCGCAGCCGAGTCAACCGTTCCCTGAGCCTGTCGGCGTCTACGTACTTGGCCCGGGTCTCGCCGACGGCAGCCTCCTCTAACTTCGAGCCCGAGTACGACGCCCGCACCTGTTCATCCACCTCCTCCCAGGTGGGCCAGCCGTTGCAGATCACGTCCACATCCAGGTCACTCAGGTCGCGCTCCAGTATCCGCTCGTAGAGGGCGGCGATGGAGATGGAGCCCACCCCGACCTTGAAGCCGTGGGATAGCGGCGGGTCTAGGGCGCGCCCCAGTCCTTCTCCCTCCCAGAGATGACTAAACTGGTGCTCGGCTCCGGAAGCTGGGCGAGAAGACCGGTGGGCCTGCATCGCCAGTCCGGACATGATCAAACCCTCTATAAGCTTATCCATCGCTTCCCGATCACCTGCGCGCAGACCGGCCGGTCTGCCGACCCACTCGCGAAGGGAGTCCTGCACCAGCGACCAGACTCTCATGGAGATGGGCTCAACCTCCAGGGCGTCGGCGACGATCCAATCGGCTCCCGCCGTCACCTTGCCAAGGAGGTCAGCGTAACCGGAAGCCGTCATTCTGGCGGGCGCATTCACTAAGATATTCACATCTCCCACCACCACCCTCGGTGCCGGGCAGGTCAGCGTCTGCTTCTTGTTATCTTTTTCGATGGATGCCCCGAAGGCCGTATAGCCGTCCATAGATGCCGCGGTGCCGACACACATGTAGGGACGTTCACACTCGTAGGAGGCACGCTTTACGAGGTCGTTTAGCGTTCCCGAACCTACGGCAACCGGAATAGCGTCATGGGAGCGGAGCATCTCCACGAGCATCAGTGTGTTGGCGTAATCGGCGTAGAGAGTTGGCTTACCGGGGAAAACGTAAGGTTCAAGAGTCTTACACCCGGCTGACTGGAGGCGCCTATGGACCTCCTCACCAGCTACTGCCCATGTGTTCTCGTCTGCAACAACTACCGCTGGCTGGTTGCCAAAGCACTCTCCGAATACCTCTCCAACCGAGAAGAGAACCCCCTCCCCGATCAGGACTCTCTGCGTGTCAGGCGCGTCGCGCAGCGCCGCGTTTATCCGCTCTTTGTTCACGCTTTGCCTCCTGTTTTCTTTGCTCCGCCGCTCGCGACGTGGCGCACGGTCTTGTGCATCAGCTCCCGCATCTGCGGGTAGGTCTCGACGTATCTGTCTCAGTCAGAGGTTGACCATATGTGTCAGCCTTCATGGAGGTCATGACCTCAACAACCTGTTCTTTTGTTAGAGTAATTGGATTACCCGCAACTCGGGCATTAAAGTACAGATGCGACATTTCTTCCACAATGACCGCATTCTTATAGGCTTGTGCTAGGCTCTTCCCGACAGCAACTACGCCATGATTCCTTAATAGCGTTGCGTTGTATTGATCTCCCATAGCAGCGACGACTGCCTGCGCGAGTCGATCGGTACCGTACAGCTCATAAGAAGCTGTAACCGGAATTTGCTCTCCCCCAAGCACAGTAATCATATAGTGGATGGGAGGTATAGGTTCCCCCAGTACTGCGAAAGTAGTGGCGTACATTGAGTGTGTGTGAACGATTGCATTAATATCTGGCCGGTGACGATAAATCGAAAGGTGCATAGGAGTTTCCGTCGAAGGAGTGAGCCCACTCTTCTTTTCACCATCTAAGTCAAGTACAGAGATCTGATCCAGATCGAGTTTCTCATAATCGACACTGGTCGGAGTAATGACAACCAATTCATGTTCCCGATCGATGCAGCTAATATTTCCTGAAGTCCCTGTAACCAACTTTTCTCTCACCATTTTCTGCGCGTACTCAATTACTCTCATCTTCCAATTTACTATTACACTCATTTGCCTCTCCCCCTTATCACAGTAAACTTGTCATGATTCGGTTGGCTTGTCGGAGTGAATTATGAACTCGACTGTCTATCCATCTTCCCTTTGATGCAACGCTTTAGGGTTCAAGAGTCTTACACCTGGCTGACTGGAGGCGCCTATGGACCTCCTCACCAGCTACTGCCCATGTGTTCTCGTCTGCAACAACTACCGCTGGCTGGTTGCCAAAGCACTCTCCGAATACCTCTCCAACCGAGAAGAGAACCCCCTCCCCGATCAGGACTCTCTGCGTGTCAGGCGCGTCGCGCAGCGCCGCGTTTATCCGCTCTTTGTTCACGCTTTGCCTCCTGTTTTCTTTGCTCCGCCGCTCGCGACGTGGCGCACGGTCTTGTGCATCAGCTCCCGCATCTGCGGGTAGGTCTCGACGTATCTGTCCACATAGAACTGGTACTCTTTGTGAGCCTCTTTGTCCGGCTCTATGGTGCGCTCGGTGTGCACCATGTTCCTGGCAGCTGACTGGATGTCCGGGTAAATGCCCGCTCCCACCGCGGCCAGCATCGCCGAGCCCAACACAGCAGCTTCTCCTTCGCGCGTGAGGGAGATGGGAATATTCGAGACGTCGGCGTGCATTTGCATCCACAGCTCACTCTTGGTGGAACCCCCGGCAGCTACGATTTCCGCGGGCCTGAAGCCGTGCTCGCGCATGGTGCGCAGAATGTGCTCGGTACCGTAACATACGCCTTCCAGAATCGCTCGGAAGATGTGCCCTTCGCCGTGGCTCAGGGAGAGTCCCCATATCATTCCGCGCGCCAAAGGATCGGTGTAGGGTGTGCGGTTGCCCTGAAAGTAGTCGAGTACTATGAGACCATCAGACCCGATAGGGACCTTCCGGGCCATCTCGTTGAGGACGTCGTAGGGTGTCACGCCGCGCTTCCTGGCCGCTTGGTTGGCACTTTTGGCGAAGTTGTTCTTGAACCAAGCGACTATGGAACCAGTAGAGACCTGCCCCCCTTCTACGGTGTACTGGCCCGGAATCATGGCATCAGTGTATGCTCCGAAGAAGCCCTGGCCGTAGTGAGGCTCCGCGGCCTGACCGATCATAACGTGTGAGGAGCCGGTGATGAGCGCCAGCTTGCCGGGTTCGACTACCCCAAGCCCTAGCGCCGCTACGAAGGCATCTACGCCTCCCTCAGCGACGGGCGTGCCGGCTCTGAGACCCAGCTCTGCGGCGGCCTCCTCGCGCAGCCCCCCGACGATTTCACCTTGATCTAGCACCCTATCAGGGAACTTGGTCAGTACGTCGTCGAGACCGACGTCACAGTAAAGGGTTTCCGGCCATCCGCCGGTGTTCCGGTCGTAGTACCAGCGTATGCTCGTATTACTAATAGAGGCCGTCCACTCGCCGGTGAGCTTATGGGTCATCCAGTCCTGGTACTCGCAGATACGCTTGGCGCTGTTATAAACTTCGGGCTCGTTCTCCTTGAGCCATAACGCCTTGGAGGGCATCCACTCGGCTGAGACCGCCCCATAGCCGTTGTACTTGAGAGCGGGATCACCAGTCTCCTGGAGACGGCGCGCCTGCTCCGCAGCGCGCACGTCCATCCATAGGATAGCAGGACGCATGTGGCGGTCGTTCTCATCCATAGCCACCACCGTACAACTCGTGGTGTCGAGCGAGATACCGGCGACCTCCTCTGCAGAGATACCACTCTTACTCATCGCGCCCCTCACCGCAGCGACGAGGGACGACCACCACTGATCGGGATCCTGCTCGGCCCATCCGGGCTGCGGATGATAGGTCTCGTACTCGACGCTGTAAAAGGCTACCAAGTTCCCCCAACGGTCGAAGATACCGACCCTCACGCTCCCCGTCCCGCCGTCTATACCCAACAGGTACGGTCCCTCAGCCACTTCAACTCCTCCTGTCTCGTCCAGCGCCGGAGCCGGCCCTCTGCTTACCTAACGCTTAGAGTTTTCGAGATTTTGTCCAACCGGATAGGACCGGGGTTTCGTCCCCAGTTTCCGAGTTATGCGCCGCCGTGGTAACGGCGATCTACCTCCTCCATCTTCTCGACTTTGCGGGCCGAAGAGCCGCCTAAAAACTCCGACTCCAGCCAAGCATCCACGATCATCTTGGCCAACTCCGGACCGATGACACGCTGGCCCATAGTGAGAACCTGCGCGTTGTTCGACTTCCTGGCGCGCTCGGCGGAGAAGACGTCGTGGCACTGGGCAGCGCGCACGCCTGGGACCTTGTTGGCCGTTATACACATCCCGATCCCTGTCCCGCAGACCAGGATGGCTCGATCATGCTCACCCCTGGCAACCGCCTCGGCCACCTCGACAGCAATGTCCGGGTAGTCTACAGGATCCTTGGAGTGGACGCCGTAGTCCTCGACCTCGTAGCCTTTCTCCTTGAGGTGCTCGACAAGTATCTCCTTGAGCTCGAAAGCCGCGTCGTCGGCGCCTATGCCGATCTTCTTCATTCCTCTACCTCCCAGTGACGTTCTGCGTAACTCCTCCCTCGCATCCGTTATTCGTCTTCCTCGATCCAGCCGAACTTCTCCCACATCCGGGGTGGGATGAGGCGGTCTATACGGTCGAGGGAATAGTCTGGAATCACCTCCGTCTCCTTCTGTAGGTCCTCCATTTTCGTCTCTCCGGTCAATACAACGGCAGAAGGAATCCCCGCTCCCCTTGCCATCTCAATCTCCGTGTAGAGCCTGTCGCCTGTCATCACACACTCTTCGGCTTCTATCCCTACGAAGTCCATGATGGTCTTTAGCATTACGGGTGAGGGCTTTCCGGTGTTGACCTCACACTTCTCACCGGTGCATGCCTCTATGGCCGCGACTATCGCTGCGGCATCGGGCTCCCCTCTTCCCCCGGGCATCGGGCAGTAGCGGTCCAGGTTCGTGGTAACCAGAATCGCTCTCCTGTGATACCAGAGGGCATCGAAGGCTATCTGAAGCTTTCTGTAAGTGAAGGTGCGGTCGTAGGAAGCGATGACTATGTCTATCTCTTTTGGGTCTTCAGACATTCTTATGCCGGCTTCTCTAAGAGCATTCTTTAGCGGCTCCTCGGAGATAGGAAATACCGTTGCGTCGGGATGGTTCTCAAGCAGCCACCTAGTCATGGTAACCACCGTGTTTACGATCTCCTCTTCTGGAGTAGGGAGACCAAGCTTGGTGAGCTTATTGGCGTACATCTTTGGATCTTTGGTGGGGTTGTTGGAGACAAAGAGGATGCGCTTATTGAGCTCTCTTAGCTTGAGGATCAACCGCTTAGCGCCAGGCAGGAGATCGTCCCCCAGGTAGATGGTGCCGTCGAGGTCGAAAATGTATCCCTCGTAGAGGCGCTCCGGCACCTTTGTGAGACCAGAGAGATGTGCTTCGCTACGCTGTGCCATGAGAACTCCTCGGTGCTAGTCCTTCCTGGTAGGCTATCCTGACGTGTGGAGATCTGCTCCAGAGACCTCGGGCTGCCTCAACGCTGGCCAGGTAGTGCCCGAAGCTTTCCTCATAGAATGCGGCTACTTCCCTTTGGGGCTCGACGTAGCCCTCGGGCCGCGTCCATCCGGCGGCGTCGAAGTCCTCTCCGGCGGAAATCAAAGCCGCCATGGCGGCACCCCTGGCTCCGACCTCGGGCTTGCGTGCAATCTTCAAGGGCCTCTGCAACACGTCGGCGAATATCTGCCGCCATGCCTGCGACTCGACTCCGCCGCCGCAGATGGTGATCTCTCCTTCGAGCCCCGCCGTCTGCAGGCAGTGCCGGGCGGCGTAGGCTACTCCCTCGCACACCGCGCGCACTATATCCTCTCGGGTGGTGCCCAGGCTCATACCGGAGGCCTGACCGCGCGCAAATGGGTCCACGAACGGCGCACGCTCTCCCGACGCCGAGAAGAACGGGAGCACCGTGACGCCCCGCGCCCCAGGAGGGCTCTTAGCCAGTATGTCTTCGAGCTCTACGTGCCTGACTCCGAAAATGGCAAGAACCCAGTCCAACGAGGCCGTGCCAACCATCGCAGGCATCGCCCTCAGCCACCGGTTCGCCTGGAGAGTACAGAGTGTCTGGCCTCCGGGCTCGCCGGAGATCTCGACTCGGTCCTTGAGCACCTGGCAGGCGAGGGTGGTACCCAGGATAATCAGACCGTCTCCAACCCGGTCCACGCCTGCGCCTAAAGCCGCGGCTGGAAGATCAAACGGCCCGTTGTGCACCGGGGTACCCTCGGAGAGTCCCGTGAGCTCCGCTCCTTCAGAGTTCAAGGAACGCAGGGGACCGGGAGCGGGGTCTATAGGGGCGAGCAGGTGCCGGTAATCTGCGAGGCCGCAGAGCCTCAGAAGCTCCGGGTTGTATTCCCGCTTTTCCAAGTCCAGGAAGGGCTCCGAGGCGTCGGAGGCGTCGGTAGCCCGTGCACCGGTGAGGCGCTGCAGGATCACATCCTTGCAGTAGCCGGCGGTGGCCGCCCGCTCCAGCGACTCCGGCTCAGAGCGTTTCAGGGCCATCATTATGGGTGCGGGCGCACCGGGGAACATGGCGTTGCCGTTGCGACGGAAGAGCGTCTCGAAAAGGCCGGATTCCATCCACTCTTCGACCACCGGGTTGGCGCGGGCGTCAAGCCAGGTAATGGCGGGCCGGACTTGGTGACCCATCTCATCCACCAGCCATAGCCCGTCGCCCTGGCCAGTGATGCCGACCGCCTCGACCGGCTCGTCCGAGCACCGGGCCACGGCACGCACTACCTCTCCTACCGCTGCGAGCGTCTCCTCTATATCCTGCTCGTAGCAGTCCGGCCGCGGGTTGCTGAGCTTCACCCGCCTTCTCTCTACCGCCAGGACCTGCCCCCTGCGAGAGAAGGCGGCCGCCTTCACTACCGAGGTACCGGCGTCTATCCCGACGATCATGACTCTCTTTCCTCCTGCGCCAGAGTCTTTGTACTCAGCCCTGGTTCTATCGCTTACCCTGCAGTACTCTGCGCCGGTACTCTTCATCCAAGCGGGTATCCAGGCGATCCGCCTGCTTCTCCGAGAGGTAGAAGACTTCGCCAACCGCGAGCGCGCCGGCAAGGATACGGGCGTGCTTAACGGCCATCGTGGTCACCTGCTCAACTACATCCGCGCTCTCGCCGAGCGCCACCAACCCGTGGTTTTGCAGGTAGATGGTTCTGGGTGGAGCCCCGACGTGGCGCACGTGCTCGCGCAGCCGATCACGCAGGGCACGTGCGAGTGGCAGCCCAACGTCAGCGTAGGGCACGAGCAGGGGATGGCGTCCCAGGACCACGACCTGGTCTGGAAAGATCGCCCCGGAACAGATCGCGGGAGCCCGATCGGAACACAGGATGGCGTTCACTGCACTCGGGTGTGTATGCCCAACGAAGGTTGCTCCTCCCTCGGTAAGGCATAGCGCGTGCATGACGGCTTCGATTGAGGGACGCAGTCCTTCCGGATCCGAGCATGCCGCCAGAAGCGCCGCAGTTAGCTCCTCGTCATCTGGATCGTCGAGCTCCAAAAGAGCTAATGTTCTCCTCAGGTCCATTCTCACGAAGTCCTGCGTGCATGCATGTTCCAGGGACGTACCGCTAGCCTTCACCAAGAAGGTTTCGCTATCCAGACGTACCGAGGTGTTACCTTCTCCGAGTACCACAAGATCCCTCTCAGACCGTCCGAGCGACCGTGACATCTTGATCAGCTCGGCAAGCGGTGTACGACTCATCCACGCTCCTTCTCTTTCTCAGGTCGCAGGGCCCGGGTTATAGGGGGGAGCATACCCTGCAGCTCTCGATAGAGCTCGAGTCGCCGGGTGTACTCTTCGTGCAGTCGAGGGTTCGGCTCAAAAACAGTCACCTTCCCCCGGGATCTAATCTCGCGTGCCACCTCCATGTCCGACCACAGACCTGTCGCCATCCCAACGAGAATCGCAGCTCCCACCGCTGCACCATGCCCGAGCGGCGTCACCTCAACCGGCATGCCGAGTACGTCGGCTTTTATCTGGGTCCACAAAGCGCTCCTCGACCCACCGCCAACCGAACGTACCGAGGTGAGATCCCCGAGCACCTCCTGCATACGCTCGACGTTATCCCTCAGGCTGAGTGCGGTGCCCTCGTAGATGGCAAGCGCCAGGTCCCCGGCATCCATGTCGAGATCTAGGCCAACTATTGCTCCGCGGGCAGTCGCATCCCAAGTCGGGGTCCTCTCACCGGCGAAGGCAGGAACGAGGAGCAGCCTGCCGGGCCTCTCTGAAGAAGCGTTGTGGTCGAAAAGTGCAACTTCCCGGAAACCAGTGAGTCTCGCCCCCCAATCTATGATGGCGCCCGCGGTCACCATCGCCGCGAGAACGAGGTCGCAGCCGCCCACGCCGTGGCGGGTGTGGATCAGACCCTGCACATAAGTGCCTCTCTTTGCCGCTGCAATCGCAACGGTAGAGAACCCGGTCATCTCGGCGAGCCCGTCGCCGGGCCTGAAGATTCCCGCCTCAAGCGCGGCGCCAACGGCGTCTATCGCACCATGTAGCACCGGCGTACCTTCGGGAATCCCGGTAACCCGCGCCGCTTGGTGCGAGACGTAACCTGCCACCTCCAGGGAGGGGCGGGCCTCGGGTAGAAGTTCCGTGGGTACAAGCCGGGAGAGTGCCGGGTCGAAGCCTCCATCCCATCCCTGAAACAATCCGGCGGTGGTCTCGTCGAGGGTGAGCTCTCCGGTAAGCCGGGCAACTATGAAGCCATTAGCGCACAACACTGCTGTAGCCTGCTCGAGAGTCTGCGGACGGTGATGCACGAGCCACAGCAGCTTGGCGGTCGCGAAGTAAGGATCGGGAGGGTTGCGACCCGGGCCACAGGCGGCTTCTAGCTCCACTGTCTCCCGCTGAGCACGGCGGTCGATCCAGGTCAGGGCCGGACCGAGAGGCTCCCCGTTACGGTCCACGCACACGATAGTAGGAGCCTGCGCGGTGACGGCCACCCCGCTTACTGGTTCACCCTTGACTACCTCGGGTAGGACCTCGGTCGCCGCTTTCCACCAGGTCCGGGCGTCCTGCTCGGCTCCGAGCCCGGCGAGTTTCGTTGAATAGCGCACAGTTCGTTCGCGCACGAGCTCCCCTTCTGGACTTAGTGCCACCGCTTTCAGCCCGGTGGTTCCCACGTCGACGCCGATGGCGTTCATGCAACCCACCTCGGAACTTACGGGTTCCGCCCGGTCTCAGGCGAGAGGGCCTCCTCGTTGGCGATGTTGAGAAGCCTTTCCCCACGCACATACCGGCCAACCTCGGCGGCCGCGATGCGCGCAGCTCGGTGCGCTGTCTCCCTGGTCGCTCCGGCAATGTGTGGCGAGAGGACCAGGTTCGGGGTGGAGAGCAGCCGCGAACCCTTTGGCAGAGGCTCCTCCGGATAGACGTCAAGCGCCGCCCCTCCGAGGCGTCCTGACTCCAGCGCCTCACAGAGCGCGTCGTAGTCCAGAACCCCACCGCGGGCGCAGTTGACGAGAAACGAGCCCTGAGGCATCAACGATATTTCCCTGGCTCCGATCATGCCACGTGTCTTTTCGGTGAGCCGGACGTGCAGGCTTACCACCTTCGAACGCGAGAGGAGCTCGTCGAGATCCACCTTGCGCCCCCCGACCTCCTCGAGGAGGGCATCGTCCACGAACGGATCATACACCAGGACCTCCGAACCGAACGCGCGGAGCACCTTCGCCACCCGGCTGCCTATCGCACCGAAGCCGACCAGCCCAACAGTCGTCCCTTCCAGTTCGAGCCCGCACTCTTCGTAGGTGTAAAACTCACCCCGCCACTCTCCGGAGGAGAGGCTCGCATGCGCATCGGTGATACGCCGCACCGCTGCGAGCATCAGACCTAAAGCGTACTCGGCAGCCGCAGGCGCGTTTCTGCCTGGTGCGTAGCACACGGCAACCCCCTTCTCCGAGGCAGCCTCAATGTTGATGTTCACCGGTCCACCGCGGGTGACTGCGATCAGCCTAAGCATTTTTGTGGACTCGAGAACCCTCCGCGTCACGGGGGCTAGCTGGGTCACCAGCACCTCGACTCCGTCAAGGGCCTCGATTATTTGCTCCTCGGTGCCGGATGCCTCTTCTACCTCGGCCACCTGACCGAACGGTTCAAGCGGCCAGGGGAGGTCCAGGGTTTTCACCTCCGCCGTGTCCTTTCCCAACTCTCGCCGCAGCTCCTCTACGAGCAGGCCGCTCAGCACAAAGTGGTCCCCGGCCGCTAGGATTTTCATCGCGTTCACCTGATGCGTTCGCCACTATTGGCATCGAACAAGTGTGTCAGCGCAGGGTTCGGTTTCAATCTCACCAGATCCCCCCTTTCGAAGCCAACGTCCGGCGATGTTTGAACTTTGATCCGCAGATCCACACCAGGTAGCCCTATCGTAAGAAGGCCGCTCTCCTGTAATGGTTCGTAGGCAAAGACTGTGCCCTTAAGCACATCCGAGCCCTCATGATTGACAACCGATATATCCTGCGGCCTGATCCCGACGATCACCTCCTGCCCATCTTTAGCGGTGGCATTCTGCAGATCGAGCAATATCTCCCGCGAGAGAGCTACTCTGGCAAAACCTCCCTTGGTCTCAATCCGACCCGGTATCAAATTCATTGGAGGATCTCCGACAAAGCCTGCGACAAAGAGGTTCTTCGGGTCGTCGTAAATCTCCTCTGGCGTCCCTACCTGCTGAATCAAACCGTCGTTCATCAGCGCAATACGATCGGCCATCGAGATGGCCTCAAGTTGGTCGTGGGTCACCAGCACGGTTGTGTACCCCGTCTCGGCCTGCAAACGCTTGAGTTCCCGCCGGGTCTGGCTGCGCTGGGCAAGGTCCAAGTGCGAGAGCGGCTCGTCCAGTAGCAACACGGCTGGCTGGCGCACAACAGCCCGCGCTAGTGAGACCCGTTGCTTCTGCCCGCTCGACAGGGAGGCGGGCTTGAGGTGCAAGATGTCGGTAATGCCGAGCCGTTCGGCGATTTCACGCGCCCTTCTTTTAGCATCGCGCTCTTTTCTGGCCTGAATGCCAAAGGTTATGTTCTCTTCAACCGTCAGCGGAGGATAGAGTGCGTAGGTTTCGAAGGCCAACGCGATGTTGCGCCGGTGCGGCGGCAGTCCTACGATTGAGCTTCCACCGATGAGTATGTCTCCAGAGCTGACCTCCTCAAGCCCGACTATCATCCTTAGGGTGGTAGATTTTCCGCACCCAGAAGGGCCGAGCAGCGCGAGCAACTCGCCATCCCGGACGGCGAGGTTGATCCCGCGAACGGCATGCACGTCAGGCTTACCTCGACGCCCGTATACCTTATGCAAGTCCTTAAGGACCAACCCCTCAGCCACGCTTAGCTGCCCCCATGTTCTGTCTCATTTCTATGCGCCGACCGCTCCTCTTGTCGAAGAGATGCAGTTTCGATGGCGGCAGAGAGATCTCTACCAGATCATCGAGGCCCACTTCGCCCCTGTTGGTCACGACCACGACCTGGTTTTTGCCCACGCTCACCGTGATCTCGAACTCTCGCCCCAGGCGCTCAACCACGTACACCCTCCCCCTAAGCGTTAGGTTTCCGGGTGGCGCCTCCCCAGAAGATATCTCTAAGTCTATCGGCCTCATACCCAGCTCAACCTCGTACCCGCTCGTGACCTCCTGTGCTCCTGACAGAGGAAGCTCGATTTGGCTGTCCTCACTGCGGAATACCTTGCCTCCAGAACTCTCCACCACTGCTCCGGAGATGAGGTTTATCTCCGGCTGGCCCAGTGCGCGGGCGACGAAGCTGTCGGCTGGTCGTTTCCAGATTTCTTCGCCCGTTCCCACCTGCAGGAGCACGCCCTCCCGCAGAATGCCTACCCGCTCCCCCAGTGCCAGAGCCTCCCGGTAGTCGTGGGTGACGTAGAGGCTGGTCGTGCTCTGCATCTCGCCGAGCGACTTGAGCTCGGCTCGCATCTCCATCTGCAGCTTTGCGTCGAGGTGGCTGAGCGGCTCGTCCAGGAGCAGTACGTCCGCAGGCCGCACCAACACCCTGCCTAAAGCGACCCGCTGGCGCTGCCCGTTGGAGAGTTCCCTCGGGAACCGC
This sequence comes from Rubrobacteraceae bacterium, assembly GCA_023511405.1. GTDB lineage: Bacteria > Actinomycetota > Rubrobacteria > Rubrobacterales > Rubrobacteraceae > Rubrobacter_E > Rubrobacter_E naiadicus. Next base: position 12,483 of record JAIMBO010000012.1, read on the forward strand.
TCCATCAAATGCCCGATCCCCAAAGTGTCCGCCGCCTTCTGCACACGCTCCCGCGCCTCGGCCTGAGGCACCCTATACCGTTTGGAGCGCAACGGCGACATCATATTTTCCATGACCGTCATCTGTGGGTAGAGCGCGTAGTTCTCGAACGCCATGGCCACCCCGCGGTCGTAGGGCTCCACGTCGGTCATGTCGACACCGCCGATCTCTACGCGTCCAGCTGTCGGCTCCTCAAGCCCGGCGATACACTTGAGCGTCGTCGTCTTACCGGCTCCAGATGGCCCCAGAAGGACGAAGAATTCACCATCTCTGACTTCAAGGTCAAGCCCCGCCAAGGCAACCGTCTTGCCGAACTCCTTGCGTACTTTATGAAGACTGAGTGTCGCCATCTCTACCCCTTCACCGCTCCAAAGGACAATCCACGGACCAGGTAGCGTTGGATCGAGAAAGCCAGCACGAGCGGTGGAATCGCCGCTATAATCGCCGCCGCTGCCGTCAGGTTGTAATTGGGCCGGTTACCTCCGAGGAACGTCAATGAGCCTACGGTGACCGTCTCGGTGTGGTTCGAGGTGAGGATCAACGGGAACAAGAAATTGTTCCATGCGAAGATGAATGACAGCAATGAGACCGCCGCAATGCCGGGCTTGACCAGTGGTAGGACTATTTTAATGAACGCCTGCCGCCGGGTGTAGCCGTCGAGGAGCATTGCCTGCTCAAGCTCCGGCGAGAGATCCTGGAAGTACGAGCGCATGATCCACACAATCATGGGAAGTGTTATGAGCTGCATCACCCAGATCATGCCGACGTAGGTATCGAAGAGCCCAAGCTGATGGTAGATGACGTAGAGTGGGATCACAACCATAAGCCCTGGAGCGAACCTGAACGAAAGTATGGTAAAAAAGAGCGGCTCGGAACCACGAAACCGCCAGCGGGCTGAGGCGTATGCTGCTGGCAGACCGAGGATCAGCGACACCACTACGGCTCCGGACGAGATTATCAGGCTGTTGAGGAAAAACTTCGCGAACGGGATGCCGCTGTTACTGAGTACGTGCCCATAGTTGGCCACCGTTGGATGGAACACGAAGTAGGTGCTGTACTGTTCGCTGCTGGGTTTCAGCGACATGATGACCATCCACAGCACCGGGAAGAGTGCGAAGATAAAGTAGAGTATCGTCAAGAAGTCAAGAGCTGCGCTCTTCCAGCTAAACTTTCTATTTTGATGCCGGGTAGAAGGCTTCTGGTGCTCAACTGGTGCCTCGAATTTGTTTGCCGTCTGTTCCACTTTGTGTCTCCCTTACTCTCTAGATCCCCGGTCCGGATGCTTTCTGCTGCGCCTTGTTGAGCACGTTTACCAGCACAAGAGTGATCGCATACGCTACTATCCACAGCAAGACCATGTATGTAATCCCCTGGGAAAAGTTAGTGTACAGAATCGCGTTCTGGTACGCCAAGATCTGCAACACCATTGTGGAGTTACCTGGCCCACCTTGGGTCAAGCCGTAGATTATGTCGAACATCTGCAACGAGTCCAGAAGCCGGAAGATAACCGCTATCAGGATGTATGGCCAGACCATAGGCAGCGTGAGCTTGCGGAAAGTAAACCAGTATCCGGCTCCGTCCACTGAGGCTGCTTCGAAGGGATCTTTGGGTAGAGATCTCAGCCCAGCCAGCGTAAGGATTGCCACGAACGGGGTAAAAACCCACACGTCAATCGTGATCAGCGAGATCATTGCCAGAACAGGAGAATTGGTCCACTGGACCCGACCTATCCCGAAGAACCCGAGCAAGTAGTCCACTACTCCAATGCTCGGCTGCAACATCAGGCTCCACACAATCGTGGCGATGATGGGGGCGAATATAAACGGTAGTATTGCTACCTTCTCCAGGATCCGTCCGACGAGCGTGCTACGGTACAGTAGCAACGCCACCCCTACCCCCAGTATCGTCTCGATAACCGTAGCACCTATAGTGTAGATCAGGGTCGCGCGCACGCTACCCCAGAAGCTTGGATCAGAGAACATACTCACGTAGTTTTCGAACCCGACGATGCTGGGCTGCGGGTTGGAGGCGGAGTAGTTAGTGAAGGAGTAGTAGAGCCCGAGTACGAAGGGGTAGAGGATGCCAACAGTGGCGATCAAAGCCGGCAGGCTTAGGATATATGGCCTGAGCATCCGCCGGCGCGGCGAGGCAGCTACGAGCTTTTTCTTTCTATTGGCGGTTACGGCACTCATATGCTCTCCCACTCCGACCTAGCTGTTGACCTGTTTCTTGAGGCTCTGGGCCAAGCTGGTGAAGACGGATTTGGCACTCTGACCCCGGTAGACGTTCTGAAGGGCCGCAGCCCAGTTGGTGGTCGTCTGGAAGAACTTGGACTCGGGGGTGAAGTACACCTTGGTATGCGGCAGCACCTCGTTGAAGGTCTCCAGGTAGGTGGGATCCTCTCGGTTGAGCTTGTCCTTGACCTTGGGATTGTTGGCGACCGAGTACCGAACAGGATCTATCTGATTCCCTTTGAGGGCACCCCACAGCAGATGATCCTTGCCGGTAGCCCACTGGATCAAGAGCCATGCAGCCATCTTGTTCTGCGAGTTGGCGGGCATCGCCAGTGACCAAACCCACAGGTTCGTGGCGAGTGATCCGTTGGGCCCTTTGGGTCCAGGATACCAGCGTATGTTGCCAGCCTCCTTGCTGGCCCCTTTTTGGTTCTGGAAGTATGAGGCACTGGTAGCGTCGAAAAGCATCGCAGCCTTACCGGCGCCGAGGTCTGAGCTGGCCTTGTACCAGTCATAAGAGGTCCAGTCTGGTGCTCCACCTTTTTTATTCATGATCGCCCAGTTGTTCTGGAAATCTATAGCCTCGGGCGTGTCCATCTTTGGGATCAGTAGGTTGGTACCACCTTTCCCCGCGCCTTTCTTAACCTCGTAGTCTTTTTGGCCAAAGCGCGAGTACATCGTCATGAATCCCGGGTGTATGGTAGCCCATGACCTGGACCCGCGGGTAGCAATCCCGTACATCCCGGGTACTTTCCTGGTAATAGTCTCGGCGAGGTCTATGAGGTCACCGAAGGTCTCTGGCATCTTGCTTCTGGTAATGCCGAACTTATCCATAACTCGCTTGTTGTAAGCGACAACGTTACTCTCCCAACCCCAGGGTATGGCAAGCTGTTTGCCCTCGCCCAAAGGATCTCCGTTCTTGAGGTCCCACTGATCGGCCTGCCGCAGTGAAGGTATAATGTCTTCCCAGTCGTAGTCCGGGTTGGTAGCGGACTTGTTCTTGATCCAGGGCATCAAATCTTCCATGTATCCGGGAGGACCATACTGCCAGCATTGGTACGCCCCAGTCATAAAGACATCATAGCTGGACTGCCCACTCGAAAGCGCCACGGTAACCTTATCGAAGTAGTTGTCCTCAGGATACACGTCATACTGTACGTTGATCCCGGTAAGCTCCTTGAAAGCCCCAAGATGGTCTATGAGCGTCTGCTGATAGGGATGCTTGTTGAGAAGGAGCTTGATGGTCTTGCCCTGCTCCCTCTTCCAATTAAACGACCCGCTGATCTCGTTGGCCTGGCTGCCGTGCCCGCTGTTGTTCCCACTCACGCTTCCGCTGGTTCCGCAAGAAGCAACAAGAGGCACCCCAGACAGGGCGACGACCCCTAACCCCGCCTTCTTGAGAAACTGTGCCCGGGACATCTGACCGGCGACTGCCTCGTGGCCGATCTCTCCGCGAACAATTCGGCTATTTGCCATAAATGCTCCTTTCCCTTTCCTCATTACTGTCGCTTTATCACAATTTTTTGTTAATGTTGCAAAGACTTACCTTCCTTGCTTTATCCCCCAATTCAAACGAAACCTCTTTCACATCTCACACCCCAGGTACCTCGCGTCGTTCAAGGAGTAGAGTGCTCCGCCGGTATGGCTCAGGCGCACCTCGCTGATGGCAGTGTTCGCAAGACGCGGCATGCGCCGCCTGTAGTCTTTCAGCGGGATCCCGAGTAGCTCGCAGAGCCCGAGCCGGAGTAGGGTGTTGTGGGCGACGACCAGCACAGTCTGTCCCGCGTAAGCCTCGTCCAGCTCCCGAAATACCTTCAACACCCGCTGCGCTGCCTTGGGGAGCGGCTCACCGCCCGGAAACCCGTACCGGACGGGATCTTCTTCGAACCTCTCCACCGCTGAAGGGTCGGACTCGCGTATCTCCGCAAGTGTCCTGCCTTCCCACTCACCGAAGTCCACCTCGCGCAGGCGATCGTCTACTTTGAGCTTTAAAGAGCACGCCTCCGCTGCAGGCCGCGCGGTCTCCAGAGCTCTCTTGAGAGAAGAGCACACGATGAGCGCCGGTTGCTCACTCCTGGCACATCTCACAAGCGCCCGGGCCTGTTCCCGACCTTGTTCGGTGAGCCCAATGTCGCTACTACCCACGTAGCGGTTCTCACCGTGCCAGCCGGTCTGGCCGTGACGGACAAGTAGTAAGCGTGCAGGATTTTCACTCATGGCATCCTCGCCCTCTTCGCGAGATCTTCGGAGATATATCCTCGCTCAACAAACGCCTGCACCAGCTGGTCGAAATTATCCGCCAGCCGCACGCTGCAGTCCTCGCAGGGCTCGAAGCGGGACCCGACTTGGCTCATGCGAGTTGCGGTCTCGGTGACCGAGCCCCCTCCGGCGTGAGCCAAGATCGCCATCCCCACTGCCCCCCCCGAGTAGCGCGGGATCACAACCGGCATGCCGAGCACGTCCGCTCTGATCTGAGCCCACACCGCGCTCCTCGCCCCGCCGCCGGCCAGCGCTACAGGGCCTGAAACCTCCGCTCCTAGAGACTCCAGGTGTACGAAGCATAGACGTTCCACGAAGGCGACTCCCTCCAGGATCGCCCGGTAGTAATCGGTCTCGTCCTCGGGTTCCCCGAGCCTGAACCCCCGGGCCTTGGGGTTGGCAAACGGAAAGCGCTCTCCTTCCCCGGCGAGTGGATACATCACCATCTTCGCCGGGCCGTGCTGCTTGGCCTTCTTGTCCAGCTCTTCCACGTCGTAATCAGGGAACTTCTCGGAGATTATCCTCGCCCCGGTGTTGGATGCCCCACCGGGAAGCCAGCCGTCGTCCGGGTGCCTGTGGCAGTAGACTGCGCCAGTCGGGTCTTTTAGCAGCTTGTTGGTTACGCCCTTGAGAGTCAATGTGGTACCGAGGACCGAGTTCCACTGCCCTTCCTTGAGCGCCCCGGCAGCGATTTGGGCGGCACACCCGTCGGTCATGCCAGACAGGATGGGAGTGCCTGCAGGCACCCCGGTGTACTCAGCGGCTGCTTCGGAGACCTCCCCGACTCTGGTTCCCGGCCGTACAACCGGAGGCAACAATTTCACAGGGATCTCAAGCCGCTCAAGTACCTCGACCGGCCAGCAATCGTTTACGAGATCATATCCAGTCTTTAGCGCATGGCTCCAGTCGGTGGCGACCGGCTTCCCCGCCAGTCGCGAGGCCACGTAATCAGCTTGGTGCATGAGCCGCGATGCTCCCTTGACGCCCGAACGCAATACCCACAGCAGCTTAGGCAGCGCGAAGGAGGGCTGCATCCGGTAGCCCAAGGAGTCCCAGAGTTCCGCTCCCACCTCCTGCACCAGAGTGGACTCCTCTTTAGCACGCCCGTCGTTGTACATGAACGCGGGTGTGAAAGGATTCCCGCTGGTGTCGGCCAGCAAGAACGTCCCGGAGGTCGAGCAAATGGCCAGGCCCGAGACCTCCCTGCCCCCGAGCTCCGCGGTGGCCTGTCGGGCGGCCCTGCCTATCGCCTTCCACCAGCCTTCGGGATCTTGCTCGTGCCGCACGCCAAGTCGGATACTCTTCAGCGGGGCGGTGCCAGTGGCGGCTACCTTACCGTCTATTCCCAGGAGAACGACCTGGACGCCCTGAGTTCCGAGGTCTATCCCAACGGATAGGGGGGCATCAGACGATTCAGCCCTCATCCCTCACCTTCCCCCACAGGTAGAGCCCCGAACCAATCCCAGCGAAGATCTTTCTCATACTCCTCGGCATCTTTTTCTCTAATGTAACAGTCCCAGCTCTGATTATCGTAAACTATGACATAACTTCACGTCAAGCGAAAAATAGCGGTTTACGAGAGGTTTTTTCATCAAACAGGGAAGCAATGTGTTATAATAAAGTTGTGAGAATTTGAACTACATATACTTAATTTGTTACTCTTCTAGAGTGAAATAATACATTTGAGGATAGAATCGGTAAATTATGAATGGATGGGAGCGATATGGGGCGTAGAGGCGGAGGAGCGTTGAGTACGATTTTTCGTCTGCCCGAAGACAATTCTGCCAAAGGTGGCGCTAATCACGTAGTCCGGCGGCAGGAGCAGATAGGCGACTACGTGCTGGAGCACGGCTCTGCGAGCATCAAAGATCTTGCAGAGCTATTCGGCGTCAGTTTGATTACCATCCACCGCGATCTCGATGAGCTGGAGCGGCAAGGAGTCTTGAGGAAACTGCGAGGGTACGTGACGGCACAACCCTCCAGCCTATTCGAGAGCAACGTACGCTACAGGTTGAGGGTAGCGACAAGGGAGAAGGAGGCGCTCGCCAGGTTTGCGGTTACGCTAGTGGAGCCCGGCCAAGCGGTGCTGCTTGACGACTCGACGACCACGCTCGCTGTAGCCAAGCTGCTGCCGGACAAGGCTCCACTCACTGTTATCACTAACTTCGTCATGATCATGAATGAGTTGAGCGGGGTCAAGGACATAGAGCTGATCTCACTCGGTGGTAAGTACCGCCCCTTCCTTGCCGCTTTCGGGGGTGAGATCTGCCAGGCGTCACTCTCAGCCATACGAGCAGACATTCTTTTTCTATCCACCTCGGCGATATCGGACGGTGCCGCTCTGCATCAGGACGGGAGGACAATGCAGGGTAAGCGCGCGATGATGGCCTCGGCTAAGCGCCGTATTTTGCTGGTGGACCACACCAAGTTTGGTAAGGTCGCTTTCCACAAGCTGTCGCCCCTACAGGACTTCGATCTTGTGGTTGTGGACTCCGGGATCAGTGAGGCCCATCTCGACGAGCTGCGGGAGCGCTCAGTTCCCTTCGAAGTCGTGCCGCTCTAAGTGCGCCTAATAAAACCGCTGGACATAGCGCCAGCAGATCAGTGTACACCCGAGATCTAGAAAACGCCTGATGGATGTCTGCTCGACGCTCGTAGCGCACCTTCAGACGCCGGAAGCGGTTCATCCACGAAAGCGTTCGTTCCACCATCCACCTGTATTGTCCGAGCTTCTCGCTGAACTCGACACCCCGCCGCGCTATGCGCGTCTTTATTCCCCTCTCGCTCAGAGCCTCACGGCATCGAGGGAAGTCGTAAGCTAAGCTTTGTCGGCGTGGAACTTGTCGGGGCGTTTGCGTAGCCGACCCCGAGGTTTGCGAATCGGTGAGATAGCATCCACGGCCTCCTCCAGGACCTTCGAGTCATGTACGCTGGCGGCAGAGTGAATCACCGCCAGAGGTATGCCCCCTCGATCTACCACAAGGTGACGCTTGGAGCCCTTCTTTCCCTTGTCCGTCGGATTCGGGCCGGTTCTCTTTGACCCCCCGGGGGCGGCCACGCTCGCCGGGTCCAAAGAAGCCCTCTGTCAGTCGATCTGATCCGCTTCCCCTAAACGATCCAAGAGCCTCCGATGCAGCTTTCCCCCACACACACCCGCCTCGTGTCATTCTTTGAGGCGTCGCCAACAGGTCATACCGGAGCCACATCCCATCTCTTGGGGGAGCATCTCCCGGGGTATGCCGCTCTTTGGCACGAACAGTATGCCGTTCAGGACGACACGGTCGTCGATGCGGGGGCCTGCCGCCTTTGGTCTTGGGCGGCTCTTCGGGCAAGAGCGGCCCAATCATTTCCCACAGTTCGTCGACAACGAGTTTCTAGCTGATCACACTACTGTTCGCCGACATCCTCCCACACTATCCGCTCTATCTCCTCCGGGCCTCGGGGATGTTGGTGGCACCGCCGGGGCCATCTCTTTTTCTGACGCTTCTAGTTTACCATATTGTCACTATATTATGCTTATTCTATCACCGATTTTGAGCTATACTTTTACTATATGTAGGATGCCCGATATGGAGGTGGACGTGAACAAACTCAGGGAACTGCGGAGGCGCCGGGTGATGAGTATGGAGGAGCTGGCGCAGAAGGCCGGGGTGGGGCGCAACACGATCTGGAGGCTGGAGAACGGGGCGAGTGGCGCCCATCCCCGGACGATCCGCAAGCTGGCCCGGGCGTTGGGTGTGGAGCCTTATGAGCTGATCAAGGGAGAGGGGCGGGAGGATGGCTGAGGGCTCTGGCGAACGGGTGGCGCTCTATATGCGGGTTTCCTCGGAGGAACAGCGTGAGCGCATGACTATCGGCACGCAGGAGGAATTCCTCACGGGATATGCGTCGCTCTACAACCTCGAGGTAGCCGGGGGCTACAAAGACGAGGGGGTATCAGGGACCGTGCCGCTGCATGAACGGCCGGGCGGGCGGCGCATGCTGGAGGACCTTCATGAGGACGCCTTCGATACGGTCCTGGTCTACAAGCTGGACCGCATCGGCCGGACGCTGCTGGTGACGATAGATGCTCATGACCGGCTGCAGGGTGCCGGGGTGAACCTCAAGAGTGCTACCGAACCGATAGACACGTCCTCGCCGGCCGGCCGACTCATATTCCAGATGCTGGCCAGCTTCGCGGAGTTCGAACGAGGAACCATCCGCGAGAGGACCACCCACGGGCTGCACCGGGCGTATCGGGCGGGTAAGCAGTCGGGGCGTATCCCCTACGGCTACGACATAGGGGAGGACGGCACGTTCGTGGTGGTCAAGGAGGAGGCTGAGATCGTCCGGCAGATCATCGCGAACATCGCCTCAGGTGGAACACTCTACTCCGAGGCGGCTCGCCTCAACGCGCTTGGGATCCCCGCACCGGGGTACAAGTACCGGGGCAGGCCGCGCCAGCCTGGTCCGGCCTGGTCTACCCGTACAATACACAACATCTGCCGGCAGCCTGCCTACAGCGGCGAACACCGTGTGCGGGCGAATGGCGGCAAGAGTCTCATATCCCGCCCCACCCCGGCCATAGTGGAGCCGGAGCTGCAGCAACGCGCCCTGAAACGTCTGGCGGAGAACAAGCGGCGCTACAATCGGCCCACCGACCGCAAATATCTCCTCAGAGGCCTTATACGCTGCGAGGTCTGCGGCGCAGCATACGTCGGACACCCGACCCGAAGCAAGAACAGGAAGTTCTACTACTATAAGTGTTCCGACGACCACCGCGCCCGGCGCAACCGTAACCCGAAGGCCGCCTCCGGCCACGCGCCCTACCTGCGTGCCGAGTGGATTGAGGGGTTAGTGTGGGAGGACGTAAAGCACTTCCTCGAGAACCCCGGAGAGCTGCTGGAGAAACTCAGGGAACAGCTGGAGTCCGGCGGAGAGGAGAAGGAGCTCCAGGAGCGCTTGGAGGACCTTGAGAAGCGTCTGGCCAGTAAACAGGCCGAGAAGGATCGCTACGTACGGATGTACGCCATGGGGCATCTGGACGAACAGGAGCTCGCCATCTACCTCGAGGACCTCCGCAACCAGGTGGGAAACCTGCGGCTTCTCATCGACGCTACGAAAAGCGGCCTGGCCGAAAGACAGCAGCAGCGGGCGCTCGCGGGGCAGGCGGGGACGTGGCTTATGCAGCTGCGCCGGCGCGTCGGGGAGATCGAAGCCGACACTCCGGAGGCCTTCGACGTCCGCAGAGAGCTCGTGCAGCTTCTGGTGGATGGCGTACTCGCCGGACGCGACGAGGAGGGCAAGACGCGCGTCCGGATCACCTACCGGTTCTCCCCTCCCGCGGAACACGGAGGAGGTAGGTTTGTGGAAAGTATGCCAAACTCCTGTGAGTTCTTGCTTCCCAAGCCGGTGTCGTAGGCGAGCTGCAGGTACGGACGGGGCATCCTCAGCTCGTAGAGTCCCGTCCAGCCCTTGACGACGGTGCCCTTGAAGCGCAGGATTTTCTGGTCCGCGCTCCTTACCCGGTACGGCCTGATGCTCGCTTCTTTCAGATCCTCCTCGGGGTCTGTATCCCAGCCCAGCGCCAAAACTTTGCGCTTGATGTTGTCCACCAGGGACTTGCTCCACTCCGCCTCGTAAGGTGAGTAGTAGTAGGTCTTCTTTTTGCCATCGGGTGCGGCGAGCGTCGTGTAGGCGGTGATGGGGGAGAGGGCCCTGACGATCACGGGCTTCCCCCCGTTCATCTCTGGCTCGGGCTCCACGGCGACCTCTTCCACGAGGCAACTCCTCCTGCCGAGCTCCACGGATGGTTTCCTCAGCAGGTGCTCCCCCAGCGAGCAGAGCACGTCCGGGTCGGCCGAGGAGAGGTAGAAATGGGCTCCCCGCAAGAAGCGTACCCTGCCCTTCGAGATCTCACGCTTCCCGAAGAGCCGGGAGAAGACGAAGAGCTTGAAGCGCCGCTTCTCGTAGGCGTGGCCCTCCTCGTGCAACCAGCCTGAGAGGGCCCGGTCGAGATTCGCGTAGATGAACCCCTGCAGGGTGCTGTTGTACTGCAGGGGAAGGCACAGGATGCCATCTTCGGGCGAAAGAGCAATCTTGAGTCTCAAAAGCCCCCTCCTCTTTGGGAGTCAAACTATTTATTTACCGGTAATTATGCGTAACGGAGCACCCCGCACAAGAGGTTTTGCGGGGTGCGACGGGAAAAATGGCCAGGTGGCCAGGGGTTCAGTGTCGTTCGGTCGTGGCCTCGAGCGAGCGGATACGGTTTATCGCCGCGGCTATCTCCTGCGGGCGGGGGAGGCTCATCTGGCCGGGGTGGCCGCGGAAGCCGCCCAGGGAATCGAGTCCTCCGGTCTCAAGGCCCGTGATCGCCGCCTCGACGACCTCCCTTACCGCCCGGCTCTTGCCGGAGGAGGCGAACTCTCCGATGATGCGCGCTATGGCCTCGGTCTGGCCGGGCTCGGCGAGCTGCTCGACGTAGGAGAGGTCGACCCGCTCGCGGCCGAGCTCGATGGTGGAGAGCCCTTTGCCGCGCGCCGTCTCGCGGCGGCCGCGCCTGAGGTCTATGGAGGTGGCCCGGACGCGCCTGTCTTTCGGGAGCGAGACGTGTCCGTCGCCCTCGATCTTCACCGGGAAGCGTTCGGTCACCTCGCGCGCCCGGTCGGTCGCGTCGTGGGGGTGGTAATCCTCCATCAGGATCACGCGGTCGGCCACGTCGAGGTACGCCCCGACGCCGCCTATGACCACGACCGTCGAGACGCCCAGGGTGTTGTACAGCGGGCGCGCCAGGTCGACGAAGGGGGTTATTGGCTCCTTGCGCACCAGCTCGCGCATCCTCTCGTCCCGGATCATGAAGTTCGTCGCGCTGGTGTCCTCATCGACCAGAAGCAGCGAGGTTCCCACCTCGAGCGCCTCGGCGATGTTCGCCGCCTGGGAGGTCGAGCCGGAGGCGTTCGGCGTGGAGAAGTTCTCGGTGGTGCGCCCGCCGGGCAGCTCGCCGATGGTCCCGGAGATGTCCACCCCGGCGACGCTGCGGCCGTCTTCGGCCCGGATCTTCACCGCGTCCTCGCGGGTGACCACGAGCTCTCTCCCGTCACCGGGGACGTGGTCGTAGACGCCCCAGGAGAGAGCCTCGAGCAGCGTGCTCTTGCCGTGGAAACCCCCGCCCGCGATGAGCGTGACCCCCTCCGGGATGCCCATCCCGGTGATCTCGCCGCGGTTGGGGAGCTCGACGGTCACCCTGAGCTCCTCCGGGCTTTCGAAGGGGACGGCGCCGCCGGTGAGCGGCCTGTCGCTCGCCCCGCTCTCCCGCGGCAGTACGGCCCCGTCGGCGACGAAAGCTACGAGCCCGAGGGAGGGGAGCATGCCGCGCAGGCGCTCGGCGTCCTCTATCGTCTCGACGTGGAAGCGGGCCGCCTCCTCGTCCACCCCGGCCGGGACGAGCGAGGCTCCCACCACCTTGGGGAGCTCGTCGAGCAGGACCGCCCGGGCGGCGCGGGCGTCGACGGTGCGCCCGCGCGCGGGCAGGCCCACCGCCATGCGCGCCTCCACGTAGTCTCTGTGCACGACCATCGAGGTGCGCGGCAGCACCACCTGCGAGGGGCGCTGTATCTCGACCCGGCCGCTACCGCCCGAGCCGCGGTTCCCGCGCACGATCTTGCGGATGGCCGCGTCCACCCTGCGCGTCAGGAAGTCCTCCAGGGCGAATTTGCGCACCGGGTTGGAGAACAGCGCCGGGTCGAAGCGGTTGTCCCGGGTGCGGACGCGGATGAGCGAGGGCGGGGCGAAGGGGTCGCGCTGTACCCTGTCTATCGTCAGGGTGAACCGCTCGAAGTCGTAGGAGCCCTGCAGGTCCTTGTAGGCCCCGTACCCTCTGCGGTCTATCCGGTCGAGTATGCTCCTAAGCCGGTTCATCTCCTCCTGAGCCTCCCTTGAGCCGGTAGAGCGGCTTGTCCGGACGTCCGCTCTCGAGCCGCTCTATCACGCCTTCTCGCTCCAGGTCGTCCAGCGTGCGTCGGATCTCACGCTTGTCCTCACCCGTGATCCTGTGCCAGTCGGTCGTCGAGTAGAGCACGCCTTTGGGGATGGCCCGCAGCACCTGCAGGATCTTGCCCCTGACGTCCCCCGCCATCAGAGGCCCATCTTCGCCTGCGCGCTCGCGAGGATCGGACGGGAGACCTCCCGGGCCTTCTCCGCCCCGCGCTCGAGCAACTCGTCGAGCCCGCGCGGATCGTCGAGCAGCGCGAGCGCCCTCTCGCGCACCGGGGAGAGGACCTCGACGATGGCCTCGGCGAGATCCTGCTTGAACTGGCCGTAGCCCCTGCCCCGGTATTCCTCCTCGATCTCCTCGACCGGGCGGCCGGTCGTGGCCGAGTAGATGTCGAGGAGGTTGGTTATTGCTGGCTTCTCGGGGGACGCTTTGATCTCGGTGCCCGAGTCGGTGACGGCGCGGCGGACCTTGCGCCGGATCGCATCCGGCTCGTCCAGGATGGAGATGTAGCTCCCCGGCCGCGGGGAGCTCTTGCTCATCTTCTCGGTCGGATCATCGAGCGCCATCACCCGCGCCCCGCTCTTCATGATCATCGGCTCCGGCACGACGAAGGTCTCGCCGTAGAGGTGGTTGAACCTGCGGGCGAGCGTGCGGGTGAGCTCGAGGTGCTGCCTCTGGTCGTCGCCGACCGGCACCAGCTGGGCGTTGTAGAGCAGGATGTCCGCGGCCATGAGCACCGGGTAATCGAAGAGGCCCGCGCTCGCGCTCTCTGTCCCTTCTTTCCTGGTCTTGTCCTTGAACTGGGTCATCCGCGAGAGCTCCCCGAAGCGCGCGATGCCGTTCAGCAGCCAGCACAGCTCGGCGTGCGCCGGGACCCTGCTCTGCCGGAAGATGACGCACCGCTCGGGGTCGAGCCCGGCCGCCAGGTATATCGCGGCGACCTCCCGGATCTTCCTCCTGAGCTCCTTGGGGTCCTGCGGCACGGTGAGCGCGTGCAGATCGACGATGCAGAAGTAGTTCTCGTAGTCGTCCTGGATGGCGACCCAGTTCTTGAGCGCCCCCAGGTAGTTGCCGATGTGGAGGTTCCCGCTCGGTTGTATCCCGCTGAAGACCCGCGCTCTCCGTTCCCGCTCCATCTTCTCTCCAGAGTGCTCCAAGTGTTCTGTTCTACGGATTTACCGGGAGCGCCGTGGACGTGCGCGCTCCCTCTTCGATGAGGCTTCTTCCTTCGGAGGTGTGGGATGACCGGCCGCTAGCGCGGCCACCGGCGCGGGTGCCTCTCGTCTTTCGACGGGGTCGGATCCAAAACGTCCTCCTCGGAACTCTCGCGGAGCGTGCAGCACACGAGTATAACTTCGGCCGGCCTCAGCGTCATCCCTGCCCGGGCGTGTCTCCGCCCCTCAGGCTCATGAAGACCCCGCGCGCCTCGGCGATCAGAGCCCCGTCCTCCGCCCGCCGGATCTCGCCGCGCGAGACGATCCTGCGCCCCCGGCTGCTCTCGACCCACCCCCTGACCTCCACCGTCTCGCCGGGCTCGAGCGGCCGGCGGAAGGTGGTCTCCATCTTCGCCGTCACCGCACCCTCCCGCTCGTTGTAGACGGCCTGCGCCAGCACCTCGTCCAGAAGCGTCGCCACGATCCCGCCGTGCACCATGTTCGGATAGCCCGAGTGCGGCCTCTGCGGGGTGAAGAGTGCCCGCGCCACCCCTCCTTCCTCGAACTCTATATCCAGGTGCAGCCCGATGGGGTTCTCGGCCCCGCACCCGAAGCAGTACGCTGGAGAATAGGTCCTGTACTCTTGCGCCACCGATACACCTTCTCTTCGAAAAAGCTTCTTCTCCTCGAAAACCAGCCCGTCCGGATATACCAGAAACCACCCCGGCCTGCAGGAGGCCTACCCCCCGAGCGACGCCGCGATCTCCCGCGCCGCCGCAACCACCGACCCCGCGAGCCGCTCCCCGGGCCGCTCCCCGAGCCGCGAGAGCGGGCCGCTCGCGCACACCGCCGCGAGCAGCCTGCCCCCCTCCCCGAAGACCGGCGCGCTCACGCTCCCCACCCCCTCCTCCCGCTCGGCCGTGCTCTCCGCCCACCCGCGCTCCCGAACCTCCGCGAGCTCGCCGGCCTCTCTATACCTCTCTCCGTCCTCCGACCACGCGAGCAGCACCTTCCCCGCCGAGCCCCGCCCGAGCGGCAAAACCGCCCCCACCGGCACCGCATCCTTCAGCCCGCTCTCCCGCTCGGCCGCCGCCACGCACACCCGGTGGTCCCCCTCCCGCACGTAGAGCTGCGTGCTCTCCCCCGTCTCGTCCCGCAGCCTCGCGAGCACCGGCCCCGCCGCCTCGACCAGCCCGACGCTCCCCACCGCCCGGCTCCCCCACCCGAGGAGCCGCATCCCCAAAGCGTACCGCCCCTCCTCGCGTACCACCAGATGGTGCGCCTCCAGCGCCGAGAGCAGCCGGTACGCCGTCGGTCGCGGCAGACCCGTCCCCCCGACCACCCCGGCGAGGCTCGCCGGACCCTCCTCCGAAAGGAAGCTCAGGATCGCCACCACCCGGTCCAGAACCCCGACCCCGCTCTTGCTTTCTCCAACCACCTTCTCTAAACTGTCCATGTGATGAACAGGCTATCTCATTATGTGAGACGGATCAAGAGGGCCGGCGGTGGCGCTTGAGTGGGACGCGGCCTCCTACGAGGCGCTGGCGGACCCGATGACGCGCTGGGGGGAGGAGTTTCTCGGGGGGCTCGAGTTGCGGGGGGACGAGGTGGTCGTGGACGCCGGGTGCGGGACCGGGCGTGTCACGGAGCTTCTTCTGGGGCGGCTGCCGGAGGGGCGGGTGGTCGCGGTAGACGCCTCGCGGGAGATGGTCGAGGCTGCGGGGAGGCGCTTTGCTGGGGAGGGGAGGGTGCGGGTTCTGCGGCAGGATCTGCTGGAGCTGGATATCGGGGAGGAGGCGGACGTCATCTTCTCGACGGCGACCTTTCACTGGATCCCGGACCACGCCAGGCTCTTCCGCGCCCTCGCGCGCAATTTGAAGCCCGGCGGGACGCTCGCCGCGCAGTGCGGCGGGGCGGGCAACATCTCGCGGGTCGGGAGGGCGCTGCGGGGGGTCATGGAGGAGGAGCCGTTCCGGGGGTACTTCGAAGGCTGGGAGGACACCAAGCACTACCCGGCCCCGGAGGAAGAGCGGGCGTTGCTCCAAGAGAGCGGGTTCGTGGAGGTCGAGGCCCGGCTCCTGGAGAAGCCGACGCCTTTTGCGGGCGAGGAGGCGCTCGCGCGGTATCTGGAGGCGGTCATCCTGCGCGCCCACCTGATGCGGCTACCCCGCGGGATGCGCCTTCCCTTCGCGCAGGCCGTGGCGGGGAGGATGGCCAAAGAAGAGGGGCTCGAGATCGACTACGTTCGCCTCAACGTGCTGGCGAGGAAGGAGGAGGCAGATGATGAGTAGGCCGAAGACGCTCGCGGAGAAAGTCTGGGAGCGGCACGTGGTGAGGAGCGGCGAGGGGGAGCCCGACCTGCTGTACGTGGATCTTCATCTCGTGCACGAGGTCACGAGCCCGCAGGCCTTCGAGGCCCTGAGGCTCGCCGGGCGGAAGGTCAGGAGGCCTGACCTCACGCTCGCCACGATGGACCACAACGTCCCGACCGAGGGTCTGGGGCTCCCGGTCAAAGACAGGATCTCCGCCAAGCAGATGGAGGCGCTCGAGAAGAACTGCCGGGACTTCGGGATAGAGCTCGAGGCTTGGGGCACCCCGAAACAGGGGATAGTGCACATGATCGGGCCGGAGATGGGCCTCACCCAGCCCGGGATGGTCATCGTCTGCGGCGACTCGCACACCGCCACCCACGGCGCCTTCGGGGCGCTGGCCTTCGGGATCGGCACGAGCGAGGTCGAGCACGTCCTGGCCACCCAGACGCTGCCGCAGCGCCGGCCGAAGATGATGGCGGTAACGGTCGAGGGAGAGCTTCCGGCGGACGTGACCGCCAAGGACCTCATGCTCGGCATCCTCAACAGGATCGGGACCGGCGGCGGGGTCGGGCACATCATCGAGTACCGCGGCGAGGCGGTCCGCTCGCTCTCGATGGAGGGCCGGATGACCGTGTGCAACATGTCCATCGAGGGCGGGGCGCGTGCCGGCATGATCGCCCCGGACGAGAAGACCTTTGAGTACCTGGAGGGCCGCGAGTACGCGCCGAAGGGCGAGGCCTGGGAGGAGGCCGTCGAGTACTGGAAGACCCTGCCGACAGACGAGGGGGCGACCTTCGACAAGGAGGTCGTCATCGACGCCGCCGAGCTCCGGCCCTACGTCTCCTGGGGCACGACCCCCGCGCAGACCGTCCCGCTCGACGGGGTCGTCCCCGAGCCCGAGAACGAAGCCCACGAGCGGGCCTTGAAGTACATGGGCCTGAAACCGGGTACGCCCATGCGCGAGATCGAGGTCGACACCGTCTTCATCGGGTCGTGCACCAACGCCCGGATAGAGGACCTGCGCGCCGCCGCCCGCGTCCTCGAAGGACACAAGGTCAAGGAAGGCATCCGGGCGATGGTCGTCCCCGGCTCGATGCGCGTCAAGAAGCAGGCCGAGGAGGAGGGGCTCGACGAGATCTTCAAGCAGGCCGGCTTCGAGTGGCGGGCCGCCGGGTGCTCGATGTGCCTCGGGATGAACCCGGACAAGCTCTCCCCCGGCGAGCGTTGCGCCTCGACCTCCAACCGCAACTTCGAGGGGAGGCAGGGCAAGGGCGGCCGGACGCACCTGGTGAGCCCGGTCGTCGCGGCGGCCACGGCGGTGATGGGGCGCTTCGCCTCCCCGAGCGAGCTCGGCGTACTGGAAGGAGTGTGATGATGGATCCGGTGAAGAAGGTCGAGGGCAAGGCGCTCCCTTTGGGCTACTCCGACGTGGATACCGACCAGATCGTACCCTCCGACGCCTTGAAGCGCATCGAGCGCACCGGCTTCGGCAGGTTCCTCTTCTCCGAGTGGCGTGAGAACCCCGACTTCGTCCTCAACAAACCCGAGCACGAAGGAGCGGTCGTCCTCATCGCCGGGGAGAACTTCGGGTGCGGCTCGAGCCGCGAGCACGCCGTCTGGGCCATAAAGGACTACGGCTTCGGGGCCGTCATCGCACCCTCCTTCGCCGACATCTTCAAGAACAACTGCACCAAGAACGGCCTCCTCACCATCGAGCTCCCCAAAGAGAAGGTCGAGGCCCTGCTCGAAGCGGTGAGAGAAGACCCCGAGGCGAAGGTGACCGTCGACCTCGAGAGCCGCACCGTGAAGGGGCCCGGCCTTGAGGAGAGCTTCGAGGTCGACGACTTCGTCCGCTACCGGCTCTTAAACGGCCTCGACGACGTCGGGCTCACCCTGCAGCACGAGGAGGACATCGAGGCTTACGAGAAGCACCGCCCGGGCTACATGCCGAGTATCAGGTAGCTCACGGACCTTGGACTTCTACGAGAGGTGGCGCTGGAACCAGTCGAGAGCGGCTCCGGCGGACTCGTCGAACCCCGTGGTATAGGCGTCGAAGTGTCCCCCGGGCAGGATCACGAGCTTCTTCGGTTCCAGCGCCTGCTCGTAGGCTTCGATCGCGAGGTCGGTAGGCGTCAGGATGTCGTTCTCGGCGACCGCTATCAGGAGGGGAGTCGGTGAGATCCGCCGGATGTACGCCTCCGGGCTGTAGGCGATAAACTGTTCTATGGACTCCAGGGTAACCCGGTTCTCCCAGTTTGGAGCCATCTCCTCGTGGGTCCGGGTGAACCACTCGTACGAATCGGCAGTGGGGAGGGCGCAGTTGCGGTCTTCGGCGACCACCGGCACGTAGTTGATCTCACCGGAGGTGAAGCGCCGCTCGCGGTCCTGCTCCAGGGCCTTGAGTAGGGCGGCCACGTCTTCGTCCACCACTATGCGGTGCAGGTTCTTCCAGCCGTCTATGAGCGGCACCTGAGCCACGACGCAGCGCACCCGCCGGTCGAGCGCTCCGACCACCAGTACGTGACCGCCGCTGTATGAGGTGCCCCAGATGCCGATGCGTTCCCCGTCCACCTCGGGTTGTCGGCGGGCGAAGGTTATGGCGTTCTGGTAGTCTTCGATCTGTTCCCACGGGAAGAGCCGTCCCCTGGGTTCCCCATCGCTGTCTCCAAAGTAGCGGTAGTCGAAGAGGAGTACGGTGAAACCTGCGCTCGCAAAATGCTCAGCGAAACGCGTCAGGTACATCTCCTTGACCGCGCTGAACCCGTGCGCCATGACGATCGTGGGTGCTCCTTCGTCGCCGGAATCGTCCGGCGCGTATAGCCACCCCCGGCATGTCAGCCCCCCGCTCTCGAACTCCACGTTCCTTCGCACCGTACCTCCTTTCCCAAATACAATCAAAATATATCAGAAATAATTCATGCTACATGAATTTGTATAGTGATTGGTATGACTTTTGTCGTAGCTTTGAGGCGGCGATACGATGGGCATGATCTTATGAGAGGAGGGCGGATGCTCGACGTTGCGATAATGGTCGAGGGGCAGAACGGGATCAGCTGGGAGCGCTGGAAGCGGCTGGTACGGGCGGCGGAGGACTTCGGGTTCTACGGGATCTTCCGCTCGGACCACTTCACGAACCCCTCCGGACCCGTGCTGGAGTCGCTCGAGCTGTGGTCCTCGCTCGCCTGGGTCGCGGACAACACCGGGCGCATCGAGTTCGGGCCTCTCGTGACCCCGGTCTCGTTCCGCCACCCCGTGATCACGGCCTGGCAGGCCGCGGCCGTGGACGACCTGGCCGGCGGGCGACTCAGGCTCGGGCTCGGGGCCGGCTGGCAGGAGCGCGAGCACGAGGCCTTCGGGTTCGACCTGCTCGGCGTGCCGGAGCGTTTCGCCCGCTTCGAGGAGGGGCTTGAGGTCGTAACCCGCCTGCTGCGGGGGGAGGGGCCGGCCTCTTTCGAGGGCCGCTTCTACCGGCTGCACGAGGCCGAGCTGAAGCTGCGCTCGCCCCGTCCCGGCGGTCCCCCGATCGTCATCGGGGGCAACGGTCCCCGCAGGACGCTGCCGCTCGCCGTCCGCTACGCCGACGAGTGGAACGCGACCTTCCCGACGCTGGAGGAGTTCTCCCGGCTCAACCGCCGCCTCACGGAGATGCTGGAGGAGGCGGGCCGTCCGCCGGAGGAGGTGCGCCGCACGCTGATGACCCGCGCGGTCTTCGGCCGCACGGATGGGGAGGTGCGGCGCAAACTCGGAGGGCAGAGCGCGGACGAGCTGCGGCGGGAGGGGGCGGTCGTGGGCACCGCCCCGGAGTTCGTCGAGCAGCTCGGGCGGCTCGCGGAGGCCGGGGCGCAGGGGGTGATGCTGCAGTGGCTCGAAGCCGACGACATAGACGGTCTCGAGGCGCTCGCGGGCTCGGTGCTCCCGCAGCTTGGGGGAAGGGAGGATCGATGAGCGGACCGGATCGAAGGGTGGAGGAGAGGCTGCGGACGGAGGAGGTGATCTGGCTTACGACCGTGCGCCGCGACGGGCAGCCGCAGCCGGTCCCGGTGTGGTTTCTGTGGGAGGGGGAGACGTTTTTGATCTACTCGCAGCCCGACCGGCAGAAGCTGCGCAACATCGCCCGCAACCCCCGCGTCGCGCTCAACCTCAACAGCGACGCCCACGGAGGCGGGGTGGTGCGGATCGAAAGGAGGGCCGGGATCCTGGAGGGCTTCCCGCCGGCGACGGAGGTCCCGGAGTATCTGGAGAAGTGCCGGGAGCCGATCTCCCGCATCGGCTACGACCCGGAGGGCTTCGCCCGCGACTACTCCGTGGCCGTGCGCGTCACGCCCGACCGCTGGCAGAGCTGGTAGGCTAACCCTCTACCTCCTGCTCGACCTTCTCCTCGTAGAAGCACAGGTACCCCCTCGCCTTCTGCGCCTCCGGGAGAGGATCGGGGTAGAGCCAGGCGGCGTCCTCGATGAGGGTGTCCCCGACCTTCAGCGAGCGGTAGGACGCGACCCCCTTGTAAGGGCAGACCGTATGGGTGTCGCTCGGAACCAGAAGATCCTCGCGCACGTCCTCGGGTGGGATGTAGTAGCGTGGTGGGAGGCTGGTCTCGAAGAGGACGAGCGGTCTCCTAGTCTCGGCGACGACCTCGCCGCCCACCGAGACCCTGACGTGTAAGGAGCTCTGGAGCACGTCCACCCGATGGTAGGGGTCGTGCGGGTGTCCGATCGTCTCCTCTTCCTCCTCCATCCAGCGGTCCATCCGGTCGTGGTAGAAGGCCAGGTACCCCGAGAGCGGCGGGGCGTCCTCGAGCGGCTCCGGGTAGCTCCAGACCGCGTTCTCGGCCAGCCTGCCTCCCGCCCGCACCGAGAAGTAGACGGCCTCGCCCTTGAACGGGCAGCGCGTTCTGTGGTCGGTCTTCTCCAGCAGATCGGTCCTGACGTCCTCCTCGGGGAAGTAGTAGACGGGCAGGAGCCCGGTCTCGTGCAGGACCTTCACCCGGCGGCTGTCGGCGACGGTCTCGCCGCCGAAGAACGTACGCACCCGCTTGGGACAGTCCTCGAAGTAGAGGGTGTGGGGCTTGAGGATAGAGGTGTCGAAGTTGAACTCTCCGCTCCGCTTGGGGCCGAAGGGACCCGTTCCCATCGTGAGCGACATGACTCCCTGCCTCCTCTGGATCTCTGGGCCGATGAGGTAATGGTACCCCAGCGTGGAGGTGGAGACGTGTGAAGTATGCTATCCGCCTGTTGTGTGTAGAAGCCGAGGGATTCGAGGCGCATGTCATGAACGAGGATTTACGCCGGGTACTTAGGACACCCGAGATGTTGTTCGTAGGGATAAACGCCGTGGTCGGAGGGGGCATCTTTCTTCTCCCCGGGCAGGCGGCCGCACAGGCTGGAGCGGCCTCGGTGTGGGCCTATCTGGCGGCGGGGATCGTGGTGGGCCTGATCGGTCTGTGCTTCGCCGAGCTCTCTACGATGTTCGACCGCACTGGTGGTCCGATCCTCTACGCACGAGCGGCGCTGGGCCGCACCGCTGGTTTCACCGTGGGATGGGCGGTATGGTTGACCTATCTCGTCGGGCTGGCCGCACTCTCCGATGGTTTCGTGAGTTATCTGGGATCGCTGTGGCCGGCGGCGAAGGACGGCGAGGTCTGGATCGTGCCGGCGCTCATCTTCGTTCTTTGCCTGCTGAACACGGTCGGGGTGCGGATGGGAGCCCGCGTGGTGCAGCTCTTCACCATCGCCAAGCTGGTGCCGCTCGCGGTGCTCGTCTTCGCCGGCCTGACCTTCGCCGGGGCGGTCGGAAACGCGGACCTGAGCCTGGTCCCGGGCGGTCGGGGGAGCTTTCTCGGGGCGGTCCTGATCATCGTCTTCGCCTACGGGGGTTTCGAGGGAACGGCGATACCGGCGGGGGAGATGGTGAATCCACGGCGAGCGGTGGTCGTCGCGGTGCTCGGCACGCTCGCGGCGGTCACGACTTTCTACATGCTCGTCCAGTACGCCGCGTTGCGCATAGAGCCGAACCTCGCCTCGGCCGGTTCCCCGCTCGCCTCCGCCGGGGAGGCGGCTTTCTCCGGTGGGCTCGCATTGCTCACCGTGGGTGCCCTCGTCTCCATCTTCGGCACCCAGAGTGGGGTCGTGCTCCTCGCTCCGCGCACACTCTACTCTCTGGCCCGGGAGGGGATGCTCCCCGAGGTCCTGGGCCGCGTTCACCCCCGATTCAAGACGCCTGTGGTCTCCATCTGGGTGACGGGTGTTCTGGTGGCGGTCCTCGCCGTCAGCGGCTCTGTCTCCTCGCTCATCTTGCTCAACGTCGCGGCTCGACTGTACCAGTACCTGATGGTTTGCATCTCGGCCGGGGTACTGCGCCTGCGTGAGCCTGAGGCGCCTCGCGCGTTCCGGCTGCCGTTCGGGCCGGCGATCCCTGCCGTCGCCGGGATGCTCTGCCTGTTCCTCCTCTCCCGGCAGCCGGCCGTGAACCTGCTGGCGACCGCCGGTGCTCTCGCCGCCGGCCTCTTGTTGTACGCCGCGGGGTCCCGGAGGGTGTAGAGTAATGATCATGGCTGAGATGAAGGTCACAGTGCACCACCTGGGCGGGCAGCGTTATGCCGGGGTGAACCCCTCGGGTGACAAACTCTTGATAGACGGCAGCGAGGATTTCTCCCTGGGCATGCGTCCGATGGAGGCTCTGCTCGTCTCCCTGGGAACCTGCACGGCGTTCGACGTGGTGGAGATCCTGCACAAGCGCCGCACGCCGCCGGAGAGCTACCGCATCGAGCTCCGGGGGGAGCGGGCTGAGGAACATCCCCGGCGCTACACTAGCATAACCGTGCGCCACCTCGTGCGCGGGGAAGGGATCACGCAGAAGGTGCTCGATAGAGCGGTCACGCTCTCGCACGAGAAATATTGCTCGGTCGCCGCGACGCTCGACTGCGAGATAGAGAGCGAGGCGGTCCTGCTGGAGTAAGCTCCTAGAGCCTCTCGAAGGCCGTGCGCAGCAGATCGAAGAACCCCTCCTCGTCCAGCCCCACCCCGACATCGGCGTTCGGTTCGCGCCCGGTGACGCCGTGCAGGTCGCAGACGGTCTCCCCGCGGGTGAACTCCCCCCGGCACTCGACGTCCACCCGCATCCGGCGGGTCTCGACGAGCTCCGGGGCGAGCACCGCGGCGACCGCGACCGGGTCGTGCAGCGGCGGGGCGTCGAGCCCGTAGGTCTTCCTGTAGGTCGAGGCGTAGAACTCCATGAGGTCCGCGGCGAGCTCACCGGCGCGCCCCGTACGGCGCAGGATCTCCCTCCGCTCCGGCGTGACCCTCGCCTGGTGGGTGACGTCGAGGCCGCACATCGTGACCGGGAGCCCCGACCCGAAGACCTCTTTTGCCGCCTCCGGGTCGACGTAGACGTTGAACTCCGCCGCCGGGGTGGTGTTGCCGGGTCCGATGCTCCCGCCCATGAGCGAGATGCGTGCGATCTTCTCCTTCGCCTCCGGGTGCTCGCGCAGCAGCGTGGCCACGTTGGTGAGGGGTCCGGTGGGGATTAGGGTAACCGGCCGCGTCGCCTCCCTCAGCGTCTTTGCGATGAGCTCCACCGCCCCGCGCGGGTCCGGGCCGAAGCCGGCGGGGGGTATCTCCGGCCCGTCGAGACCGCTCGGGCCGTGGATGGACTCCGCGGTCACCAGACGTCCCGAGAGCGGTCTTTTCGCTCCGGACCCGACGGGAACGTCCCCCCTCCCCAGGAAGGAGAGGAGGCGCAGCGCGTTGTTCGTGGTCTTCTCGAGCGGCGCGTTCCCGGCGACCGTGGTGACCGCGAGCACCTCCAGGCCCGGGGAGCCCAGCGCGAGCATCAGCGCGAGGGCGTCGTCGTGGCCCGGGTCCATGTCCAGGATGACGGGGACTATCTCGACACCTCCTCGCGCCAGGAGTGGCGCGGCTCGTAGCCGAGCACCTTGCGGGCCTTCTCGATCGAGAGGAGCGTCTCGTTGCCCGCGGGCTCCCTCTTCAGCGGCACGTCCGGGTAGACCTCGGCCATGAGCTCGGTGCTCGGGCGCTCCATCACGGTGTCGGCGGCGGCGATGATGAATGCCTCCGCTCCGGAGATGTCGGCCTCCAGGCCCAGCCTGCAGGACTGGGCCACGTCTCTTGCGTCGACGTAGCCCCAGAGGTTCCAGCGGCGTATTTCGGGGTCGTCCTGGAAAGAGGGGAAGATCTCGTAGTCGTGCGGGGGCTCCATGACGTTCGAGAAGCGCAACCCCACGAAGGGGATGCCGCTCCAGCGGTTCATCTGACGGGCCATCTCCTCGGAGATCACCTTCGAGAGCGCGTAGCTCGACTCCGGGTAGAGCGGGTGCTCCTCGTCTATCGGGGCGTAGGCCGGCTTCTCCCGCTCGAACGGCAGCCCGAGCGTCGTCTCGCTCGAGGCCCACACCACCCGCTCCACGCCGAGCGCGACGGCGGCGGAGAAGACGTTGTAGGTGCTCAAGGTGTTGTTCTCGAAGGTCTTCCCCTCGGGCTGGAGGCCGGGGGCGGGGATGGCGGCGAGGTGGACGACGCCCTCGCAGCCGGACATCACCTCGATGGTCTGGCCGAGGTCGGTGAGGTCGGTTCGGATGAACTCCGAAGCGGGTTCTCTCGGGGGGAGGGCGTCTGTGTTGAGCACCTCGTATCCGTGCTGCATGAGCTCCCGGACGACCGCCCGGCCCGCCTTGCCGCTCCCCCCGGTGACCAGCACCTTCCTCATCCTTCGCACCTCCGATGTTTCGCCGGCGTTCCAGCGTCAATGATAGACCTCCGGGGCTGACGTGTCGGGCGTCGGGCCGTAGAATGGTCGCATGCTGGGGAGATACGCAGAGCTCAAGGCACAGCTTCCGCCGGGTACGATCCTCTTCTACCAGGTAGGCACCTTCTTCGAGACCTTCGAGGAGGATGCGAAGACCATCTCCCGCGAGCTCTCGCTGCGGCTCACGAGCCGGGAGGCCGCGGGTGAGGGGCGGGTGCCGCTCGCCGGCGTCCCGGGGCACGCGCTCGAGGAGCATCTGGCGCTGCTCCTGAAGAAGGGATACTCGGTCGCGGTCGCCGAGCAACGGCCGCACCCGACCAAACCCAGGCAGTTCACCCGTGAGATCTCGCGCATCCTCACCCCCGGAACCGTCATAGAGGACAACGTCCTCTCCGCCGGGGAGGCGAACTACCTCGCCGCCGTCTGCGTGCGCGGGGAGAGGGCCGGGATCGCCGTGGCCGAGGCCTCGACAGGGGAGTTCACCGGGACGGAGGTTCCCGCGGATCAGGTGGCCTCCGAGCTCGAGCGGTGGTCCCCGCGGGAGATCGTCGTCCCCGAGAGGACGCCCGCGGAGGATCTCCCGAAGGTGCGGGCTGCGGTGAGCCCCGCGCCGCGCTGGACTTTTGAGCCTTCGGCCGGGGAGCAGGCGCTGAGGCGGCACTTCGGGGTGCAGAGCCTCAAGGGTTACGGGCTCGAAGGACGGGCGGCACTCGTCGGGGCGGCCGGGGCGCTCATCCACTACCTCTCCACGCTGCGCGGGGGGAGCCCGCCGGAGCAGATCGTCACCTTCCGGCCCTACTCGCCGGGTTCGGGGATGGTGCTCGACGCGGCGACCCGGCGTAATCTGGGGCTCGAGGAGCTCGTCGAGACCGTCGACCGCACCCGCACCCCGATGGGCCGGCGGGCGCACCGGCGGTGGCTCGAGCGGCCGCTGCTCGACGCGGGGCGTATCGAGCAGCGTCTGCGGGCCGTCGACGCCCTCGCCTCGGACTACATGCTGAGGGAGGGGGTGAGGGAGATCCTCGGGCGCATCCCGGACATCGAGCGGATCGCGACCCGCATCGTGAGGCTCTCCGCCTCGCCCTCGGATCTGCTCTCGCTCCGGGACGCGCTCGCGGCCGTCGGCCCCCTGAGGGAGGCGCTCGGCCCCGCCGCTGAGGGGAGCGAACTGCTCGCGCGGGCGCTCGGTGCGATGGAGGAGCCGCCGGGGGTGCGCGGGCTGATCGAGGCCGCGATCAGCGAGGAGGAGGGTGAGATCATCAAGCCCGGCTACTCGGAGGAGCTCGACGAGGCCCGCTCCTTCCGCGACGGGGCGCACGAGTGGCTCACCCGCTTCGAGGCCGAGGAGCGCCTGAAGACCGGGCTCAAGTCGCTCAAGGTCGGCTACCGCGACGGAGAAGGGTACTTCATCGAGGTTGCGGGCAGGGAGGCGAACCAGGTCCCGCCGCACTACGAGCACCGCAAGGCCTTGAAGCACAACGCCCGCTACGTCACCGTCGAGCTCAAGGAGCACGAGTCCAGGATGCTCGGGGCCCGCGAGGAGGTCGAGCGCCTGGAGCGCAGGATCCTCGGCGAGATCCGGGCCGCCGTCAGGGAGGCCGCCCCGGACCTCCAGCGGCTGGCCCGGGCGGTCGCGGTCGTCGACGTCGTGGCCTCGTTCGCCGCGGCGGCCAGCGAGCTGCGCTACTGCCGGCCGCGCATCACCGAGGGGCGCGGGATCGAGATCAGGGCCGGACGGCACCCGGTCGTCGAGCACGCCACCGACACCCCCTTCGTCCCGAACGACGTGAGCATAGACGGCTCCTCGCGCCTGCAGATCATAACCGGACCCAACATGGCCGGGAAGTCCGTCTACCTCAGGCAGACCGCGCTCATCGTCCTGCTCGCCCAGTCCGGCTCGTACGTGCCGGCCGGGGAGGCGTCTCTGGGGGTGGTGGACAGGATCTTCACCCGCGTCGGCGCGGAGGACAGGCTCGCGAGCGGGGAGTCGACTTTCATGGTCGAGATGACCGAGGCGGCGACGATCCTCAACTCGGCGACCTCGCGCTCGCTCGTGATCCTGGACGAGGTCGGGCGCGGGACCTCGACCTACGACGGGATGAGCCTCGCCTGGGCGATCGCCGAGCACCTGCACGACGAGGTGCAGTCGCTCACTTTGTTCGCCACCCACTACCACGAGCTGACCCGTCTGGCCGACACGCTCCCCGGCTGCCGCAACCTCAAGGCGACCGTCGAGGAGGTCGGCGGCGAGATAGTCTTCCTGCACAGGATCGAGGAGGGCTCGGAGTCCTCCTCCTACGGGGTGCACGTGGCGCGGCTCGCCGGGCTCCCGCGGCCGGTCGTCGAGCGGGCCGGGGAGATACTCTCGCGCCTGGAGGCCGAGGGGATAAAGGGGTTCGCGGGGTGAGGGTCTTGCCGGAGGCGGTCCTCCGCGAGGGGACGGCTCCCTACGGCGGGAGGGTGCGCATCCTGCCTCCCGAGGTGGCGCGCCGGATCGCGGCCGGGGAGGTCATAGAGCGGCCGGCCTCCGCCGTGAAGGAGCTCGTCGAGAACGCGCTCGACGCCGGGGCCTGCAGGATCTCGATAGAGGTGGAACGCGGCGGGACCTCCCTCATCCGGGTCCAGGACGACGGGGAGGGGATGTCCCCGGAGGACGCGGAGAGGGCGCTGCTTTCGCACGCGACGAGCAAGATCGAACGCCCGGAGGATCTCTCTTGCATAACCTCCCTCGGTTTCAGGGGCGAGGCGCTGCATTCGATGGCCTCGGTCTCCTCGCTCTCGCTCACCACCTCGAGGTGCGGCGGGCGGGGCTGGCGGGTGGAGGCGTTCTGCGGGGAGGTGCATCGTTCCGCCCCCGCCGCGCACCCACCGGGCACGACGGTCGAGGTGCGCGACCTCTTCCTGAACCTGCCGGTGCGCCGGGGTTTTCTGGGCAGCCCGCGGGCCGAGGCGAGCGCGGTCGTCTCGGTGGTCTCTTCGCTCGCGCTCGGATGGCCCGGGGTGGGGTTCTGCCTGCGCTCGGACGGCCGCGGGGCGCTCGCGCTGCCGCCCGCCGCGGACCTGCGGGAACGGGTCGCCCAGCTCTACGGTCTCGGGCTGGCGGGGAGCCTCGTCCCGCTCGACGACGAGGTGGTCGGGGGCCTGGTGAGCCCGCTGCACGTGAGCTTCCCGACCCGGCGCTACCTGCACGTCGCCGTCAACGGACGGGTCGTCGAGCCGGACTCCTTCGCTCCGGCGGTCTTCCGGGCCTACGCCGACCTGCTGCCGAAGGGCCGCCACCCGGCGGCCTTCCTGCGGCTCGAGCTCGGCCCCGGCGAGGTGGACGTGAACGTCCATCCGGCCAAGAGCGCGGTGAGGCTGCGCGGCGGACGATCGGTGTACCCGCTGGTGGTCGGCGCGATCCGCGGCGCCCTCTCCCTCGAGCGCCGCGAGCGGGGCGCCGGACGGGGGGAGGACGGACCGGCGAATCTCCAGCTCCTGGGTCAGTTCGCCGGGCGCATGATCGTCGCCCAGAGGGGGGAGGAGCTCCTCGTCCTCGACCAGCACGGGGCGCACGAGCGCATCCTCTACGAGCGTCTGCAGAGGGACCTCAGGCGCGATCCCACGCCGCTGCGAGAGCCCGTCCCGGTGCACCTTCCGGAGGGCCTTGCGGCTGAGGTCTGGGGCTTCGAGGGGGAGCTGGAGGCGCTCGGCTTCCGGTTCGAGACGTTCGGGACGGACGCGGTGAAGCTCACGAGCGTCCCCGAAGGGACCGCTGATGCGGCCGAGGCTTTCCTCGCCGCGATAGAGACGCTCGCGGGGGGCGAGGATCTGGCGAAAGCCCTCGCCTGCCGCGGATCGACGAGGTTCGGAGAGAGACTCAGCCAGGACCAGATGGCCCGGCTGCTGAAAGAGTGGGCGTCGTGCGAGTTCGGGGATGTCTGCCCGCACGGACGCCCGATAGTGAAGCGCATCAACCTCGCGGAGCTTCTGCGCGAGTTCAGGCGCTAGTCCCTCTCGGATACGCCGCATGCGCCCCGTACCCACGGACCCC
>JAIMBO010000117.1 GCA_023511405.1 Rubrobacteraceae bacterium
CCTCGCGGAGCTTCTGCGCGAGTTCAGGCGCTAGTCCCTCTCGGATACGCCGCATGCGCCCCGTACCCACGGACCCCGCGGCGCCTGAGATGGGCGTATAATTGGTATTACCATCGGGAGAGGGGGTGGAGATGCCGATACGACCAGATGCTGGGGGGAGATCGACGGTCTACGGGATGCGGGGGGCGGTGGCCTGCGAGCACCCGCAGGCGGCCCTGGCTGGCATCCGGGTGCTCGAGGAGGGGGGGAACGCGGTCGATGCGTGCGTCGCGATGGCGGCCACCCTGGCCGTCGTCGCGCCGATGACCACCGGGATGGGGGGGGACGCGTTCCTCCTTTTCTACGAGGCCAAAAGCGGCAGGGTGGTGGGGGCCTGTGGCGCCGGTGGTGCCCCGCGCGGGATCGACGCGCAGAAGCTGCGCGATATGGGCCTCTCGCGGATGCCCGACCGTGGGGCGCTCACGGTGACCGTGCCCGGGGCGGTGAGGCTGTGGGAGGATGCCGCGAGGGAGCTCGGGCGGCTGCCGCTCGGGCGGCTGCTCGAGAACGCGCTCCGCTACGCCAGGGAAGGGTGTATCGTGGCCGAGGTGGTCGGTCGCTACTGGGAGACGGCCGGGGAGCTGCTGCGCAAGGACGAGGCTGCCGCGCGCTGCTTCCTTCCCGGTGGGAGGGTGCCCCGGGCCGGGCAGAGGTTCCTGCAGCCCGACCTCGCCCGCACGCTCGAGGTCCTCTGCGAGGGCGGGGCGGACGCCTTCTACGAGGGTGAGATCGCCCGGCGCATCGCCCGGTCGGTGCGGGAGGCTGGGGGATTCCTCTCCGAGGAGGATCTCGCAGAGCACCAGACCGAATGGGTCGAGCCCATCTCGACCGACTACCGCGGGGTGAGGGTCTACGAGATCCCGCCGCCCACCCAGGGGATAGCGGCGCTCGAGATGCTGGGCATCCTGGAGGGTTTCGAGCTGGCGGAGCTCGACCCCCTCGGCGCCGGGCGCGTCCACCTCGAGGTCGAGGCCAAGAAGCTCGCGTTCAGAGATCTGCAGGAGAGGGTGGGCGACCCGGATTTCTGCGAGGTGCCGGTGGAGCGGATGCTCTCGAAGGAGTACGCGGCCGGCCTGCGGGAGGAGATCTCCCGGGAGCGGGCCGCGGGAGCCTCTCGAGAGCTCTCCCTCGGGAGCGACACCACCTACCTCTGCGCGGTGGACGAGGAGGGGAACGGCTGCTCTTTCATAAACAGCCTCTACAAAGGTTTCGGGAGCGGCATCGTCGCCGGAGGGACCGGGGTCTGCCTGCAGAACCGGGGGGCGTGCTTCACCCTCGAGGAGGGGCATCCCAACGAGCTCGCGCCCGGGAAGCGTCCGCTGCACACGATCATCCCGGCGCTCGCCACCAGAGAGGGTGCGCTCTGGGCCGTCTTCGGGGTGATGGGCGGGCCGATGCAGCCGCAGGGACACGCCCAGCTCCTCGCCGACCTCCTCGACTACGGGATGAGCCCGCAGGAGGCCGCCGAACATCCGCGCCACTTCCACGACGGCGAGACCCTTCTTCTGGAGGGCCGCTACCCGGAGAGGACCGTTGAGGGGCTGCGCCGGATGGGGCATGCGGTCGAGGTGGGGCCGGACTACGCGGTTCCCACCGGCGGGGCGCAGGTCATCAGGATCCTCGAAGGAGGAGTGAGGGCCTGCGGGAGCGACCCGCGCAAGGACGGTTGCGCGCTCGCGCAGTAACATCTGTCCGCCGGAAGAGGCGAACAGAGGAGGTTTTGACCTTGTCCGACGCTGCGGACAGGCGGGTGCTCGGGCGGGAGGTGCGCGGCCCGATAGGGGCCGACGAGCTGGATACCGTACCCTGGCGCCACGGCGCGACCGACGCGACCGTCGAGTTCACCACGCAGGAGCTGACGGCCCTCTGCCCGGTGACCGGCCAGCCGGACTTCTACGACCTGAAGCTCAGCTACCGTCCGGGGGAGCGCCTGATCGAATCGAAATCCCTCAAGCTCTACCTGTGGGGCTTCCGGGATCGGGGTATCTTCGCCGAGGAACTCGCGGCGACGCTCCTCGAGGATCTGGTCCGCGCCTGCGGGCCGGAGGAGATGACCGTCGATCTCACCCAGCGGGTGCGCGGGGGATTGCAGATCCGGACCGTCGCCCGCTACCCGGACCGCAGGGGTTAGACTTTACGCCCCGCCGGGGGTTATGCTTCCCTGGTTGCAGGAGCGAGAGAGAGGGGTGTTCATGCCGGTGGAGTTCGGCGCCTTCGTGCCGCAGGGGTGGAGGATGGACCTCGTCGAGATAGAGGACCCGGTCGAGCAGTATGAAGCGATGACCTCCGTCGCCCGGGCCGCAGAGGAGAGCGGGGCGTTCGATTCGATCTGGCTCTACGACCACTTCCACACCGTACCCGAGCCGACGAAGAACACCGTCTTCGAGTGCTGGATGTCCACCGCTGGGCTCGCCCGCGACACGAGGCGGGTGAAGATCGGGCAGATGGTCACCTGCAACGGCTACCGCAACCCGGCGCTCTTGGCGAAGATGGCCTCCACCGCGGACGTGATGAGCGGCGGCAGGCTCCTCTTCGGGCTCGGGGCGGGCTGGTACGAGCACGAGTGGCGCGCCTACGGCTACGGCTTCCCCGAAGTCCCCGAGAGGATGCGCGCCTTCCGGGAGGCGTGCGAGATCATCCACCGCCTGTGGACCGAGGACGACGTCGTCTTCGACGGCGAGTTCTACCACATAGACCGCCCGATCAACGAGCCCAAGAGCGCGCAGAAGCCGCACCCGCCGTTCTGGATCGGGGGCGGCGGCGAGAGGGTGACGCTGCGCCTGGTCGCCCGCTGGGGCGACGCCTGCAACGTCGGCGGGGGGGACCCGGAGGCGATCCGGCACAAGCTCGACGTCCTGCGCGGCCACTGCGAGCGCGAGGGGCGCGACTTCGAGGAGATCACACGCTCCACCTCGGTGAACGTCCACCTCCTCGAGGAGGGCGAGGACCCCGAGCGGGCCACCGGGAGGGCCCGCATGGGCCGCAGCTACGAGGAGTACGCCAAAGAGTTCGTCGTCGGCACCCCGGACGAGGTCGCATCACGTCTGGAGCGGTGCGTCGAGGCGGGGGCGGACTACATCATCGTCTACCTGCCGCGCCTCGCCTACGACCACTCGATGCTCCACCGCTTCGCCGAAGAGGTCGTCCCCCGGCTGCGCTAGCCGGAGACCTCGACGTCGGTCGCGTCCACCTCCCGGACGCCCTCGAGCCCCATGATCTCCTCTATCGTATCCTCCAGGTCCTGCTGCGAGGCTGCCCTCCCCGAGAGCTCGACGACGCCCTCCTTCACGGAGCGGACCGTGAGCTCCGTGTCCTCGAGCAGGTCCTCCACGTCGTCCCCGAGGTCCCGGTTGTCCTCCAGGTACGGGTCGGTGACCTCCTCGCCGGTGTCCGGGTCTATGTAGACGTCGTTCCTGGGGTAGCCGGAGTCCGGGGTGTAGGTCTCGTCCTCCCAGTCCTCGCGTGCCAGATCCTCGGGAGAGAGCGCCTCCGGCTCGCTCTGCGGCTCGGTGACGAACTGACCCTCGTGCTGGTAGTCCTCTTCATCCGACTCGTCCGGGGCGTATTCCTCTTGCTCCACCCGATCCTCCACATGGTCTCCCGGCTCCGCGTCCGGGCGGTCGGTCCGGAGGGTGACGAAGTCCGCCTCCTCGTCGAGGGATATCTCGGAGATGGGGACCTCGAAGCTCTCCCCTTCGCGCTCGACGACCAGGTGGGTCGCCGCGCCGCTTCCCTCGTCGTAGAGAACATCGGAGACCCTGCCGATCCCCGTCCCATCGGCCGTCCGCGCCTCCAGACCTATCGTGTCCCGCGCCTCCATGCCCTGAAAACCTCCCTCTCTTCGCTCTGCCATCGGGAACGTTTCTTACCCACCCGACCACCCCCCGAACCTCCGCACATCTACTTGATCTACTGAGACATAGTAATAAAATATGAGCGTGACAGGCTTAGATCTTGCTAGACGGTTATGGTTTCCCCGGAACGGGGAAGATAAGAAGGGTTTTGGTTCGCACACAGGTCTGGAGGCGTTGTATCGATGATATGCGAGAACTGCGGGGTGAGGCCCGCGAGCGTGCAGGTATTTCAGCAGAGTGGGGACCGCCGCACGACGACCTACCTGTGCAATCAGTGTGCCAGGCAGCTCGGGATGTTCGGTGGGTCGGGCGGCGGGTTCGGACCGTTTGAGATGTTGCAGAATTTGATCCAGCAGCACAGTCAATCGGCGGGACTTTTCGAGGCGCTCTCGCAGGAGGCGCAGGAGGCCGTCATGCGCGCCCGGGAGGTCGCCGCGGGGACGACCGAGACCGACGCGATCGGCACAGATCATCTGCTCGCCGGGGTGGTCTCGGGGGAGAACGTCGCGACCGAGGCGCTCCGGCGAGCCGGGGCGGATGTCGAGGGGATGAGGCGGCGCTTCGAGGAGCAGCGGGGTGACCCCGGGAACCGGGTGTACACCTTCACGCCGAGCGCCAAGCGGGCGCTGCAGCTCTCGTTCACCGCGGCGAGGCAGATGGGCGCGAGCCAGGTAGGTGCCGAGCACCTGTTGCTCGGGCTTCTGGGCGAGGGGGATGGCAACGCGTACCGCATCCTCTCGCAGAACGGCGCCGGGGACGCCGAGGCGCTGCGGCGGGAGATCCTGCGTCTTTTGCAGCAGCGCGGTGGGCAGCAGATGGGCCCCGGCGTGGGTGCCGGCGCCGGGATGGGCGCCGGCGGCGCCGGCGGCGGGTTCCCCGGCGGTTCGCAGGGCCAGAGCCGGACGCCCACGCTCGACCAGGTCAGCCGCGACCTCACCCAGATGGCGCGTGATGGGGAGCTCGACCCGGTCATCGGGCGGGCGGGTGAGATCGCGCGGGTCATCCGCATCCTCAGCCGCCGCACCAAGAACAACCCGGTTCTGATCGGGGAGGCCGGCGTCGGGAAGACCGCGATCGCCGAGGGGCTCGCGCAGCGCATCGTCTCCGAGGACGTGCCCGAGTCGCTGAAGGGCAAGCGGGTCGTCGCGCTCGACGTCGGGAGCCTGGTCGCCGGGACCCGCTTCCGCGGCGACTTCGAGGAGCGGATGCAGCAGCTGCTGCGCGAGCTGCGCTCCGAGGAGAAGAACATAGTCCTCTTCATCGACGAGCTGCACCAGATCGTCGGGGCCGGCGGCGCCGAGGGGGCGGTGAACGCCTCGAACATGCTCAAGCCCGCGCTCGCCCGCGGCGAGTTGCAGGTCGTCGGGGCGACCACGCTGGACGAGTACCGCAAGAACATAGAGAAGGACACCGCGCTCGAGCGCCGCTTCCAGCCGGTGATGGTCGGCGAGCCCACGGTCGAAGAGACCATCGGCATCCTCTTCGGGCTCAGGGACCGCTACGAGGCGCACCACCGCGTGAGGATCTCCGACGAGGCGATCATCGGTGCGGCGCAGCTCGGCGACCGCTACATCACCGACCGCTTCCTGCCGGACAAGGCGATAGACCTGCTGGATGAGGCGGCGGCCGAGGTGCGGCTGCGCTCGACGGTCCCGCCGGTGGACGTTAAGAGGATAGAGGATGAGATCTCCTCGCTCGAGCGCCAGAAGGAGGACGCCGTCCGGGCCGAGGACTACGAGAAGGCCGCCGGGTTCAAGCAGCGCATCGAGCAGCTCAAGGCCGAGCTGCGCGAGCAGCAGCAGGGCTGGGCGACGAGCCGCGAGTCCAACGCCCCCGAGGTCACGAGGGAGGACATCGCCCGCATCCTCGAGGAGTGGACCGGCGTGCCCGCGACCAACATCGTCCAGGAGGAGCGCGAGCGGTTGCTGAACCTGGAGAACGTGCTGCACGAGCGGGTCATCGGCCAGGACAAGGCGGTGAAGGCCGTCGCCGAGGCGATAAGGCGCTCGCGCGCCGGGATCAAGGACCCCAAGCGGCCGGTGGGGAGCTTCATCTTCCTCGGGCCCACGGGCGTCGGCAAGACCGAGCTCGCCCGGGCGCTCGCCGAGTACCTCTTCGGCGAGGAGGACGCCATGATCCGCATCGACATGAGCGAGTTCCAGGAGAAGCACACCGTGAGCCGGCTCGTCGGGGCTCCGCCGGGGTACGTCGGCTACGAGGAGGCCGGCCAGCTCACCGAAGCCGTCCGGCGCCGCCCGTACAGCGTGGTCCTCTTCGACGAGATCGAGAAGGCCCACCCGGACGTGTTCAACACGCTGCTTCAGCTGCTGGACGACGGACGGCTGACCGACGCCCAGGGCCGGACGGTCTCCTTCGAGAACACGATCGTCATCATGACCTCGAACGTCGGCAGCCAGCACCTGGTCTCCGAGCGTCAGTTCGGGTTCACGGCCCGCGAGGGCATCGACGCGCGGGAGATGGAGCGGCGTGCCCGCGACGCCCTCGAGCGCACCTTCCGGCCCGAGTTCCTGAACCGGATCGACGAGATCATCGTCTTCCAGCCGCTCACCAAGGAGGACGTGCTCAGGATCGTGGACATCATGCTCGGACGGCTCAACAGGAACCTCGAGAACCAGAAGGTCTCGGTCGAGGTCACCCCGGCGGCGAAGGAGTTCCTCGCCGAGCGCGGCTACGACCAGAAGTTCGGCGCCCGTCCGCTCGCCCGCACGATCCGGCGCTACATCGAGAACCCGCTCTCCAGCGGGATCATCGGCGGCGAGTTCTCCGCGGGCGATACCGTCCTCGTGGACCGCTCCGGCGA
>JAIMBO010000118.1 GCA_023511405.1 Rubrobacteraceae bacterium
CGAGCTCGCCCGCGAGAAGACCGACCTCTCCGAAGAGAAGCTCGCCGAGCTCCTCGACGCCCGCAGGATGACCGAGGTATAGTCCTCCTTCGACGGAACGCCGGGAGGGCCGTGGACCCCCTCCCGGCTCTGTCTCCTACTCCAACCTCCGAAGAGATCACCCGGTGATGTTGACAAGGTGCTTGCACCACACTATATTAGTGTACTAAGTACAATAATTTGTGGGGAAGAGGAAGGAGGTTGCGTGAGGCGGGTCAGCCGCGGCGAGTTTCTGAGGTATGGTGGGGGCACCGTTGGAGGGGCTTTCCTGGCATCTTTTGGGGTGCCTGGGCTGGCTCTGGCGCGGGGGTCCGGTTCTGGTCGGTGGTCGGAGGCCGGGCGGATACTCGGAAGGGTCGGACCGCCGAGGTTTCCGAACCGGGACTTCGTTATCACCGACTACGGGGCGGTCGGCGACGGGAAGACCGATTGCACGGAAGCTTTCAGGGCGGCCATAGCCGATTGCAGCAGTGCTGGGGGAGGGCGGGTCATCGTTCCGGCGGGGTCGTTTCTGACCGGGGCCATCCATCTCAAGAGCAACGTCAATTTGCATGTGACCAGGGATGCGACGGTCAAGTTCAGCCAGGATCCGGGCGACTACCTGCCGGTGGTCTACACGCGCTGGCAGGGAATCGAGTTGATGAACTACTCTCCTTTCATCTATGCCTTCGAGCAGGAGAACGTGGCTGTGACTGGTTCGGGGGTGCTCGACGGGCAGGCGGACGATGAGCACTGGTGGCCGTGGAAGGGGAAGACGGAGTACGGCTGGAAACCTGGGGAGCCGAATCAGGAAGCGGACTGGGATTTACTGCAGCGGATGGCCGATGAGGGGGTGCCGGTTCGCCAGCGGGTCTTCGGGTCCGGGCACTACCTGCGGCCTAACTTCATCCAGCCCTATCGGTGCCGGAACGTTCTGATAGAAGGTGTGAAGATACTACGCTCCCCGATGTGGGAAGTGCACCCCGTACTATCCAGCAACGTCACGGTGCGGAGGATCAGGGTCGACAGCCACGGTCCCAACAACGATGGATGCGACCCGGAGTCGTGTGACTACGTGTTGATCGACGGTTGTGTGTTCGACACCGGGGACGACTGCATCGCCATAAAGGCTGGGAGGAACGCCGATGGACGCCGGGTGAACGTCCCGTGCCAGAACGTGGTGATCCAGCACTGCCACATGAGAGACGGGCACGGTGGGGTGACCATCGGCAGTGAGATGACCGGTGGTGTGCGCAGCGTCTTCGCCAGGAACAACCGTCTGAGCAGTCCCAACCTGCAGATCGCCCTGCGCATGAAGACCAACTCGGTGCGCGGGGGATTTATAGAGAACGTCAACATGAAGAACTGTACCGTTGGGCAGGTCTCCGATTCCGTGTTCAAGATCGACTTCTTCTACGGAGAGGGGGCGGGTGGATCCTACGATCCGACGGTACGTGACATCGACGTGCGCAACGTGACGGCACACGAGAGCGGGGACTACGCGCTCGACCTTGTCGGCTACGGCGACGACCCGATCGAGAACGTAACCCTCGAGAATTGTGTCTTCGAGAACGCCAAGGAACCCTACGACATCGAGAACGCTCAGGTGACACTGCGTAACGTGACCATCGACGGTAAGCGTTACCGGCGGAAGGTATTCTCCGTCTAGGAGGAGTTGGATGCGACCGGTGACGGACGAGGAAGGAGGCTGGACCGGTGGATGGCAGGGGCAGGCTTGCGGGACGGCGCACCGGCGGTCCCATGTACCAGCAGGTACGGCAGGATCTCCTGGCGCGTATCCGCCGGGGAGAGTTCCCGCCGGGGAGCTTGCTGCCTTCCGAAAACCAGCTCTGCGAAGAGTACGGGGTGAGCGTGACGACCGCTCGCAGAGCCTTTCTGGAGCTGGTCAACGAGGGTGTGGTCCAGCGGAAGGCGGGGGTGGGGACCATGGTCGCTCCCCGGGTGCGCAG
The DNA here is from genome assembly GCA_023511405.1 of Rubrobacteraceae bacterium. Classification (GTDB taxonomy): domain Bacteria; phylum Actinomycetota; class Rubrobacteria; order Rubrobacterales; family Rubrobacteraceae; genus Rubrobacter_E; species Rubrobacter_E naiadicus. Next base: position 1,989 of record JAIMBO010000118.1, read on the forward strand.
AGCCCGGGTGGCGTTCGTCAGCATCGACTATGTCGGGGACGCCTGGCGGCAGATCTCGAGCGTGATGGGGGAGCTTATCGCGGGTGTCGGCGAGTACGCCTGGCAACACGACGCTATCTTGAGCATGACCGGCATCGAGGATGATGAGTCACCCGCCTACCTCCGCAGCCTGGTCGAGGACCGGTCCGCCGACGGCGTGTTGTTGCGGGTGGCCAACGACATACGCGAGGAGCACCTGGACATCCTGGAGCGGGCCGGGATGCCCTATGTGGTCATAAAGAGGCACATTCCGGGACGCAAGATGAACTACGTGAACAGCGACGACGTCACCGGTGCCCGACTGGCCACCTCCCACCTGTTGGAGCTCGGGTACCGGCGTATTGGTTTCGTCTGCGCCAAGCCAGAGATCATGGTCGGCCGTGATCGCCTCAGAGGCTACCGGGAGGCGCTCAGGGAGTACGGCGTAGGCTACGACGATGGTCTCGTGAGGCACGAGCCGTACTTTACGCGGGAGATGGGCTACAGAGCTGTAAGGTCTCTACTCGAGCTTGAGGAACCTCCGGAGGCCGTGTTCGTCGCGAGCGACACCATGGCTATCGGCGGGTACGAGGCCGCGCGGGATCTCGGTATGGAGATCCCGGAGGATGTTGCCTTCGTGGGTTACGATGACATCCCTCCGGCTGCTCTGCTCCAGCCGGGGCTGACGACGGTGCGTACCTCCTACTACGACTTCGGTTACCTGGCGACCGAGCTCCTCCTGGACCTCATAGACGGCCGTGAACTCCCACCCCAGCGACGGGTGATCAGACCGAGACTCGTCGTGAGGGGGTCGACCGTGGGCACGAAGCGTGTTGGAGGCAAGGCTCATCGGGATGTGGGGGCGAGGGACGGGGAAGGGTGGACATCCTCCAAAGGGGACCCGCTCGCCGGTAAGACCGTCGCTGGTTTCGGTCCTCTGGAGCGGCTCGGGCGGGAAGTCGTCGGAGCTTGCGTGCTGAGGGGGGCCAGGGAAGAAGGTGGGGCCGACGTGCACCGCGGGCCAGGGAGAGACTCCGATATAGTGGTCTACGCCTTCGATGCCGGCTCCGGGATGGGGAGAGCCCTCGGCGATGCTCTGGATTTCGGACGGAGCCTGGTGAGGAAGGGAGGAGGTGCCGAATGCCTGCTCTTTGCCGCCGGGCTCGATCGAGAGAACTCCTCCTCGGAGAAGGTGGAGCGCGCCGCGGTCCGGGCCGGGATGGAGAAGATCGTCGCAGAGCTCTCCCTGGAGGCCAGGGGGCGCGTCAACGCCGTCTTGTGTTCGCCCTCCGACGGAGCCCGTGCCGGGGACGTCGTGGCCTTCCTTTGCTCGGATGGGGGAGCGTGCGTGAACGGCGAGGTGCTCGAAGTGGGTGTGGGACGAGGGAGAGAGAACGAGGGATGAACGCGATGAGGAACTTGAGGAGATTCGCCCGCGGGGTGGACCTGGCCTTCGAGTACGTAGGGCTGGTCTTCCTCGCCGCGATGTCTATCATCGTCTTCTGGCAGGTTTTTTCCAGGTACGTGCTGGACTACACGCCGAACTGGTCGCAGGAAGTCTCGATGATCCTCATGATCTGGGTGGCCTTCATAGGCATAGCCCTGGGTTTCCGCGAGGGGCTGCACGTCGCGGTGCGGATCATAGTCCGCAGGTTCCCGCCCCCCGTCCAGTGGGCGGTGCGGCTGGCCATCCTGGTGCTTGCGTTCCTGTTCGGGCTGTACCTGCTGGTGGAGGGCTGGAACTTCACCATCCTGGCTAACCTCTCGACGCTGCCCGGTACGGGCCTTCCTTCCGGCGTCTTCTACGCCTGCATGCCGCTGGCCGGGGCCGCGATCTGTGTCTACAGCCTGCTCCAGCTGGCGGGGGTGCGGACGGAGCGGGATGAGCGTCTTGCGGACGACGAGCTGGATGTCGATTAGGAGCCTGGTATGAGCCCGGAGACGTTGGCCACGTTGATACTGCTCGGAGGCTTCGTCCTCCTCCTGCTGCTGAGCGTGCCGGTGGCGCTGTGTATGGCGTTCACCTCCATAGTGGCGGGGTACGTGCTCGACATATCCCCTACCACGATCGGACAGAAGATGGTGGACGGGCTGAATTCCTTCCCCCTCATAGCCATCCCGTTCTTCATCCTCGCAGGAGAGATCATGGCGGAGGGAGGCATCTCCAGACGACTCATCGCCCTCTCGAACCTGGTCGTGGGGTGGCTCAGGGGTGGCCTCGCGATGGTGGACGTGGTGGCGAGCATGTTCTTCGGAGGTATCTCCGGGTCTTCCGTGGCCGACGCCTCGGCCATAGGCTCCGTGATGATCCCGATGATGCGCAAGAAAGGTTACGACAATGATTACGCCACCTCGGTGACCATGGCCTCCGCCGCCCAGGGGGTTATCATCCCGCCGAGCCAGAACATGATCATCTACTCGCTGGCCGCAGGAGGGGTCTCCATCGGAGCCCTCTTCGCCGGTGGCATCATCCCAGGCATACTGCTCGGGCTGGCGGTGATGGTGCTGAGCTACGTCATCGCGGTGAGACGCGGCTATCCCAAAGAGGCGCCCGTCCCCCTCAGGGAGGTGCCGAAGATAGTGTGGGAGGGGTTCCTGGGGTTGCTCACCCCGGTGATAATCCTCGGCGGCATCCTCTCCGGCGTGTTCACCGCTACTGAGTCTGCAGCCATCGCTACGGCCTACGCCTTCGTGGTCACCTTCTTCGTCTACCGCGAGATCCCGCTGCGCAGGATGGTGCCCATCCTGCAGAGAACCATACGCACCGTCTCCATCGTCTTCTTCCTCATCTCCGCCGCTTCCGCTTTCGGGTTCCTGCTCACCCTGCTGGGTATCCCATCCGCCATGAGTCATGCCCTGCTGAGTATCTCAACCAACAAGTACGTCGTCTTGTTCATGGTCAACGTCCTGCTCCTGTTCCTCGGTACGTTCATGGACATGGCCCCCCTGATCCTGATAATGACGCCCATACTCCTGCCCGTGGTCACACAGGTCGGTATGAGCCCGGTCCACTTCGGCGTAATGTTGATCTTCAACCTGGCCATCGGGCTCATCACCCCCCCGGTGGGAAGCGTCCTCTTCGTGGGTACCGCCATCGGAAAGATCTCCATGGAGAAGCTCTCCGTCAGCATGCTGCCGTTCTACGTGCCCCTGCTGGTGGTGCTCTTCCTGATCACCTTCGTCCCCGCTTTCGTGATGACCATACCGAGGCTCATGGGACTGTAGAGGAGGTGAGAGGCCCGCTGGACAAACGTCGAAACAATTAGTGTACTAAGTGTGCGTTATTTGTACGGGTAGAGGAAAGGAGGAGAGTTGAGCGAGAAGGAGCGCAAGGTCACCCAGGATGGTTCTGGCGGTCGGCTGAGCCGGGGTGATTTTCTGAAGCTCGGTGGAGTCGGGGTCGCCGGGATGGCGGTGCTCGGGGCTGCCGGGTGCGGTGGAAGTTCGGCTCAGGGCAGCGGTGGCGAAAGCAAGAGTGGAGGAGGGCAGACCTACAGCTTCCGTCTGGCGGATGATCAGCCGCAGGACTATCCGACCGTGATCGGGGACAAGAAATTCGCCAGTCTGGTGCAGAAGCGCACTGGCGGGAGGATCAAGATAAAGGTCTTCCCCAACGCCCAGCTCGGCGCGGAGACCGACGTAGCCCACCAGGTGCAGGCAGGGTCGATAGAGTTTGCGCGAATAAACGCCTCTCCGCTGGCCGAGTTCGACAAGGACCTCGGTGTGTTCAGCCTTCCCTACATCTTCGACAGCAGCGAGCACATGTGGAGGTTTCTGAACAGCAAGACCGGGGAGGCGTTGCTCGACAGCCTGCAGTCGGCGAGGATGCAGGGGCTAGCCTACTACGACTCAGGGGCCAGGAGTTTCTACACGAGGAAAGGGATCATCGTCAGGAGCCCGAAGGACATGCACGGGCTCAAGATCCGGGTGCAACAGAGCAAGATAAACACCCAGCTCATGAACGCCCTGGGTGCTTCCGCGACGCCCATGGATTACGGAGAGGTCTACACTGCGCTGCAGAACGGGGTCGTGGACGGGGCGGAGAACAACTGGCCGAGCTATTACACTTCGAAGCACTATGAGGTGGCGCCCAACTACACGCTCGACGAGCACACCCGGATTCCCGAGGTGTTGCTGATCAGCAAGGCCACCTGGGACAAGCTGAGCAAGCAGGATCAGAAGATCATCAAGAAAGCGGCCAGGGACTCCGTGGCCGTCCAGCGCAAGTCCTGGGACGCGCTGGTGCAGAAGTCGAAGAGCAAGGTCAGGGCTGCGGGGAACAACATAATCCACGTGAACCGCAAGCCGTGGAAAGACGCCGTGAAGCCGATGATAAGCCGGTACCAGGGCGAGTACGGCAAGTACCTGAAGGTGATCAACTCGCTCGCTTGACCATCCGTTAACGGGGATGGCCCGAGGTAGAGAGAAGTGAGAGGGAGGTAGGTTGCGTCTGTACTTCGAGAACGAAGAACCCGAGGGTGCGGTGCGAGAGGTCGTAAACCCGGACAACTCTCCCTCGGAAGGGTTGGAGCTGGCGCTGGTACGTGCGGACGGCGATGATCGGGTCGAACTGGTGGACGAGGG
>JAIMBO010000013.1 GCA_023511405.1 Rubrobacteraceae bacterium
CTCCTCCTTTCCCGGATCTACTTCGGTACCAGCGCGAGGGCCCGGACCGGAGATCCCGAGCCGCCGCGGATCTTGAGCGGGAACGCCATGAACATGCAGAAGGGCGGCAACGACCTCAGGTTGGCGAGGTTCTCGACGATGTAGACCTCGTTGCCGAGAAGCGTGTGGTGGGCCGGGAACGTCTCGTCGCCGGAGGCGTCTATCGCCAGGGTGTCACAGCCCACGAGCGAAACTCCCCTCTCCACCAGGTATTCTGCAGCCTCCCGGCCGAGGCCCGGCCAGTCCTCGAGAAAGGCCCTGCCCTCCCTGCCCGTTGCCCAGCGCTCGTCCCAGCCGAAGCGTATGAGGACGGCGTCCCCGGGCTCGAGCTCGCCCCACTCCCGCTCCCAGCTGCGTATACGCTCCGCCGAAAGTGTCTCGCGCGGGGCGAGGTCTGTGGCCTCTATCGTTGCGGCGCGTCCCGCCAGCCGGTTCAGGGGGACTTCGTCCATCCCGTAGTGGACTCTGCCTTCCGCGATGAAGTGCAGCGGGGCGTCGAGGTGGGTGCCGGTGTGCTCGCCCATGGCGAGCGCGTACTGGCAGGCCGCATCCCCGAGCTCGTAGGACTCGTAGAGGGTGCGGCCGAAGCGGGCGTGTGTGGGCCACACAGGGATGCCTTCTTCCAGCGTGTGGGAGAGATCGACCCACTCGTATTCGTTCAGCTTCTGAGCGAAGGATGAGCTCTCTTGCGCTCGCGTCACATTCCCTCCTTTCGGGGTCATCGCCGGGTGGGAACCCGTCCTTCTGCCGTCTCCCGCATCATCATCACCGGGATGAGGGTGGAGAGGTAGATCGCGGCGAGCAGCAGATAGTTCCACGAGAAGCCGAAGTGTTCGATTATGTAGCCGGAGACCGATCCGACTATCGTCCCCGAGACGCCGAGCCCCACCCCGATCATGAGCCCCATCCCCGAAGACGCCGCGTCGGGGACGGTGTCTATGACCGAGGAGTAGAGGACCGGGTAGGGCGAGTTGCGGAAAAGCCCCCACCCGATCAGGATGATCCAACCCAGGGCCGCGCTGTTTATGAAGATCATCGCGAGTGTGGCCACCGCGAGCCCGACCGAGATTATCCCCAAAGAGAATTTCCTGCCCCGATGATCGGAGACGGCCCCCCACACGATCTGGCCGATCCAGCCGGTTATCCCTGAAGCGCCGGAGACTACCGCCGCCTCTCCGAGGGAGAGGCCCGCTTTCTGGGTAAGCTGCAGCGTGAGGAACGACGCTATCCCGAACTCGGAGAACAGGAGCAGGAAGTTGGTCAGCACCGCGAGCCTCACGTTGCGGTAGGAGAGTGCGAGCCTGATGTTGGTCCAGGGGTTGGTCCAGCCCTCGCCCTCGATCTGGTCGACCGTGACCGAGGGTGTCATGCCGCGCTCCCTGACCCAGCGGTTGACCTTCTCCAGGTTCCGCTTCCTGGCGAGCACGGTCTGGAGCACGAAGATTGGGATGCCTATGAGAGGGATGACTAGGAAGGCGGTCCGCCAGGTGCCCACCGCCAGGAGCGCCCCGATGAGTGCCGGTCCCACAAACTGCCCGATGGGAAATCCCGTATGATGGGTGCCGACGGCGAAGCCACGGTTCTCTTTCTGCCACCACTCCCCGACCATCGCGACGTTCACCGGCTCCATAGAACCTTCGCCCATCCCCCCGAGTATCCGGGAGGCCCGAAGCTGATTCAGGGTGCTCGAGAGTGCCGTCGCCACGGCCCCGACTATCTCGAAGAGCAGCGCCACGCCCCACATCCACGCCCGGCGAGGCCCGCGACCAGGGCTGTCGCCCAGGGTGCCGAGTATGATGCCACCGACGGCCATACCGGCGAAGCTCAAAGAGACGAGCAAGCCGCCCTGAGCGGTGGAGAGGTCGAACTCTCTGAGGATCGCCGGAAGGACCGTCGGCAGTATCGTGCGATCTATGGAGGTGATCAGGATGGCCCCCGTCGTGACGAGGAGCATCCACCAGGAGACGGGATGACCCCGTGGGACATAACGCCAGATCCTCCCGGCCCTGCCCTGGGATGTCGCACCGCCGGCCATCGGTTATCCTTCCCTCCTCCCAGCACCCGGCGGGACCTGTCCCACCCCCCGGCAGTACGCCTGCGTGACCCTCCCGGCATACTCCCGCACCAGCGCCCCGAGCGCCGCCTGCCTCTCCTCCGGCAAACGGTAGGCGGGCGCGGAGACGCTCATGGCGGCTATGCACATCCCCGCCCCGTCGAAGATGGGGGCGGCCACGCACCTTACCTCTTCGTCGCTCTCGGTATCGTCCACCGCATACCCGCGCCTCCGCGTCACCTCGAGCTCGGCACGCAACGCCTCCGGGCTGGTGATCGATCTCGACGTGCGCGACTCGAGCCTGTCCACCGCCAGATACTCCTCCCGCTCCCTCTCGCCGCCGAAGGCCAGAAGCGCCTTGCCCAAAGCCGTGCAGTGCGCCGGGCGGGTCGAGCCGGGCCGCGAGAGTACGACCGTGACCGACCGGCGCGGCTCGGTGCGCTCGAGGTAGAGGATCTCCCGCCCCTTCAACACCGCGAGCTGTACCACCTCGCCGACCTCCTGCGTCAGCTCGCGCATCACCGGGAGCGACCAGCACCTGAGATCCTCGTCCAGATCGTAGAGGTTGCCCAGCGAAAGACACCGCGGACCCACGTGGTAGAGCCTCCCCTCCCGGCTCACGAACCCGAACTCTTCCAGAGTACGGAGCATCCGCATCGCAGTCGGCTTCGGAAGACCCGCAGCCCGTGCCAGCTCCGTGAGCGTCTTGCCCCCGCCTCCCTCCCCGAAGGCCACCAGAAGGCTCAAACCCCGCGCCAGCGTCTCTACCCGGCCGTCGCGTCTCTCCCTGATCTTCCCTTCCACCTGCTCTCCTTCCCCTTGCAGTAGCGCAAGGTACATGCTTTCATGTTTCGTGTCAAGGAAAGAAAGCAATTTTCATTCAATGAAACAGATCTCTGGAGGTGGGTGATGACGCAGGGGATGAGGCGGCTCGAGGGGAAGCGGGTCGTGGTGACCGGGGCCGGGAGCGGTATCGGGCGGGCGATAGCGCTCAGGATGGCCTCGGAGGGGGCGAGGGTGGTTCTGGCGGACGTGGACGAGGAGGCCGCGCGGAAGGTGGCGGCGGAGATCGAGGGCGAGACGCTGGTGCATCGGGTGGACGTGAGGCGGGCCGATGAGGTGGAGGCGCTCGTCGGGCGGGTCGTCGAGGAGTGGGGCGGGCTCGACGTGATGGTCAACAACGCCGGGGTGGGGGTGGCGGCGACCGCTCCCGATACGACCGAGGAGGACTACGACCGGATGATGGACGTGTGCGTGCGGGGGACCTTCCTCGGGATGAAGTATGCCATCCCCGCCATCCGGGATTCCGGGGGTGGGTCGGTCATAAACATGTCTTCCATCGCGGCGCTGGTGGGGCTCACCGACCGGGCGGTCTACTGCGCGGCGAAGGGTGCGATCCTCTCGATGACCCGGGCCTGCGCGATGGACCACATCGGGGAGGGGGTGAGGGTCAACTGCATCGCGCCCGGGACGGTGGACACGCCGTGGGTCGCCAGGATCACGGCCGGCTACGACGACCCGGAGGAGGCGCGCGCCAGGATGCGGGCGCGTCAGCCGCACGGGCGGCTCGTCAGGCCGGACGAGATCGCCGCGATGGCCGCCTACCTGGCCTCCGATGAGGCCGAGTCGGTCGTCGGAGCGTGCATGGTGGTGGACGGGGGTGTCACCGCCCGCTAGAGTAGGACGAGGACAGGGGAAAGGGGGAGTGAACAGGTGTCTGTGAGAAGGGGAGTCGCCGGGAGGAGCCGGGTGCGCTGGCTGATGGTCGTCCTGGCCTTCTTCGGCATAGCCATAAACTACATCGACCGGGCGAACCTCGGGGTCGCGGCGACCCACATCCAGAAGGAGCTCGGGATAGGCGATTTCGCGATGGGGCTCGCGCTCGGGGCGTTCTTCTACACCTACGCCTTCTTCCAGCTCCCGATGGGTTACTGGGTCGACCGGTTCGGGGCGCGGCTCGTCTACACGGTGGCGGTCGTGTGGTGGTCGGTCTTTACTGCGGCCACCGGGCTCGCGAGGAACTTCGCCTCGCTCTTCGGGTTCCGGCTCCTGCTCGGCGTGGGTGAGGCCGGAGGGTATCCGAGCTGCGCCAAGGTCGTCTCCCAGTGGTTCCCCAAACAGGAGCGGGCCTTTGCCACCAGCATCTTCGACTCCGGAGCCAGGGTCGGCACGGCGCTCTCGCTCCCGATAGTCGCCGGGCTCATCGGGGCGTTCGGGTGGCGGGTCTCCTTCGCCGTGACCGGGGCTTTGGGGATCGTGTGGGCCATCTTCTGGGTGCTGCTCTACCGCAGCCCGAGGAGGCATCCGAGGGTGTCTGAGGAAGAGCTGCGGTACATCGAGGCCGGCGGGGCCAGGACCGCCGACTACGACAGGAGCCGGGAGCCTCAGAGGAGAGCGAACGAGATCCGCTGGCGGGATCTCTTCCGCTACCGCACGATCTGGGGGATGATGATCGGGTTCTTCTGCCTCAACTTCGTCATCTACTTCTTCATCACCTGGTTCCCGAGCTACCTGGTGGAGGCCAGGGGCTTCGATCTCCTGCAGCTCGGCATCTTCGGGACGATCCCGGCGATCGTCGCGATACCCGGCGGCTGGGTCGGGGGGCTCTTCTCGGACTTCCTGGTCCGGCGGGGGGCGAGCCTCACCGTGGCGCGCAAGGTGTGCCTGGTCGGCGGGATGCTCTTCTCCTCGGTGATAGCCCTCGCCGCGCTGGTGCCGACGGCGGCCGGGGCGCTCGCGCTTCTCTCCATCTCCTACGCGAGCCTGACGTTCGCGGCGGCGAGCGTCTGGTCGCTGCCGGCCGACGTCGCGCCGCAGGCCGCCGAAGGGTCTTCCGTCTCCTGGGTCGCCTCGATCGGCGGCATCCAGAACTTCGCCTCGAACCTCGCCGGGATCGCGAGCCCCGCCGTGCTCGGAGCGGTCCTCGCCACCACGGGCTCGTTCGTCGGCGGGCTCCTCACCGCCGGCGTCCTCGCGATCGTCGGGGCGCTCTCCTACCTCTTTATCGTGGGCAGGGTCGAGCCGCTGCCGGCGGAGAGGGTGCGGGGCGGACGTCCGAGCCGGGTGGTTTGAGAGAGGAGGAGAGAGAGATGACCAGGATAGTAGATCTGGAGGCCCGCGACGTACGCTTCCCGACCTCGCGCGACCTCTCGGGGTCAGATGCGATGCACCACGCCCCCGACTACTCGGCGGCGTACGTGATCCTCAAAACCGACGAACCCGGCCTCGAGGGCCACGGCCTCGCCTTCACCTGCGGGCGTGGCACCGAGGTGATCGTCTCCGGCATCGAGGCGCTCGCCCCGCTGGTAGTAGGTGAGGAGCTCGAGAGGTTCACCTCGGACATGGGGGCCTTCTGGGAGCGGATGACCTCCGACGAGCAGCTACGGTGGCTCGGGCCGCAGAAGGGCGTGATCCACATGGCCACCGCCGCCATCGTCAACGCCGTGTGGGACCTGTGGGCGAAGAGAGAGGGCAAACCGCTCTGGAAGCTCCTCTCGGACATGAGCCCCGAGGAGATCGTCTCCTGCGCGCCTTTCAGGTACATCACCGACGCGTTGACCCCGGAGGAGGCGCTCGACATCCTCCGGGAGAACGAGCCCACCCGCGCCGAACGCGAGCGGGAGATGTTGGAGAAAGGTTTCCCCGCATACACCACCTCGGCGGGCTGGCTCGGCTACCCCGACGAGAAGATGAGACGCCTCGCCCGCGAGGGGGTCGAGAGGGGCTGGACCCACTTCAAGATGAAGGTCGGGGCGGACGTCGAGGACGACGTCAGGCGGGCTGCCATCCTCCGGGAGGAGATCGGACCGGAGAGGAAGCTCATGGTCGACGCCAACCAGGTGTGGGAGGTGGAAGAGGCCATAGGCTGGATGGAGCGCCTCGCGCCCTTCGACCCGTACTGGATCGAAGAACCCACCAGCCCCGACGACGTCCTCGGTCACGCCCGCATAGCGAAAGCTGTGGCCCCCATAGGAGTCGCCACCGGGGAGCACTGCCAGAACCGCATCGTCTTCAAGCAGCTGATGCAGGCCGATGCCATAAGCTTCTGCCAGATAGACGCCTGCCGGCTCGGCGGGGTGAACGAGGTGATCGCGGTGCTCCTTCTGGCGAAGAAGTTCGGGATCCCGGTCTGCCCGCACGCGGGCGGGGTGGGCTTGTGCGAGTACGTCCAGCACCTCTCGATCTTCGACTACATCTGCGTTGGAGCCTCGCTCGAGGATCGCATCCTCGAGTACGTCGACCACCTGCACGAGCACTTCGTCCACCCGGTCGTGATAAAGGACGGCCGATACATGCCCCCGGAAGCCCCCGGCTACTCGATAGAGATGAAGCGCGCCTCTCTGGAGGAGTACGCTTTCCCTGACGGGCCGGTGTGGAGCGAGGAGGGGGGTAAGCTGTGAGCCCGGTTGCGGCGGTCGTCGGGGTGGGGCCGGGGCTCGGCTCGGCGGTGGCCCGGCGCTTCGCGCGGGAGGGGTTTGCGGTGGCCCTCGTGGCCCGCACCGGCGAGAGCCTGGAGGGGGCCCGGCGGGAGATAGAGGAGGGGGGAGGGCGGGCGTTCCCCGTTCTGGCGGACGCCACCGACCATGAGTCGGTCGCGCGGGCGTTCGGGCGCATCCGGTCGGAGCTCGGCGACCCGCAGGTGCTCGTGTACAACGCGGGGGCATTCCAGCCCGGGGGCATCCTGGAGATAGAACCCGAGCGCTTCGACTACTGCTTCAGAGCCAACTGCGCCGGGGCGTTCTACTGCGCCCGCGAGGTGCTGCCCGCGATGGTAGGGGCGGGGCGCGGGACCATCATCCTCACCGGCGCCACGGCGTCGCTGCGCGGGTCGGCCCGCTTCGCGGCGCTCGCGGTGGGCAAGTTCGGGCTTCGGGCGCTCGCGCAGTCGATGGCGCGCGAGTTCGGGCCGCAGGGGGTGCACGTGGCGCACGTCGTCATAGACGGTCAGATCGACACGCCCCGCGTGCGCGCCATGCAGCCGGACCGCGAGGCGCACACGATGCTCTCCCCCGAGGCCATCGCCGAGGCCTACTGGCGGCTACACGTCCAGGATCCGACGGCCTGGACGCTCGAGCTCGACCTCAGGCCCGCCGTCGAGCGTTTCTGAGGGGACCTGCCCCGGACTTTTCCTGGCCCGCGAGATGGTCGGCGTAGCGTCCGATCAGGCGGGCATCCGTCGCGGGACGTCTCAGGGAGCTCTTGGCGAGGGCCTCTTGCGCCGCCGCGTCGTCGTAGGTGTTGTCATCGCGCAGCCCGTATTCCTCCATCGCGAGGAGTGCTCCTCCCTGTCCGGTTGTGCGTAGTTCCTCCAGCCACTCCCGCAGGGGGACGCGCTCCAGCGGGTGTCCGGCCTCCTCGAGCCAGTCGAAGACCTTCTCCGCCTCAACCGGATCCGGGTTCGCCAGGTGGAAGGTTCCCCCGATGGCCTCCGGATCGTCGGCCAGTTGCAGGATGGCACCGGCGACGAAGTCCACCGGGCTCATCTCCAGCGACCAGTCCGCCGCTCGTGGGGCGAGCCCCGTCTGCAGCGAGCCCGCGAGGAGGGTCGTGAGGAGATCGTGCGGGTTGGAGGCTCCGCTCTCGCTGTGACCGGAGATGTTGCCGGGACGGTACACCGAGACCGGGAGCCCCCTCTCCGCGGCCTGCCGTACGAGCTTCTCCGCCACCCACTTGGATTGCCCGTAACCGTCGGGACGGGCGCCGGCGAGCGCGTCGAGGTCCTCGTCCTCGCGGCACACGCGGCCGGCGTCCGGGAAGATGCCGTTCGTGGAGACGTGGTGCACCGGGGTGGCTCCGGCCAGGCAGGCGAGGCGCAGCACCTCCCGGGTTCCGGACACGTTGGCGCCGGCGAGCTCGCGGTACGGGTAGAGCAGGTTGACCCGGGCTCCGGCGTGGATGATCAGATCCACCCCCCGCGCCAGGTGCTCGAAGTCTGCTTCTCCCATCCCGAAGAGGGGCTGCTCCAGGTCCCCGGAGACCGCGACGATGCGTCGCCCGTAGTCGGGGTGCCAGAGTCCGTAACCCTCCAGGTTCTCCTCGATGGCCTTCTCGAGGTCTTCCGCCCCACGCGGGCGGACCAGACAGTGGATCCTCGCCCTGGTGCGTGAGAGCAACCCCTCCAGAAGGAACGCCCCCAGAAAGCCCGTGGCCCCGGTGAGAAAGACGTTCTCCGCTTCCCGCAGCAGTACAGGGCGCGCTCCGGGTTGCGCGGGGAAGATGTCCCCATCCAGCCGCGCCTCTGCCCGCAGGTCGAGGTGCATGGCCTCTCCTGGAGGGGCTTCCAGCCTGCGGATCAGGGAGACGGGCGTGGGATCTTCGAGGAACTCCGAGACCGCGATCCGCACGCCGAACGTCTCCTCCAGGGCTCCCATCAGCTCGGCGGCGGCTAGCGAGTGCCCTCCCAGCTCGAAGAAGTCGTCTTCGGGATGCACCTCGCCTTGCTCGAACCCGAGCAGATCTTCCCAGAGCGAGATCACGAGATCCCGCTTCTCCTCCGGGGAGGCTCCGGGGGGGATCCGCTTCGGGAGCGGCCTCCTGCCGCTCTCCCTGGGAGGCGGCGCGGGGAGCTTCCCGCGATCCACCTTGCCGCTCGTCTTCTGCAGGGGGAGGGAGTCGAGCTCGACGAAGACGCCCGGAACCATGTAGTGCGGGAGCCTCTCACCGAGGCGCTCTCGGATCTCCGGGCTTCGCCCCGTGTTCGGGTCTATACGCCAGCCCGCGTACCGCCCACCGTGTTCCTCCGGAGGGGCCGGGACCAGGTAGGCGACCAGGCGTTTGTCTTCGCCCTCTTCGCCGTCGACGACCGCCACGCAACCGCTCACGGCGAGCTCTCGCTCGATCGCGGCCTCGACCGCACCGAGCTCGACGCTGTAGCCCCGGACCTTCTGCATGGAGTCGCACCGGCCGAGTATCTCCAGTTTGCCGTCCGGGAGCAGCCGAGCCCGGTCTCCGGAGCGGTACATCCGGGACCCGTCTCCCCGGAAGGGGTCCGCGACGAACCGGCTGGCGGTGAGCTCCGGTCGCTCCACGTACCCGTGCGCGAGGCACTCACCTCCGACGTAGAGTTCCCCCGGCTCGCCCCGCGGGACTGGCCGGCCCGCCTCGTCCAGCACGTACAGACGGTCCGGGGCCATCGGCTGTCCCACCGGGCAGTGGAGGGTGTCGGGTGTCGCCAGGAGGTCTTGCAGATCCCCCGCGGCGACCTCGTGCGTCTCGCTGATGCTGTAGACGTTCATGATGCGGGTGTTCGGCAGCGCCGAGAGCGCGCTCTGGGCGAGCTTCTTCGTCACGACCTCGCCGTTGAGCCAGAGCGTGCGCAGCGAGGAGAGCCTCCCGGACAGTCCCTCACCTCCCCCGGAGAGCACCGTCCCGAGGAGCGAGGGGGTCATGAGCGTCTCGGTGATGCAGTTCTCCTCCAGGTACGAGATCAGGGCGGCCGGATCGTAGATGACGTCGTCCGGGATCACGTACGAGGTCGCCCCCCGCAGGAGCGGACGGAAGACCTCCCAGACGAAGAACACGTTACACCCCACCCGGTCACCCGGGCGGTAGTCGCTCACCCCCAAACGCCACAGGTATGAGCGGACCGCCGCCCGGTGTGGGTTGACGACGCCCTTGGGTCTGCCCGTCGTCCCCGAGGAATAGGCGATGAAGCACGGATCCTGGAGGCTGGTTCGCGGATCCGGCGGTTCCCCGACCGGGTCGTCCCATCCGTCCTCCGCGCACAGCTTCTTCTGCTCACGCGGCAGCCGGCCGGCGTGCCGCTCGCGGGTCAGCACGACCGGGGGCCTGCAGTCTTCGAGCACCTCGGCGAGCAGGCTCTCCGGGTAGGCAAGCTCCAGCGGCAGGAAGGCGCCCCCGGCCTTCATCGCCGCCAGGCAGGCGACGACGTACTCGGCGCAGCGCTCCATGTAGACGCCGACCGGGGTTCCCCGGACGACGCCTTCCCGAGCCAGCCGGGATGCCAGGGCGCGGGATTTATGGTCCAGCATTCGGTACGTGAGCGTCATGCCGTCGTCGACGATCGCCGGAGCGTGCGGGGTGCGGGCCGCCTGCTCTTCGATGAGATGGTGCAGGGGCTCTACGCCCCTCTCCTTGCCCAAGGGTCTCCTCCTTGTGAGCTCTCAGTGCCTGTCGTGGAAGGGCTTTCGCGGAGCGTGCGCGTGGCCGGAGGTTTCAGGTGTGGTGCGGGTGTGAGCGTGATTCCCGCCGAACCCATGGCCATCGCTCCTTCCAACCGGTAGAGAGAAAAGAAGATGCTTGCATACGAGCCTAGCGTATGATGAGGGATATTTCAAATGCGAAGCCTTTACACGAGGTGTGCCACCGGATATACCCACCTCTATGCAGCGGGACCACGAAGAGAGAGCACGGGACGACCGGCTGGTCTTGCCCCTCCTCATGCTCTTCGGCGCGGTCCTGTATCTGCTCTTGATGAACCTCTACCTGACGCTCCCCGCCGGCCAGGCGCGAGACTCCAACGACCTGAAGCTCTACCACGCCGTCGCCGGCGCCATGCTGCGGGGGGAGATTCCCTACCGCGACTTCTTCATCGAGTACCCCCCGGGTAGCCTGCTGGCCTTCCTGCCGCCGGCCCTCTTCGCCGCGGACAGGGCCGCCTACTCGCTTTACTTCGCCTCCGAGATGGCGCTCGTCCTCGTGGCGGGCATGATCCTGACCGCGCTCTCCACCCGCCGCCCGTCCCAGGCGGTGGAGAGCGCTCTGGTCTTCGCCCTCGGCGCGCTCATCCTCTACCCCGTCTCGACGGCACGCTACGATCCGGTCGTCGCGCTGACCCTGGCCGCGGCGGCGGCCTGCGCCGCCAGGGGGCGCTCACTGCCGGCCTTCGCCGCGCTGGGCTTCGGGGCGGCGGCGAAGATCGTCCCGGCGCTGGCGGTCTTCCCGCTCGCCGCTCTCGGTGGGGTCCGGCGCCTCCGGCACGCCGTACTCGGCTTCGGCGTCTTTTTGCTCGTCGTCGCGCTGTTCCTCGTGCCCGCCGGTCTCCTGGGAGGGCAGGGGCTCGCCGCGAGCTTCGGCTATCAGGCGGAGCGCGGGCTGCAGCTCGAGAGCCTGGCCTCCTCGGTGCTGCTCGCGCTCGGCGCGGTGCGCCGGGTCGGCTTCTCGTATGGGGCTTTCGAGGTGCACGGCGGATGGGTCGACCTCGCCGTCTCCCTTAGCTTCCCGCTGACGGCCGCGTTGCTCTCGGTGTGCCTCCTCCTCCTGTGGCGCCGCCACGGACCCGGGGGGATGCCGCCCGCGCTTTTCCCCCGCTACGCTGCGGCGTTTATACTCGCGTTCATGCTCGGCTCGAAGGTCCTCTCGCCGCAGTACATGATCTGGCTTTTGCCCCTCGTACCGCTCGGCGCTGAGGGGGCCTTCGGGGTTTTTCTCTCGGCCGTCTTCCTTACGGCCTGCTATCTCACCACCCAGATATACCCCTTCCACTACCATCAGCTCGTGGTGGGACACGAACCCGAGGTGATGCTGCTGCTCGCCCGCAACGCGTTGCTCGTGATCCTGTGGGTCGCCCTGCTCCTCGCCCCGACCGGGAAGAGGGTGGGATGAGAGGGGGGACGCACCGCGGGAGGCCCCTCACGCTCGTGGTGCTCTTCGGGTGCCTGCTCCTGGCCGCCGGCTTCGCCGGCAGGCCCGAGATGAGCGCGCGGCAGGCCGAGCAGAAGGCGTACTACGTGCCGGCCGTCCACGAGTACGTCACCCGGCCGACGGTGCAGCCCCGCGCCGTCTACGACCCGGTGGACGGCGAGTGGAGGGTGGATCTCGTCGAGCAGACCTCCGGCAAGACGGTCGCCCGGCTCCTGGTCTCGGATGCGACCGGGCGGGTGATCAGAGTCGAGATCACACCGGCGGCGAAGCGGGTCTCCTACCCCACGCTCTCCCGCGGGGAGGCGATAAAGCTCGCCGCCGCGAACCCAAAGGTGCGCGCGGAGCTCTCACGCCACCCCTCGCATACCGCGGAGGCCAGCTACGAGAACGGCCGCTGGAAGGTGAGCTTCTGGAGCACCTCGGGCGGGAAGAGCCGGGAGATCGCAGAGGTCGAGATCGACGACCGCACCTGGGCCCTGGAGCACGTCTATACCGGGGCGCAGGTCTTTTGGCAGATGGCCCGCGGGGAGAGCTGGGCCTACGGCGGACCGGCGAACTACTGGTACGTGTGGGGTCCGTTCGCGCTGCTCTTCGCGGTGGCTTTCCTGCGCAACGATCGGCTCTTCTCGCTCCGGACGCTCGACGTGGCGGCCCTGCTCGGTTTCCTCGTCTCCCACGCCTACTTCCGGCAGGGGATCGTACACCCGGCGGTCCTGCTCTGGTACCCGCCGCTCGTCTACCTCTTCCTGCGCACCCTGCTCATGGGCTTCGGGGTGGGGGAGAGGGTCGAGCGGACTTCTAATTTCCCCGCCCCGGTCCTCTTCGCGCTCGGGGTGGCGGCGAGCGGGGTTCTTCTCTGGCTCAACCTGGGCTCGCGGGTCCTCGACGTGGGATACGCCGGGGTCGCCGGGGCCGACCGCATCGTGCACGGCGTCTCTCCCTACGGTCACATGCCGTCAGACGTGGCGAGCGGCGACACCTACGGTCCGCTCAACTACCTGCTCTACGTGCCCTTCGTCTACCTCTTCGGCTACTCCGGGCACTGGGACTATCTCCCCGCCGCGCACGCGCTGACGATCTTCTCCTACGTCGTCGGGGCGCTGGCGATGATGTTCTGCGGCTACCGCTTCGCGGGGATGAAGGGGGCCGGGGCGCTCTTTCTCGCCTGGTCCGCCTACCCCTACACCCTCTACGCGACGAACAACGACACCAACGACGTGCTCGTCGCCGCCGCGCTCGCGGTCGGGCTCGCGCTGGTGAGCTCTCCGCTGGCCCGCGGGGCCGTCATCGGCGCCGGCTTCGCTATAAAGCTCTTCCCGCTGATGCTCGGCCCCCTCTGGCTCTTCTACGAGCGCCGGCTGCGGCCGGGGCCCCTGATCGACTTCGCCCTCGGAGGGCTCGCCGTCCTGGTCGGCTCGTTCTGGGTGCTCCTGCTGGGCGGGAACGGCCCGATCGAGGCCGCGAAAACCTTCTACGAGCGGACCTTCGCCTTCCAGAACGGGCGCGTGACCCCCTGGACGATCTTCACCCAGGTGCCGCTTCTGGAGCCCCTGAAGTTCCCGCTCACGCTCGCGCTGGGGCTGCTCGCGCTGCTGGTCGCCTACTTTCCCCGCACCATGACCGTCCGGCGGCTCGCGGCCCTCTCCGCGGCGCTCGTCGTCGGTTTCCAGCTCGTATCGAGCTACTGGTTCTACGCCTACATAACCTGGTTCGAGCCGCTGGTCTTCCTGGCGTTGTTGCCGAAGACGAACGAGAAGAGCGCGCTCGATGTCCCTCCGGAGAGGCTCGCCGAGGACTCCGCCTAGGCCTGCCGCTCCTCGCGTTCCCTGCGCCACCTTTCGAGACGCTCCCTGATCTCTTTTTCCGCCCCCCGTTTCTTGGGTTCGTAGTAGATGGTCCCCGAGAGCTCTTCCGGGAGATACCGCTGGTTCATCCCCTCCCTGCCGCTCGTGTGCAGGTATTCGTAGCCCTCTCCGTAGCCCTCCTTCCGCATCAGGGTGGTCGGGGCGTTCCTCAGGTGCAGGGGCACCTCGGGCGTGATCCCGGAGCGCACGTCCTCGAGCGCCCGGCCGATCCCGGCGTAGGCGGCGTTGGACTTCGGGGCGGCGGCCAGGTAGGTCGTGGCCTGGGCGAGCGGGATTCGCCCCTCGGGCATCCCGACGAGGCGGACGGCCTCGGCGGCGGCCACCGCGAGCGGCAGCGCGTGCGGGTCGGCGTTGCCGACGTCCTCGGAGGCCAGGATCACGAGCCGCCGGGCGATGAAGACCGGATCCTCTCCGGCCTCTATCATGCGGGCGAGGTAGTGGAGCGCGGCGTCCGGGTCGCCGCCGCGCACGCTCTTTATGAACGCGCTTATTACGTCGTAGTGCTCCTCGCGACCGTAGCGGGGGCCCCTCGTACCCGCCGCCCGCTCGACGTCGGAGAGCGACACCTTCCCGCCTTTCACGGCCGCCTCCAGCGTGTTGAGCAGCCTCCGGCCGTCCCCGCCCGAGAGCCGGATCAGGGCCTCCCCGGCCTCCTCCGAGACCTCCGCGCCGAGCACGCGGGCACCCCGACGTACCAGCTCCTCGAGCGCCTCCTCGGGGAGCGGCCGCAGGCGCAGCACGCGCGAGCGGCTGAGCAGCGGGGCGGTCACCTCGAAGGAAGGGTTCTCGGTCGTCGCCCCGATGAAGTCCACCAGTCCTTCCTCGAGCGCGGGCAGGAGCGCGTCCTGCTGGGCCTTGTTGAAGCGGTGCACCTCATCGACGAACAGGAGCGTCCCGCGTCGCTCGTACTTGAGGCGCTCGCGGGCCTTCCCGAGCGCGCCTCTGAGCTCGCGGACCCCGCTCTCCACCGCGCTCAGGGGGACGAACTCCTCCTCGACCTCCCGGGAGAGGATACGCGCGAGGGTGGTCTTACCGGTGCCCGGAGGCCCCCACAGGATGATGCTCCCGAGACGTCCGCTCCGGACGGCATCGGCGAGGGGACGCCCCTCGCCGGTGAGGTGTTCCTGCCCGAGCACCTCGCCGAGCGACCGCGGA
The DNA here is from genome assembly GCA_023511405.1 of Rubrobacteraceae bacterium. Lineage (GTDB taxonomy): Bacteria > Actinomycetota > Rubrobacteria > Rubrobacterales > Rubrobacteraceae > Rubrobacter_E > Rubrobacter_E naiadicus. The sequence continues at coordinate 14,716 of JAIMBO010000013.1, forward strand.
CGCAGCCGCTCGGCGAGCGGCGCCCTGCGGGAGAGCTCTTCTTCGCCTCCGGAGTCGAAGAGGTCCACGGGACGAGTATATCCTTCCCGGGTTCAGCCGCCGGTGCCCGTGCGGCGGTCCGGGAGCTCTTCGATCACCCTTCTGAGGGCGGAGGCGACCTCGGGATCGAACTGCGTGCCGGCGTGGCGTTCGATCTCCGCCAGGGCCTCGTGCGGGGAGATCCTGTACTGGTAGGGCCGACCGCGGGTCATCGCCTCGAACGCATCGGCCACGAAGACGATGCGGGCGGCGAGCGGGATCTCCTCTCCCCGCAGCCCGTCCGGGTACCCGCGCCCGTCGAGCCGTTCGTGGTGGTGGCGGACGGCCGGGATGACATCCTCCAGACCGCCGGCCGCCTCGAGGATCCTGGCCCCCAGCACCGGATGGCTCTTCATGGCCTCGTACTCCTCGTCCGTCAGGGGGCCTTCTTTGAGCAGGATCTCGTCGGGTATGCCTATCTTGCCGACGTCGTGCAGCAGGCCGCCGAGCGAGAACAGCTCGACCTCCTCGCGCCGCAGGCCCATGACCTCCGCCATCCGCCGCACGAGGCTGGAGACGACCCGCATGTGCGCCCCGAGGTAGGGCATCTTGACCTCCGACGCCTCGACGAGCGCCGCTGCGGTCCTGTTCGTCTGCTCCGCGGCGGGGAGGATGGTATGCCAGCGCGACCCGCCCTCGCCCTTGGCCTCCTCGGCAGCGGCACGGGCCCGTTCGATGAGCTCGCCGGGATCCTCTCCACCGCGGCTCAGAACGTACCCGACGGAGGCCGAGAGCGGGGTGCGGGAGCCGGAGGTGAGCCGGTCCACGGTCTGCTGGACGAGACGGGAGGTCCTGTTGGCCCGCGCCCGGCTGGAGCCCCGCAGGAGCACGGCGAACTCGTCGCCCCCGCAGCGGAAGGCTTCCAGCTCGAGCCTCTCCAGGCTGCGTGCGATATCCTTGAGCAGGAGGTCTCCGGCGGCGAGCCCGTGGGCCCGGTTGTAGCGACGCAGCCCGTTTATGTCCGCGGCCAGCAGCGTGACCTGACGCTCCCCGGAGAGTTCGGAGGAGAGCGCCCGGTGCAGCGAGGAGTACCCCGGAAGCCCCGTGAGGTGGTCTCTGCCTCCCGCGGCCCGCGTCCGGTTCTTCTCCAGGGCCGGCGCGACCTGAGCGGTCAGCATCTCGAGCGCCCGCTCGTCCGCCGGGCTGGACTCCATGCCCCCGATCACCAGGGCTCCGGACGGCTCGGAGCCCGCCGGGGCGAAGGGGACGGCGAGAAATCCCCGCATGCCGCAGACCTCTTCCTCGCTCCTGACCACCCTCCTCTCCCGGCAGCTCCACAGCAGGAGCTTCTGGATCTCCGGGTGCCACCAGTTGGGGTAGGCCTCGCGCTCGTCGGCGGTGAACGTGCGGTGGCTGGCGCCGTCGAGCAGCGCGGCGTGCGCGTAGGGGGCTCCGGTTAGCGCGCTGGCGGTCTCCGCGGTCCACTGCAGCACGCTCTCGAGGCTGAGGTTGGCCAGCAGGGGGGCGAGCCGCACGAGGAGCTCGAGCTCCCTCTCCTCCTGCTCGTGGCTCTCGCGCAGGGCTTCCGAGAGCTCCCGCTCCCTCCTGGAGGCTTCCTGCAGCTTCATGCTGGTCGCTGCGGCGAGGCCGAAGACGAAGAGTATGGTGGCGGCCCGCACCCCGAGCCCGGGGGTGAGGGTGCGCTCACCCTGTGCCAGCGAGGCGGCGAGATACCCCGCCATCAGCACCGGTCCCGAGAGCAGGACCTTCTCCGCCTGCTCGAAGCGGGAGAGGCCGAGCGCGGAGATCAGGTAGAGCACGAAGAACCAGGAGTCCGCCCCACCGGTGCCGAAGACGACCAGGCTCGCGCAGAGCGCGTCCGCCGCAGCCCAGAACAGGGGCTCCCGCACGAGCGGCCCGGGCCAGCCCCAGGCCCTCGAGATGCCGAGCGGGATGGCGAGCACCGCCCCCAGGTAAGCCCACCACGCGGCTTCGACCGGCCATCCGGCCCCGAGCAGGGTCAGCACGGCGCCCGCCACGAGCACCCTGATCAGACCAGGCCCGGGCGAGCGCGCACTCTCCAGATCAGCCATACCGAACCGCCGACGTCATCAAGCCGCCCCCCTCCACAAGGGCATTGGCGCCAATTAACAAATTATCTTCTCTCTTCCTCGAAAAGGCAAACGAGTTTTCTTTTCTCTTTCTCATGCGCCTCGCCTCAGGCTACCCGGGCGTGGGGGCTCGGGGAAGGCGAAGCGGGGGGCGGAGGCGTCTCCGTAGCCCTCCGGCTCGGTGTCGAGGATGCGCAGGAGGGCCCGCACCACGGAGGCGTCGAATTCCTCTCCGGCGCCGGCGACGAGCCTCGACCGTGCCTCCTCGGGAGGGAGTCCTTTTCTGTGCGGGTTCTGCAATACGAGGGCGGCGTACGCCTGGGCCGCGGCTATTATCTTCGCTTCCAGAGGGATCCAGGGGCCGCGTAGTCCGTCGGGATATCCCCGACCGTCGGGACGCTCGTGGTGCCACAGGACCCAGGAGGCCATCTCCTCGAAACCAGGCACCGGCGAGAGGAGCTCCGCCCCCCGGGAGGTGTGTTCGGCGAGCTCTCCCCGAGGGGTGGGTTCGAAGCGCGGGGCATCGAGGAGCAGCTCGCTCTCAAAGCCGGACATCCCGATGTCGTGCAGGAGGGCCGCCAGCCTCACCTGAGCGGCTCTGGCTTCGTTCAGGCCGAGCTCCAGCGCGAGATCCCTGGCGTAGACCGCCGTCGCGGCGGCGTGGCGGTGGGCGTATCCGTCCCGGCGGCCGAGCTCGAGGATCATCGTCGCCGCGAACCACAGGTTGGCCTTCGAGAGGGTCTCCTCGAGCGTCCTCACCCGGCCCTGCAGGGCCCGCAGACGCTCCGTCTGTGAGCGTGCGCGGGAGGCCAGTATCCGGCTCAGCGCGGCGCCGACGAGAGCGACCCCGGCTGCGGCCGGCTCGTAGGCCGCGAAGGCGACCATGGCCAGGGACGCCGTCAGGACCGCGGCGGCGTGAGCGGGCAGGTAAGGCTGGACGGACTCGCGCCATGAAGCCACGACCGGATGTCCCTCCCTCACCCGCAGTAGGAGCAGCCCCGCCGCGTCCCGGCTCGCGATCAGCACGACCCCGGCGAGGAACGTCCCGTAGAAGATCGCCGGGGCCGGACGTGGGGTGCCGAGGAGGAGCGGCTCGTAAAACGGTATGAAGGCCATCCCGGCCAGGCACGCCGCGATCACGGTGGAGGCGGCCTCGCAGGACGCCCGCCACCCGTCGCGGGAGGCCGTGAAAAAAGCCGCGGGGAGCGCGGCTGCGGAGGTCCAGATCGGCCCGAGGAGGGCGAGCGCGCACACGAGCACGACGTCTTGAGGGCCGATACCGGTTCTTGCTCCGGTCTCCCCGGGGAGGAAGCGCAGGACGGCTGCGAGCCCGGCGAAGAGGATGGCTCCGCCGAAGAACCGTCCACCGGACGGGACACCGTACCAGTAGACCCATGAGGCGACCAGCGTCACGGCGAAAGCCGTGAGCGTCGACAGGCAGGTTCTCAGGTGATCCTGGCCCAATCTACGCCTCTCGTGAGCGAGTAGGGAACATCGCGGTCGCCCGTTCGCCCTCATCCCCGGATGAGAACTCATGATACACGATCGGGCCTGCGTCTGGCGACTTCACCTGGGAATGATCGGCCGCGCGGGCCTGGAACTTTAGCCGCTCTTGGCGGGAGACAGGGAGAGCAGGACGATCGTGGCGGCGAGGGCGAAGGCGGTCGCGATGCCTGCGATCAGGTACGTGTGGGAGGGGCCCGTGGCGTCGGTCAGAAGCCCGCCGAGAGGGTACGCCACCGCCTCTCCGATACCGAAGCCCAGGAACCTCACCGAGAAGACCCTCCCGAGGAAATTCTCCGGGACGCTGGTCTGCAGGATGGTGTCGCAGGTCACGTTGTCCACGCCGTTCGAGAGGCCGGCGAGCGTGATGGCGGCGAGCACGAGCGGGAACGTCGGGGAGAGTCCGGCCCCGCAGAGCGCGACGGCGTACCCCAGGAGGGCCGAGAGGTAGACCGGGATCAACCTCACCCTCTCCGCCACCGCGGCCATCAACCCGCTGCCGGCGACCATGCCGACCCCGTAGAGGCTCACGAGCACGCCGTAGCCTTCGGTACCCGCGCCGAAGTGCCGGGCCAGGAAGATCTCCGCGGGCGTCGTCAGGTCGGTCGTGAAGACGATGAGCGAGGCCCCGATGACCACCGCGAGCGGGATGCGAGAGAGCGCGAGGTAGCCGAGGCCGGACCGGAACTCCCCGAAGAAGCTCGCCGCTCCCTCCCGGCTCGGGCGGGAGAAGGGGACCATCGCGAGGAAGAGCGCGGAGACGAGAAACGAGATCGCGTCGAGCGCGAAGGCCACGTCCAGACCTGCTGTCGCGATCAGGACGCCGCCGAGCGCGGGACCGACCGAGATCGAGGCGCTGAAGGTGCCGCTGATGATCGAGTTGGCGCGGGTGAGGTTGCCGCCGGCGACGACGCCCGGGAAGGCGGCCCGGATCGTCGGGTTGAAGAACGTCTTGGCGAGCCCGAGGAGGAAGACCATCACGTAGAGGGCGAAGAGGTCCCGGGTGAAGATGATTCCGAAGGTCAGCGCCGCGCGTGCGAGGTCGCTGCCGACCAGGATCGCCTTGCGGTCGAGCCGGTCGGCGAGGACGCCGACGAAGGGCCCGGCGAGCGTCGGCAGCAGACGGGCCACCAGGATGCCGCCGACAGCGGATGCCCTCCCGCCGAGCTCCGCCGCCAGCACGACCAGCGCAACCATGGAGATTGCGTCGCCGAGGAAAGAGATTGCCTGTCCCGTCCAGAGCCTGACGAAGCCCCGGTTTCTGAGGAGGGATTCTTCCGGCCGATCCACCTCCACCCCCGTCGGTGCGCATAGAGTCTCTAACTAGGCATCATCATGTTACGCCAGTCGTGTGCCGAGGGCAAAGCGCCTTTATCTGGGGGTGGAGGAGCCGCGGTATCGCTCGTCGTGCTCGCGCCGCTGGCGGTCCATCCGGCGGGCCGCCTCGAGCACGTCCTCGGGGCTGAGGCTCCTGAGCGCGCCGGTCTCGAGCACCTGCTCTACGGAGTGCTCGGGTATCCTCATCCATCCCGCGGCGTGCTCCACGGGCAGCGGCCTGCCCGCCAGGCGGCAGAACAGCCACACGGCCCATCTCCCCGCGCCGAACCCCGCCAGGAACCTCACCAAGACGCGACCACCTCCGTGTCAGAGCCTGCCATGCGGGAATTCTAGCCCAGGGCGGTCCGGCGGGCGGCTTGAGATACAATGGTCCAAATGGGGCACGGCGGCGGTACGGACGATTTCTACGAGCTGGTCGAGAGGGCCATGGAGAGCATCCCCCCCGAGCTCACGGCGCTGCTCGAGAACGTGGCGATAGTGGTCGAGGACTGGCCGAACCTCTCCTCCCCGCTCGCCCCGGGCTCGAACGACCTCTACGGGCTCTACGAGGGGATCCCGGTCAGCCGGCGCGGCGCGGGCTACGGAGCGCAGCTGCCCGATAGGATCACGATCTTCCGCGGCCCGCTGGAGCGGGATTTTCCGCCGGAGGAGCTCGAGGAGCAGGTCCGCATCACCGTGATCCACGAGCTGGCGCACCACTTCGGGATAGACGACGGGCGGCTCGAGGAGCTGGGGTGGGCATGAAAGCGGCGGGGGGGTCGGTGCGGATCGAACGTCACATCGACGCGCCGGCCGACCGCGTCGCGCGCTACATCGGCGATTTCCGCAACGCCCGGGAGTGGATGGTCGGTGTGGAGGCCGTGGAGAGGCTCGACGGGGAGCGCTACCGGCTGTACCTCGAGACCCCGGTGGGCAGGATGGAACCTGAGGCGAAGATCACCGAGCGCGGCGAGGACCGCATCCGCTGGATCTACACCTCGGTCGTCGATGGCGGGGGGGAGGTGGTCGTGCGTCCCGACGGGGAGCGCGGCTGCGTGGTCTCCTACAGCGGATATTTCCGGCTCCGACGCGGCCTTCTCGACCGGGCGGCCCGGCTCGTCGGGGCCGAGAGGTTCGCCCGCAGGAACGGTGAGCGCTCGCTGGAGCGCCTCAAAGCGCTCATGGAGGCGCGCGGGTGATGAATGGTGGCTCTGAGGAGGAGTCCGGTAGGTGATTGGTCCATTCGAAGTTCTCGTCTTCGCCTTCGTGGTCTTCGTGGTGCTGGGGCCGCGCAGGATCTCGCGGATGACGCGCTCCACGATCCGGGGGACGAGGGACTTTTTGGACGAGCTCGGCCGCGCGAAGAGGGAAGAGATAGGCGAAGAGGAGAAGGAGCGGCGCCCCTAGAGGAGTCGCAGGTGCCACTCGCCGTCGAGGCGGGCGTTCGGATCCTCTCGCAGCAGCTCCTCCGGGAGCTCCTCCCCCTCCGAGAGCAGGCGTACCGTCCCTTCCTCGGGGAGGACCTCGTAAGTCCGGCAGGAGAGGCCGGCCCAGCGGAAGCTCACCACCACCGGTGGTGGAACTCCTGCTCCGAAGGTGAGCCTCACCTCTGGCCTGCCGAAGGACTTGGCGATGGCTCCGACCTCCCTTGCCGCCTCTCGGGAGCCGCTGAAGGCTCTGGCGGCCGCCTCGATCCTCTTCCCGGGGTCCGTGAGCGTTGAGAGGAGTGACTCGAGCTTATGCAGCCGGGAGCGCAGGGTGGCGTTCTCCTCCTCGAGCCGGGCGAGCTTTCGCCGCAGGTCTCTCGTCTCCTCGTCCCTGCGGCGAAACAGGGAGCCTCGCCTCTCCCTGAGAGAGCTGAGCTCCCTCTGCACGGCCTCCCGGTCGGCCTTCGCCTCGTCGGCCTCGAGCCGCAGGGCGGCGAGCTCCTCGTAGAGGTTGCGCAGGTGCTCCTCCCGGGCCTCGAGGCGGGAGCGCAGCTCCTCCGGCTCCACTCCGGCTAGTCCTCGTCTGTGGAGTCCGGCTTCCCGCGGGCCGCGCGTCCGGCGCCGCCGGGAGCCTTCTCCTCCCCTTCCTTCCCGGCCTTCTTCGGGGGCTCTTCCTGCTCCTCCGGGGGTTTGGGGAGCCCCGTGATCTCGTGCACCTTCTCGAAGAGCTCCTCGGGGGAGGGGCGTTCTTCTAGCCAGGCGTGCGCTATGCGGCGGTCCTTGCCCACGATGAAGGTCGCCGGCCGGGCGTAATCCCCGTGTTCACGGTCGCGCTCCAGAAGCCCCCACTCGGTGACCCACTCCCGGGTGTAGTCGTAGAGGACGTAGGATTTGATGCCGGTCTTGCGCCAGAACTCACGCGCCTCGTCCGGCTCGGCCACGCCGATGCCGACGATGGTGCCGAGCGCGAGGTTTATGTCGTCTTCCTTCTTCGCCAGCGCCCGGAAGTATTCTGCGTCCTCCTCCGACCACGGGCGGTAGAAGGCGACCACGACGGGTCCCCGGACGGTGCGCAGGCTGAGACGCAGCCTGCCTCCCTGCGCGCTCTGCAGGTTGAAGTCCGGGGCCTCCTCGCCAACCTTCGGGATCGCTGCCTTCGTGCGTGCCACCTTCGAGATCCTCCTTGAGCCGTGTGGGCCGCTTCCGTAGCATCCATATTACAGCAGCTTCCGGTGCGGTCTCCCCCTGTGGTACCTTTCCCCGGATGGACGAGGGTTTCTTCCGGAGGTGACCGCACCCTGAAGCTTCTCATGACCCACGGCTACATGTTCTCCGGCTCGGGGAGCAACGTCTACGTGCAGAACCTCTGTCGGGCGCTGGTGCGCGGGGGACACGAGGTGCACCTGCTCTGTCAGGAGCCCGACCCCCTCTCCTACGACTTCGTGGACGCCCACGCCACGGCGGACGCGGGTGGGACCGGGGTGCTCGGCGAAAGGAGCACGCCGTACCCGGGACGCTGCGTGGTCTACAACCCCGTGATCGGAGACCTCCTGCCGGTCTACGTCTACGACGAATACCCCGGCTGGCGGGTGAAGACCTTCCTGGATCTCACGCAGGAAGAGCTCGACCTCTACCTCGAGGCGAACGCGGCCGCGCTCGAGACGGTCGCGCGCGAAAGCGGGGCTCCGGCCGCCGTCACCAACCACTCGGTCCCCGGCCCTCTCATAGCCCGCCGGGCGCTCGGGGGTCTCGGCGTACCCTACGTGAGCATCGTGCACGGCAGCTGCCTGCAGTACGTGGCGAGGAGGAGCCCCCTTTACATGGAGCTGGCCCGCGAGGGGCTCGCCGGGGCAAGGCGCATCCTCGCCCTCTCGCGGCACAGCGCCGGCACGATCGCGGAGGACTTCCCGCATCTCGCCGGGAGGACCATCTCCTTCCCGGGCGGGGTGAACACCGACCTCTTCCGCCCCGACGCGCTCGACCCCGCGCTCCCCCGAGAGCTTCGCGGGGGGGCGGGGCGTGGCCCGGAGCAGGCCCGCGCGCTCCTCGAGCTGCAGGAGCGAGGCCCAGAGACCCCCGGCGAGCTCGCGGAGCGTCTGGCCTCCATCGCCGCCACCTACGACGCCCGTGCCCACGACCGGGACGCGGGTGAGAGGCTGGAGCGTCTTTTCGCGGCCGACGGGCCGCTCGTCGTCTACGTCGGCAAGCTCATCCACTCCAAGGGGGTGCACGTCCTGCTCCAGGCTTTTGCCCGGGTCAGGAGGAGGACCGGGGCCCGGCTGCTCGTCGTCGGGTTCGGGACCTTCCGGGAGGCGCTGCAGGCGCTCACGCTCGCGCTCGGGACCGGAGATGGGCGCCTGCTCTCGCTCGTCGCGCGCTCCGGGCGGCTCCTCGAGGGAGGCGTGGAGGCCCCTCTGGAGCACTTCGAGCCGGGGCCGGGGCTGCTGCGCGAGGCGGAGGGGATGCACGAGGACGTCGAGTTCATCGGGCCACTCTACCACGAAGACCTCGCGCGGCTGCTCCCGGCGGCGGAGGTGTCCGTGGTGCCCTCGATCTTCCCGGAGACCTTCGGGCTCGTCGCCGCCGAAGAGGCGGCGAGCGGGGTGGTGCCCTTCGTGGCGAACCACTCCGGCCTCTCCGAAGCCGCGGCGATCATCGGGAAGGGACTTCCCTTCCCGCTCGCGGTGGGGATGGAGGATTTTGGAGAGAACCTGGCCCGCGCCCTGATAAAGTATCTTGGGCTTCCGGAGGAGGAGCGCCGGCTGAGCCGCGAAACCGTGCGGCGCAACTGCGTCGAGCATCTCGGATGGGAGAGGCTCGCCGGACGTCTCGTGAGGCTCTGCGCCGGAGAGGAGTAGGTTTTTGGGAGATCTGCAGCGCGTACTGCTCGATTTCGGCCTCATCCTCGGTGCCGGGCTCGTCTCGCAGCTCGTCGCCAGGATCGTGAGGCTGCCGGAGATGATCGTCATGATCGCGGCCGGCGTTCTCATCGGTCCCGCGGTGCTCGGGGTCGCCTCCAACCCTTTGGGCGGGGTGGGGGCTCAGCTCCTGTTCAACGCCGGGGTCGCGATGATCCTGTTCCACGGCGGGGTCGGGGTCTCGCTCAAGGTCATCTCGCGCGTCGCGTTCGGGCTCGGGATGCTGGTGTTGCCCGGCGTGCTCATAACCGCCTTCATCGTCGCGCTCGCGGTCGCGGGGGTCTTCGGGGTGGGTTTTGCGGTCGCGCTCATGGTCGGGGCGATCCTCTCGGCCACCGACCCGGCCATCCTGATCCCGCTCTTCGACCGGCTCAACATCCGTCCCAAGATCTCGCAGACCCTGATCTCGGAGTCGGCCTTCAACGACCCCATAAGCACGGTTCTGGCGCTGGCGCTGGTGGGGACCGTGCAGTCCGGGAGCTTCACCCTCTCGGACACCTTCTTCGGGTTCGTCGAGGAGATGGTGATCGGGACCGCGATCGGGCTCTTCGCCGGGTTCTTGCTCGCCTACCTGGTCTCCACGACGACCCGCTGGGGGATCTGGGACGAGGCCCCCGGCGTGGCGATACTCGCGGTGGTGGCGCTCGCGTACTTCTCGAACGAGGCGGTGGGGGGCTCCGGGTACCTGGCCGCGTTCGTGATGGGGCTCGTGGTCGGCAACATGGGCGATCTCAGGCTCGGCAGGAGGCTCGGGCTCGGGCAGGACGAGGTCCACGCCCGCCGGCTGGAGAGCTTCGTGGCCCAGATCGCCGAGATCGCCACCGTGCTGATCTTCGTCACCCTCGGGATAAACCTGCCCTTCGACGCGCTCTCGAAGTATTTCCTCGGGGGGCTCGTGGTGATGGCCGTCTTTATCTTCGTAGCCCGGCCCGTCACGGTGCTCGTCTCCCTGCTGCCGGATCGCAGGGCCCGCTGGAGCCGGGACGAGCTCCTCTTTTTGTGCTGGTCGCGCGAGACCGGGGTCGTGCCGACGGCGGTGGCGAGCCTGCTGCTCGCCCAGGGGGTGAAGGGGGCGGACATCGCCGTCTCGATGGTCGCGCTCGCGGTCTTCGCCACGCTCTTGCTCCAGGCCACCACCGCTGCCCCGCTCGCCCGCCGGCTCGGTTTGATCGAGGGCACACCGGCGGATGCCGGGTAGGGCATCTGGGATACAATCCTCTAGGAGAAAGGCGGCGACCCGAGGAAGCCATGGTACAGCTCACAGACAGCTACGACAGGAAGATCGACTACCTGAGGATATCGGTCACCGACCGGTGCAACTTCCGCTGCCAGTACTGCATGCCCGAGGACATAAAGTTCCAGGATAAAAGCGAGCACCTCACGCTCGACGAGATGCTCACCTTCGCCGAGGCGTGCCTCGCTTTAGGGATAACCAAAGTGCGCGTGACCGGCGGCGAGCCGCTGGTTCGCAAGGGCGTCGTCGACTTCGTGGGCGGCCTGAAGTCGCTCGGCTTCAAAGAGGTCACGATGACGACCAACGGTTTTCTCCTCCGGGACAACCTGGATGCCCTGGTCGAGGCCGGGCTCGACAGGATAAACATCTCCCTCGATACCTTGAAGCCCGAGAAGTTCGCGTTCATAACCCGCCGCGACCACTTCCAGAGAGTCTGGGACGCGATAATGGCCGCGCTCGAGACACCCTTGTCGCCGGTGAAGATAAACGCGGTGGCGATGCGGGGGATAAACGACGACGAGATCGCGGACATGGCCCGGCTCACGCTTCGCTACCCGCTGCACGTGCGCTTCATCGAGCTGATGCCCTTAAACGGCGACACCGACGGCACCCGCTTCCGCAAGCTCTTCATCTCGGGGCGCGAGATCCTCGAGCGGGCGCAGGAAGAGCTCGGCGAGCTCGAACCAGTCGAGAAGGAGGACCCGGCCGCCCCGGCCGACGAGTTCAGGTTCGCCGGCGCTCCGGGCAACTTCGGGGTCATAACCCCGGTCTCCGAACCTTTCTGCGCGATGTGCTCGCGCCTGAGGCTCACGGCCGACGGCAAGATCCACCCCTGCCTGCTCACCGACCTGGACGTGCCGGTGAAGGATGCGATCCGCTCTCCCGACCCGATCCCGGCCATACACGAGGTTCTCTGGCACGCCGCCCGCATAAAGCCCCCGGCGGGGCAGACCCTCCCCGAGGAGTCGCGGCGGCGGACGATGAGCCAGATCGGGGGCTAGAGAGCCGGTTCTCTCTTCGGAGTCTGCGGGTGAGGAAGGGTGCGCCCAGATCCTTCCTCCGTGGGAGCCCCGGCGTGGCGGCCGTGTAGACCATGTGGTGTAGTGCGTCGACGGCGACCTCCTTCATCCCCCACCGTGTCAGCGGGGGCGTGACACCGAGAGCCGGCAGCATCACCTGTTCCGCGCCCCAGACGAGCGCGAAGTGAGCCGTGGTCGCCGCGGGCCACGAGAGGCCGGAGGCAGCGATCAGCCCACGAACGCCTCCCCAGCCGATGCCGTATCCCCAGTGGACGAGGTTCGAGAAGCGTGCTTTTGCCCCTTCGTCCACCGGCTCGACCCCCAGGATTTTCGCTGCTGCCCGGGCGGGCGTCGAGCTGGCACCCCGCCCCCGGAGTCTCGCCTCGACGGTGCTCGATACCGTCATCGCTGCGGTGCCGGCGACTCCGGCGAAGATCCCTTTGCCCAGGTTCGCCGCGATGTCTGCGAGTTTCACGCATCGACCCCCTTGCAAGTGTGGATTGTGGGTGCGGCGGATATGAAGAGGGCGGCCGGGATGTGATCCTCGAAGCTCCCGGCCGCCCTACGTGTCTCAGATCCCCAGCTTCTCGCTGATCCGTCTCTGGTCGAAACCCACTATCACCTCACCGTCTATGACGGTGGTTGGGGTAGCCTGCGACCCCATGCGGACCATGTCCTGCATGGCGTCCAGGTCGGCGCGGATGTTCTTCTCTGTGAACTCCACACCTCTCCGGGAGAGAAACTCCTTCTCCTGTTGGCAGGCCGAACACGCGGGCTGGGTGTAGACGACGATCTCGTGCTGCTCCACGTTCTCACTCCTTTCGATATCTTCCCGGACGGGCGGTGGAAGGACGAACCTCAGAAAGTGATCACCTGATAACCTTCGGAGACCAGCTTCTGCAGGCTGGGGTGCCCCCTGTAATCCCTGAGCAGGGTGACGCCGCTGCGTTCGATCTGGTCCTTGACGCCGAAGGCGCTGGCGCAGTACCCGCAGGCGCCGGCTATCTGGTCCTTGGCCATCTCGAAGGCTTTGTTGTATTTGTTGCCGGGATCGGAGAGTTCCGGGATCCACTTGGTCCCGGCTCCGTCGAAGATGATCTTCGCTTCATCGCCGGCTTCCTTGAATTCTTGGGCGGAGGTGAGGGCGTTCGCCAACCGGCCCAGGTCTCCGTGCGTCTCGGTGTCCGCAAGCACCACGATGGCTACTTTGGCCACTTGCGATACCTCCTTTTCCGGCTTCTCTGGTTTGTCTTCTCCACCCATACCGACTGCATGAAGAGAAGTTTTCTTACCGGGTTGCTGGCAATGACGTGGAAGGAGGGGCCCGGCCGGGCCCCTCCTTCCACGTCGCTCGTCCCCTGTCGGCCGAGTTCATCCTCCATTTCTGCCCGGGGCTCCCCTGGTACTCAGTAACAAGCCCAGCACCGTGCCGAAGAAGAAGGTGTGGGCGAAGAACTGCACCACGGGGTTGGCCATCGCGAACCAGGAGAAGGCGAGCGGCGCGATTACGTAGAAGTTGACGATCCAGAGCACCAGCCCGAAGACGGTCGCCGCACCGACGAGCCTCAGGCGGTTGCCGTGCAGGAAGCTCACGCCCCAGACAAACGCCCCGAACACCACCCCGTAGATCATCGAGAGGAACATGTGGATGGCCAGACCCACCGGGACGATGGTGGAAAGCCCGATCATCGGTTTCGGCGTGGGGAGCGCCTCCTTGCCGAGCCCGATCGCCCCGATCATCATGAGGGGGGTGAAGAAACCCTGGCCCATGATCGCAGCCACCACCATCTCGAAGGCGGCGAAGATCACGCCCGCGATGAGCCCCCCGATCAGACCGGCGATCACCCACCTTCCCGCCGTGGTCCGGACTCCTTGGCTTGCCGTGCTCATGATTCTCCTTCCCGCGTTTGCCCGCATAAAACGACCTTTCGTCTACGTTGACGACGCGGTTGGAACTTTTCTTACCTGACTTTGCGGAGCTCGTCCGGGGTCTCTTCTGCTCCCCGGGCGCTCGAAGAGCCTGGAAGGTGGCCCGACGTTTCGGGCTACAATGGTCCGAGTGCGGAGAGGTCCATGAGAGAGCGGAGCAACGAAGAGTGGCTCGCGGCGCTGCGAGGTGCGCGTCGCGAGGAGGCGGTGGCCGATCTTCGGGTGGTGCTGGTGCGTGGGCTGAAGGCGGCGTTTGCTGGCCGAGGAAGAGGTGAACTCGAGACCTCCGTCGAGGATCTGGCCCACGAGGCCCTGATGAAGGTACTGGACAACCTGGACTCCTTCAGGGGCGAGAGCCGCTTCACCACCTGGGCGCAGAAGATCGCCATCAGGGTGGCGTTCACCGAGCTCAGGCGGAAGCACTGGCGTGACGTCTCCCTGCAGGATGTGCTGGAGAAGGGGGAGTCCCGCTTCTCCGGGCTGGATACGGTGGTCGATAGCGCTCCCACCCCCGAGGAGACGGCCACCCGACGGCTGATGCTGGAGACGTTGGGGCGCTTCATCGAGGAGGAGTTGACCGAGAGACAGCGCCGGGCCCTCGTAGCGGTGATCCTCGGCGGCATGCCCCTGGAGGAGGTGGCCAGGCGCATGGGTACCACGAGGGGGGCGCTCTACAAGCTGCTGCACGACGCGCGCAAGAAGCTCAAGAAGAGGATCGAGGCGGAGGGGTTCTCCATCGAAGAGGTGCTGGGGGTGGACGACGAGAGGTAACGGAGAGCGGTATGATCGCGTCTGAAGAGGAGAGCTTGCGAAGGAAAGCGGTGTTTTGAACTCAGACGATCTGGACAGGCTGGCACGCGCGATCGGCGGGACCTCCGAGGAGGAGATCGGCTGCGACGAATGTTTCGAACAGCTCGACCGTTTCGTGGAGATGGAGCTGGCCGGGCTGGATGCCGCGGAGGCCATGCCGCTGGTGAAGGATCACCTGGAGAGGTGCGGCGATTGCCGGGAGGAGTTCGAGGCCCTGCTCGCGGCCTTGCAGGCGGCGAGGGGCTCCAGCCCGGTGAGGTCTGTGTGGGGGAGGCTGCGCCGGATCTTCGGCGTGGGGTGAACGGTCGGGGAAGATCGGCGCCTTTCGCTGCTGAGGCGAAGTAAGAGATCCGTGCGCCGGGGCGTCGGGACCTTGTAGAGGCTCGGCGGCCGTCGCGGGGTGTCCGCGTACCTGCCGCGGGCCGTTCGCGATGGAGGCTAATGTCTTTGCGAGGTGGACGCTTTGAGGGAAGAGCTGCTGGAGACCCTGGACACCGCCTCGTGGAGGCCTGTCCATACCAGGATCACGCTGGCCCTGGGGGTGGCGTGGCTTCTGGATGCGTTCGAGGTATCGATAATCGGGTCGGTGCTGCCGACGATCGCGCAGCAGTGGGACCTCTCCGGCCTGCAGGGCACCTCCCTGATAGCCGTCTGGCTCGTGGGCATAATGGCCGGAGCACAGGGGGCGGGGGTTCTGGCTGACCGGTTCGGTAGGCGCAGGCTCTTCCTGGTCACTCTGACCTTCTATGCCACCTTCACGCTGCTGAGCGCTTTCTCCGTCGACTACCCGATGCTCATGGTTTTACGCTTTCTCACGGCTCTGGGCGTCGGAGCGGAGTACTCGGCGATCAACGCCGCCATAAGCGAGTTCATCCCGGCCCGCTACCGGGGACGGGCGAACGCTGCGGTGATGAGCTTCTGGGGTGCGGGCGCGCTCGTGGCCGCCGGAGTGGGCGCCGTGGTGCTCGCCGCCCTGCCTGCAGGAGTGGGCTGGCGGGTGGGGTTCGCGGCCGGCGCGGTGATGGCGCTCGTGGCGCTGCTCGCTCGCCGGACGCTCCCGGAGTCCCCCCGCTGGTTGCTGCGCCGGGGAGAGACCGGCAAGGCTGGCGAGATCGTAGAGCGGATCACGGGCGTTCGTATCTCCGCTCCTGATAGAGGTGTCACTTCCGGAGAGTTTCGGGCTTCCGTCGGGGAACTTCTGCGGCGGGTGCCTGGTCGTACGGCTCTGGGAGCGGTCCTGGATTTCTCCGAGGCGAGCGGTTACTACGGGCTCTTCGCGTTCTTCGCCGTACTGGTGACGGCGGCTTCTGGGATACCCGCCTCGCGGGTGCCGGCGTACTTCGCGGGGGGAAGCGCCGGGGCTCTCGCCGGAGGGGTGCTCGCTGCGGCGGTCATGGACCGTTTCCCGCGGGCAACCACGGTGACCTCGGCGTACGTGCTGGCCGCCGCGAGCCTGGGGGTACTCGGGCTCGCGGCGGCCGCGGGTGGTCCGGAGGCTGTGATGTGGGCGTTTTTCCTGGCCAACGGGACGGCCACCGCCGCCTGGGTCTCGGCCTATCCGACCTTTACCGAGCTGTTCCCCACCCCGCTGCGTTCGACGGGGGTCGGGTTCTCGGTCTCGGTGGGCAGGGTCGGGGCGGCGCTCTCCTCGATGGGGCTCGCCGCGGTGGCCTCGGCGTTCAGCCTGACGGCGGCCTTCGGGCTGCTCGCGGGGTTCTGGCTCCTGGGAGCGGCCGGGATGTACGTGTGGAGCCGGAGCGGAGGGCCGGAGGGCTGCCGGATGCCCCTGGAGCGGCTCGAGCCGGAGATTTACGAGAGGAGGGCTGGCTGATGCGAGTGGTCGAAGAGTGGACCGAGCACGAGAAGATCGCCGTCTTCGGCGGCGTGTACAACAACGCGCTCTCGCTCGAGGCGGTGATCCGGGACGCGAAGGATCGGGGGGCGGGAGCCCTCTACTGCCTGGGGGACCTGGGCGGCTACGGTCCTCACCCGGACAGGGTGTGGCCGCTCTTGCTCGAAAACGGTGTGCGGTGCATCGCCGGCAACTACGACCTCTCCATCCGGGAGGATCGTCCCGATTGCGGCTGTGGTTACACCGACGAGCGGGACAACCTCTACGCTCAGATCGCCTACGCCTACACCCGGAAGAACACCTCCGATGAGTTCAGGGAGTGGATGTGGACCCTGCCGGATCAAATCCTGCTGCACATGGGCGAGAAGACCCTGAGGATGGTGCACGGGAGCCCATTCGCGGTCAACGAGTTCTTGTGGGAGTCCACGCCGGACGAGGTCATCGAGCACCACCTGGAGGCGGCTGGAGCGGATGTCCTGCTGTGTACCCACACGGGGCTTCACTGGCAGCGGGAGGTGGGCGGGAGGAAGGTGGTGAACGTCGGTGCCATCGGCCGCCCGGCGAACGACGGGCGTACGGAGGTCTGGTACGCGCTGTTGAGCAAGGAGGGGGGCGAGGTGGGCGCGGAGTTCGTCCCGGTGTCCTACGATCACGAGGAACTCGCCCGGCAGATGCGTGAGGAGGGGCTTCCGGAGCCGTTCGTCGAGACGATACTGACCGGATGGTGGACGAGCTGTCTGGAGGTGCTGCCTCCCTACGAGCGCTCCCGGGGACGCTTCCACCTCTACAGGGAGGCTGCGGAGATCGAGGTTGGAGAAGGGCTCTCCTGGGGCGAGGCCGCCACCCTGCCGGACGACGGAAGGGATGTGGTTTCGATCTTCGGCACCCCGTTGTTTCCAGCCCACCTATGGGTCTATGCCAACTACGACTGCAACTTCAGCTGCCGCTACTGTTCCGTGGGCTCCAACCCCCATGTCAGGAGGCGGGCCTTCGGGATCGAGGAGTTCGAACGCCTCGTGGAAGAGGCCGAAGATCTGGGCTTCAGGCAGCTCTACTTGACCGGTGGGGAGCCGTTTTTGCTCCCCGAGCTCGGAGAACTCGTGGCGCGGGCGGTCTCGCGGATGCCCACCACCGTGCTCTCGAACGCCACGCTGTTCGGGGCGCCGAGCAAGCGCAGGGTGCTGGAGCGTTTCGCCGGAGAGCCCGGTTTCTCTCTGCAGGTCTCCGTGGACGGCGGCATCCCGGAGCTGCACGACCTCTACCGGGGCCCGGGGAGCTGGAGGCGAGCGATGGAGGGTATAAAGATCGCCCGCGAGATGGGGATCAGGGTGCGGGTCGGGACGACCGAGACACCGGAGAACGTGAAGGGTATCCCAGTCCTGCGGGAGATGCTCGCGGAGATCGGGGTGGCTCCCGAGGACCACGTGGTGCGGCCCCTGGTGAGGCGGGGTGAATCGGGGGAGGGGATGGAGATAGAGGGCTCGATGCTGGTGCCCGAGCTCACCGTCTCTACCGAAGGGGTGGCCTGGCACCCGGCCGGGGTCAACGATGCGGGGATCACGGACCTCCTGGTGAGCGAGGAGATCTTCCCGCTGCGAAGGTCGGTGGAGAGGGTTGTGGAGCGTTTCCTGGAGTACCGGCAGCTCGATGGCTCGCTCCCCCGTGCCTACCACTGCGCGTAGCGCCGGGATGGTGCGCATCCTCATCATGACCAAGGCCCCTCTCCCCGGTTTGGTCAAGACGCGTCTCGGCCTCGAACCGCACCGGGCGGCGGAGCTGCAGAGAGCCTCCATCATGGATGTGGTCGCGAAGGTCCGATCTCTGGGACCCGTCACCGTCGCCGGTTTCCCCGAGGAGCACCTCGGCCTCATAGAGCCGCTGCTGCCGCCCGGTGTGAGGCTGATGGCACAGGTCGGGGCGAACCTGGGAGAGAGGATGTACTCGGCGGCGGGGAGGCTGTTCGCAGAAGATCCCGGGCCGCTCCTGATACTGGGCACCGACGCCCCGACGTTGCCTCCGAGCCGTCTCCGGGAAGCGACGGAGGCGCTGGATGCCTGCGAGGTCTCCATCGTGCCGAGTCGGGACGGGGGATACGTCCTCCTCGGCCTCAGGCGGCTGTTCGGAGAGCCTTTTTCGGGGATAACGTGGTCTACGGAGGTCGTCTTCCGGCAGACCTTGCAGAGGGTGCGGGAGGCTGGTATCTCCGTCCGCGTCCTCGAGCCCTGGTACGACGTGGATACTCCGGAGGATCTGCGCCGACTCGGAACGGAGCTGGAGGAGGACCCCGGGCTCGCCCCGCACCTGGCGGAGGTGCTCGGGGTGGCCATCACCCGGGAGGGCGGCATCCCGTGAGTGGGAGGCGAGTCTCGGTCGTGATCCCGACCCTCAACGAGGCGGCCTGCATAGGCTCGCTCCTCGAATTTCTTTGGGGAATGCCGCAGATACGGGAGGTCGTGGTGGCAGATGGAGGCTCGACGGACGGCACCCCGGAGCTCGTCCGGCCTCCGGCCCGGCTGGTCCGGAGCGAACCGGGCCGGGGGATCCAACTCAACGCCGGGGCGAGGGTGACTTCCGGAGAGGTGTTGTTCTTCCTGCACGCCGACGTGGTGCCTCCGCGGGATGCCGCGCTCCGGATGCTGGAGGCAATCGAGAACGGCGCGGTGGGCGGCAACTTCCGCCTCTCCTACCCAGGCGGCGGCGTCCTCGGGTGGTGGCTGGAGATCGTGGCCGCGATCTACCGCGGCTTCGGCCGCTACTACGGGGACTCCGGGATCTTCGTCAGGAGGGACGTCTACGAGAGGCTGGGCGGTTTCCCAGAGATCCCCATCATGGAAGACCTCGTCTTCGCGCGCAGGATGGAGGCTGCGGGAAAGACGGCCTGCCTGCCCGGCCCGATGATAAGCTCGCCGCGCCGCTGGCGGGGACGCCCGCTGCGTACCCTGCTGCTCTGGGGTTTCATGCAGACGGCGTTCGCTTTCGGGGTGAGCCCCTGGTGCCTCGCCCGCCTGTACAACGTGCAGAACGTGCGGCGGAGCGGGGAGGAGGACCGTTGAGGGTCGTCCTCGCCGGCGGAGGGCATGCCCATCTGTACACCCTTCTGCGCACGGCGGAACTGGTCGATCGGGGGGGCGAAGTGACGCTGGTGAGCGACTCGCCATACCTCCACTACTCCGGGATGGCGACGGGTGTGATCTCCGGCCTCTACGAACCCCGGCGGTATCGCATCGACGTGCGCGGGCTCGTCGAGAGAGGTGGAGGTGTTTTCGTCCAGGACCGGGTGGTGCGGATAGACGCGGCTGAAAAGGAGATCGTCCTGAACGGGGGCGAGACCGTCTCTTACGATGTTGCCTCGGTCTGCCTGGGCAGCGAAACCCCTGGACGCGGGATGGACGCGTTGTGCATAAAACCGGTGGAGAACGTGGTGGAGATCCGGAACAGGCTCCTCTCCCTGGTACGTTCTCGCATCCCCAGGGTGTTGGTCGTCGGTGGAGGTGCCGCGGGTTGTGAGGTGGCGGCGAACGTCCTGGCGCTCTTCGAGCGGGTGGGGGTGCGAGGGGACGTCACGCTCACCGAGAGGAGCGAGGGGTTGCTGCAGGGTGCTCCACGGAGGGCACGGGAGCATGCTGGGGCGCACCTGCGTGCGAGGGGGGCGAAGGTGCTGACGAACACGCACGTCGTCTCTCTCACCGATGGTGTAGCCCGGACGCGCGAGGGCCGGGAGCTTCTCTACGACCTGGCCGTGCTCGCGACGGGCGTCGTACCGCCCGACGTTTTTCGAACCTCGGGTCTTTCCACGGGGAAGGACGGCGGCCTTCTGGTGGACGAGAAGCTGCGCAGCGTGGACGACGCGTGTCTCTTCGGTGGCGGCGACTGCATCTCCTACCGGGGAGAGAGCCTGCCCCGGTTCGGGGTCTTCGCCGTCCGCCAGGGGCCGGTGATCTATCGCAACCTGCGGGCCACCCTCGAAGGCGGACCTCTCGTCGGCTACAGGCCTCAGAGGCTTTTCCTCTACATCCTCAACTTCGGCGACGGCACCGGGCTCGCCGTCTACGGCCCCCTGGTCTGGCGTGGCCGGTTTCCCTGGAGGGTCAAGGATTGCATAGACAGGGGGTTCCTGGAGAGGTATCGCCTGGATGATGCCGATGTCTGAAAACCGGGACCGAAAGGAGCGGAGAGGATGCGGAGCAGATACGACCTGGTCGTCGTGGGTGGCGGGACGGCGGGGTTGGTGGCGGCCGCGGGAGGAGCGTACCTGGGAGCGAGGGTGGCGCTCGTCGAGCGTGACCGGCTGGGGGGTGAGTGTCTCAACTACGGTTGCGTGCCGACCAAGGCCCTCGTCAGGAGCGCCGGGGTGGCGAGCCTCATGCGTCGCGCAGGGGAGTTCGGGGTGAAACCGGTGGAGGTCGAGGTGGATTTCCCGGCTGTGATGGAGAGAATGCGAGAGATGATCCGGGTGGTCGGCGTCCACGACAGCCCGGGGCGATTCCGTCGCATGGGCGTCGATGTGTTCCTGGAGAGCGAGGCCAGACTCGATGCACCGGGCGAGGTCATGGTGGACGGCTGGCGTATCCCGGCGCGCAGCGTCATCCTCGCCACGGGTTCGCACTCCTCCGTTCCACCCGTAGAAGGGCTCGAGGAGACCGGCTACATGACCCATATAGAAGCCCTGCGGATGGAGAGTTTGCCCGGATCCATCGTGATAATCGGGGCAGGGCCCGTAGGCTGCGAGTTCGCGCAGATCTTCGCCCGCTTCGGCTGCCGGGTGAGCGTGATCTCCTCCTCTTCCCTGCCGCTCCCGAGGGAGGAGCAAGAGGTGAGCGAGCGTCTGCTGCGAACTCTGCTCGCCGAGGGGATCACCTTCCACGGTGGGTTTCGGGCCGAGGCGGCACGCCGGGAGGGCAAGGACAAGGTCGTGGTCGCCCGCGACGAAGCTGGTGGGGCCATCGAGGAGCGTGCGGAGGAGATCCTCATCGCCGCCGGGCGTGCTCCCACCGTAGACGGCCTGAACCTGGAGGATGCCGGCGTGGAGCTGGGAGAATCCGGGATAAAAGTGGATGACAACCTCCGGACCACCGTCCCCGGTGTCTACGCCGCGGGGGATATAACCGGTGGACGCCTCTTTACCCACGTGGCGGAGTATGAGGGGAAGCTGGCGCTGAGGAACGCGCTGTTCCCGGTGAAGGCCCGGGCCGACTACCGGGTGGTACCCTGGACGACCTTCACCGATCCCGAGGTGGCGCGGGTGGGGTTGACCGAGGAGGAGGCCCGCAGGGAACACGAGATGGTCGAGGTGTTCCGGCACCCTTTCGGCGAGGTGGACCGGGCGGTGACCGACGGTGAGACCGAGGGGTTCGTCAAAGTGGTGGCTGGCAAGGGGGGCGAGATCCTGGGCGCGCACATCATCGGACCAGGTGCGGGGGATCTCATCCACGAGTTCGTGCTGGCCATGCAGAGAGGCATCCCTCTCCGGCGGCTCTCCACCATGATCCACGTCTACCCTACCCTCTCGCAGGTCAACCAGCGGGTGGCGGACGGTTACTACAGGGAGAAGCTCTTCACCGCGACGAACCGTAAGGTGCTCGGTACGTTCTTCGGGTTGCGGCGGTTGCTCTCCTGACCTACCGTTCCACGCGGTAGACGTATCCGTGGTCGAAGGAGAAATCTTCCTCTGTCAGCAGCGTCACCGCATGCAGGAGAAGCCGCCGCAGGACCTCACCACCACGTGCCAGCCGCTGGTCCAGCACATCTTCTGGCTCCGGTTCGCCGACTCCGGCCGCCCGGTTGACCGGGAAGCCCACCAGCGCGTAGGGTATCTCCAGCTCCCCGGCCAGCACCGTCTCCGGCCCGCAGGTCTGGCTCACGGCCGCCACCCCGGCCGTCTTCAGCCACCCGACCTCGGCTTTCGTCTCGAACCGGGGGCCGTTGGTGCACCCGTAGACGCCCCCTGGGGTGAGGTCCAGCCCGAGCTCCCCGGCGGCGAGCAGTATCTTCTGCCGCAGGCGCGGCGAGTAGGGCTCCTCCTGGATCAGATGTCCCCGTTTGGGATCGTCCGGGTCGTCGAAGATGGTGCAGGGCTCGCCGCCCGGGAGACGGTTCTCGGGGAAGAACAGATCGTCGAAGAGGATGGGGGTTGCCAGGGGTATGGACGGGTCTACGGTCCCCACGACCGTGCTGGCGAGGATGGCCCGCGCGCCGAGTCGTTTCAGGGCCGCCAGGTTCGCCCGGTGATCGACGGCATGGGAGAGACGTCGGTGTCCCGCCAGGTGGCGTGCTATGCTCCCTACGCGCCACGGTCCCACCCTGCCGGTCGCGACTTCCACCTCGCCGAAGCGGGTTGCGACGGTTCTGACCTCGGGTGACTCCAGGAGCTCCCCGACGCTCGAGCCGGTCATGATGCCGATGTCTATCACGGGGTCTTATCCCCTCCTTCGCTCCCGTCGATTCAGGTGTCCCACCGCCCTCCGCTCCTTCTACGGTGCCCGACGAACCAGGCCGTGAGCACGATGGCCAGAAGCGCGGCGGACAGTCCCCAGAAAGCGACGCCCGGGTGGGTGTGTCGCTCGCCCAGGCGGCTTCCGAGGAAGGTCACGATGATGCCGAGCGGGAGGATGCCTACCCCGGTGGTCCAGAGGTAGGTTCGCAGAGGGCTGCGCACGGCGCCCGCGGCTAGACCCACTGCGTTGAAGGGCACCAGCGGGATCAGACGCACCGTGAGCAGCGGGAACGCTCCTTCTCTCTGCAACCATTCGTCGAGCCGCCTCTGGTGGCGCTCGGGGATGGTGCGTTCGAGCAGGGGCCTGCCCCAGAAGCGTCCGGCGGCGTACAGGATCGAAGCCGAGAGCATGAACGCGCTCCAGGTTATGGCGAGCCCCTTCCAGAAGCCGAACGCGAGCCCGTTTGCCAGCGTCAGAAGCTCTGCCGGCAGCGGGATCACGGTGTGCAGCAGGATCAAGCCGACGGAGACCAGCGGGGCCAGGGCTCCGTAGCCTTCGATGATCCGGCGGACCTCGGCTCCGTCACCCTGAGAGACCGCACCGACGAGGCCGGCGATGGGGTGTCGGACGGCGGGGATGCTCCACAGGATGAGGCCGAGGAAGATCAGCTCCAGCAACAGAGCCCACCGCCCCGTGAGCGCAGAGACGACCCGCAGGATGACCGATCGCTTCGCGGTGCTCACGCTCCCCGGCCTGTTCTCGATCGTTCGCTCATCCTTCTCTGGAGATGAGTCTACCCCCGAAAGAATTGGCGAGCACCACGCTGACGCTGGCGGCCATGGCGACCATGGCCCACACCGGGTAGACTAGCCCCGTTGCGGCCAGAGGGACGCCTATGCCGTTGAAGGCGAAGGCCAAAGAGATGTTCTGCACCGTCTTGCGGTAGGAGCTTATGCCTATGTGGTAGGCGTCGACCACCGCGCCGAGGCGCTCTCCTACCAGCACGATGTCCGCAGACTCTATGGCGATGTCGGTTCCGGCGCCGATGGCGATGCCCACGTCTGACTGCATGAGGGCCGGGGCGTCGTTGATGCCGTCCCCGACCATGAGCACACGGTGTCCCTGCTCCTGCAACTCCCGCACGACGTACGCCTTGTCCTGGGGCAGGACCTCGGCCCGGTACTCCTCGATACCAACCTCGCGCGCCACTGCCCTGGCGGTGCGCTCGTTGTCGCCGGTGAGCATCACAGGCTCCAGACCCGCGGCTTTGAGGCGCTCGACCGCCTCCACGGCGTCGTCCTTTATCCGGTCGGCGAGGGCTATGAGCGCGGCGGGCTCGCCGTCTACGGCCAGGGCTACCACGGTGTTGCCCGCCGCCTGCAACTCGTCGAGCTTTCTGCGCGCCGGGGCGAGGTCTGCGCCTTCTCCCTCCACGAATCGGGGACTGCCGACGGCGAGGCGGTGTTCCTCGACCGACGCTGTGACGCCCTTGCCCGCCACAGCCTGGAAGTCCCGGACCTCGGGCACGGAGATCCCCCTCTCCGAGACGGCGTCCACCACGGCCCGCGCCAGCGGGTGCTCGGAGGGGCCTTCGGCGGAGGCGGCGAGACGTAATGCCTCGTCCTCCTCGAAGCCATTCAAGGGGACCAACTCGACGAGCGCGGGCTTGCCCTCAGTGAGGGTGCCGGTCTTGTCCAGAACTACCCTCTTTACTTCCTTCAGGACCTGGAAGGCTTCGCCCGAACGCATCAGGATGCCCTTCCGGGCGGCCATCCCACCACCCCGGATCATCGCCAGGGGCGTCGCCATCCCCAGGGCACACGGGTAACCCATCACGAAGACGGCCAGGGCCGAGAAGATCGCCCGGCTCCAGTCGGGTTCTCCGGTAACCAGCCAGGCGCCCAGAGTCCAGATCAGGACGGCCAGAGCGGCGAAGCCGACCACGGTGGGCACGAAGACTTGCAAGACCTTATCCACCAGTTGCAGGATGCCGGGCTTCAGCGCCCGGGCCTCCTCGACCTGCCGGGTCACCTGCGAGAGGAAGCTCTCCTCGCCGACCTTCGTCACCCGCACCAGGAGCGTTCCAGTCTGGTTTACGGAGCCCCCGATCACCTCATCTCCAACCCCCTTCTCGTCGGGTATCGACTCTCCGGTGACCAGGCTCTGGTCCACGCCCGAGGTTCCTTCGGCGACCTCTCCGTCCACGGGGATCGACTCGCCGGGCCTCACACGCACCAGCTCGCCGGGCCGGACCTCCTCGAGCGGCACCTCCTCCTCGCACCCGGCACGCACC
>JAIMBO010000119.1 GCA_023511405.1 Rubrobacteraceae bacterium
GACGAGCCTGGACAGCGACCCCCCTACGCTCGACCCCGCGCTCGCCTACGACTTCGTGAGCTGGCCGCTCATCCACGCGATGTTCCTCACGCCCATAACCTACGATGCGAGCGGGAAGGGCTTCGTACCCTGGGCGGCGAAGGCGGTTCCCAAGCCCGAGAACGGGGGCAGGCGGTACGTCTTCGACATCCGGCCCGGGATAAAGTTCGTCGACGGCGAGCCGACCGACGCGGCGGCGTTCAAGTACGCCATAGAGCGCATAATGGACCCGAAGACCAAGAGCCCGGTGACCGGGTTTTACACCAACATCGTCGGGGCGAAGGCTTACCAGAAGAGGCCCAGGGGCGGCATAAAGGGGATAAAGGTGCTCTCGAGGTACCGGCTGCAGTTCGACCTGGAGAAGCCGGATCAGGTCTTCCTGCAGACCATGTGTGTTCCTTCGGCCTCCGCGGTGCCCCGGAAGGCCGTCGAGAAGTACGGGGCGGACTTCCCCGGGCATGTCGTGGCCAACGGTCCCTTCAAGCTCGGTGAGTGGAAGAGGGGGGCGAGGCTCGTCCTCGAGAAGAACGACGACTACAAGAACCCTTCGGGCCGACCCGAGACCACGGAGGCGAGGCTGGACGAGATAGACTTCTCCATCGGCGTGGATCCGCACGTCGCCCTTCTGCGGGTGGAGCAGGGCTCTTCTCAAGTGGCCGGGGGAGGCATCCCCTCCTCGGACTTCGCCGCGGTGATGAACAACCCCAAGTGGAAGGACTACATAAAGCACGGCACGCTCAACGTGCTCGAGTACTTCTACGTCAACACCCAAAAGGAGCCCTGGAGCGACCCCCGGGTACGCCGGGCGCTGCAGTACGCCATAGACAAAAAGCGCGTCGTTCAGGTCATAAACGGCCGGGCCACGGTGGCGGACCAGATCCTGCCGCCCAACATGCCCGGCTACGACCCGAGCATAAAAGGGTATCCCTACGACCCGGAGAAGGCCCGCAGCCTGCTGCGGGAGGCGGGGTTCAAGAAAGGTACGCCGCTCGACTTCTGGACCGCGAAGGACCCCGACGGGGACAGGATCTCGCAGGTGATCCAGCAGAATCTCTCGGACGTCGGGATAGACGCCACCATAAGGAACGTCTCCTTCAGCGAGTATCTCAGCCAGACCAAGGCAGGGAAGACCGACGCCGGGCTCGCGAACTGGTATCAGGATTACCCGGATCCCTCGGACTTCCTCGACATCCTGTTCAACTCGGATCAGATACCGGCCAACAACTACTCCAGATACTCCAACCCGAAGGTCGACCGGGAGCTGGAGCGGGCACAGTACATGCTCGACCGCAGGAAGAGGCTCGCGCTCTACCAGAAGATCCAGCGCCAGATCCTCTCCGACGATCCCATAGTCCCGCTCTACTACCCTGTCGAGTACGACTTCGTCTCGCCGAAGGTAGGCGGTTTCAGAGTGCACCCGGTGTGGACCGGATCGCTCTACGCCCAGTGGTACCTGAAGCGGAGCTGACGGGCGGACTTCCGCCGGCCCCTACATTTTGGGGGTGCGGGTGGTATCCTGCGGCGGTACCGGGAGCGGGCGGATATAATGTCCTTCCAGGGAGGATGGATGTCAGGAGGCGGTAAAGCGCTGGATGACGGGCTCGAGAGCGCCCTCGTGGGGCGCTACAGGGTCCAGAGCACGATCGGTTCCGGGGGCATGGCCGTCGTCTACCGGGCCGAGGATACCGTGCTCGGCCGTCTGGTCGCGCTCAAGACGCTGCGCGAGGCCTACGCCGAGGATGCCACCTTCAGGGTGCGCTTCCGGCAGGAGGCCAGGGCCATGGCCTCCCTGGACCACGAGAACATCGTGCGCATCTACGACATCTACCGGGACGGGCAGCTGCCCTTCATCGTCGCCGAGTACGTCGACGGCAACGACGTGGGGAAGCTTATAGAGCGGCGCGGCCGTCTGAGCGAGCAGCACGCGAAGAACATAGCGGTGCAGGTGCTCCGGGCGCTCTCCTACGCCCACGGGCGCGGGATCATCCACAGGGACATAAAACCGCAGAACGTGCTCTCCACCTGGGATGGTCGGGTGAAGGTGGCGGACTTCGGCATCGCGCGCATGCTCGAGGACGAGGGTGCCGAGAGCGGGGAGATCGTCGGCAGCGCACGTTACATGTCCCCGGAACAGCTGCGGGGCGAGGAGGCCACGCCCCGCAGCGACATCTACGCCGTCGGGGTGCTCCTCTATCACTGCCTCGTGGGGCGTCCCCCGTTCAACGGCAGCCTCAAGAAGATCATGCGGGATCAGCTCCGCAAGCCCCCCCGGCCGCCCCGGCAGATGAACAGGAAGATCTCCGCCCACACGGAGGCCGTGATCCTCAAAGCCCTCTCCAAGGACCCGTCGGACCGGTACGCCTCGGCCGAGGAGATGCTGCGAGATCTCCTGGAATCGCAGCCCACGGGCGGTCTGCGAGGGCAGCTTCTGCGCGGGAGGCGGATGCTCGCCGCCGCCTCGCTGGCCGTGCTGTTGGTCTTCGGGGGCGGGGTCTCCCTGGCCGCCAGCCTCATACAGCCGACCTCCGGGTCGGATCACACGGCGGCCGCGGCATCCGGAGGTTCCGGGCCCCAGAAGGCGGGGGTGGGCGGGCAGCAGAAACGAAGCGTGGCACGGACCCCGGCGAAAGAGCAGAAGACGGCGCGGGGGCGTCCGCGGGTGACGTACGTCACCGTCCCGGACATGCGGGCCTACTTCGACTACGCCGCGCAGAGGGTGCTCGAGGAGCGGGGCTTCAAGGTCCGCTTCGTCTACGAGCAGCACGCGGGGTTCGCCAACCGCGGGGTGACCTGGGCCACCCGGCCCGCCATGGGAACCCGGGCACCCGAGGGATCGACGGTCACCGTCTACGCGACGCCGAAGGTCCTGCCCCAGCCCACCTACTGAGATACACTCCTCTGGTAGAGTTTGTGCCCGCCAGGGGTTAGAGTGTGTGGTGAGAGAACACCATGACAGGAGGATCTCATCCCCTTGGAACTCAAGAGCAAAGAAGAGATGAGGAACGAGATACTGCAGTCCTGGCTCAGGAGCGCCTGGGTCTACCCCGTGCGCGGACCCGAGAACCGGCTCTTCCTGCGCCTGACCCCCGGCGGCAGGCTCAAGATGCGCAAGAAGATCGGCGAGCTCGAGCGCACCCTCGAGGTGAAGGGCGAGGAGCTCGTCAAGCAGGAGCAGGAAGGGAGCATGCCCCTCGACCGCGACCGGTTGGAGCTGGTCATGATGGTACAGGCGTACACCTCCGAGCGGCGTCTGATCGAGAGCCAGGGACTCTCTCTCGGTACGCCGGTCGTGAGCCTGGAGGAGGACGAGGAAGGAGGCGGAGAGGACGCGTGAGGCCATACAGCCTCCGCTTCCCGCCCCTTCAGGCGGTCTTCCTGTTGAGGCGCCGCTCGAGTATGTTGGTCAGGTAGATCAGGGGCAGGCAGACGGCCAGGTAGATCAGGGCGGCCGCTATCAGCGGCGTGCCGTTGAACGTGTTCGACTGCACCACCCGCGCCGCACGCAGGAGCTCGGCGAGCCCTATCACCGAGACCAGAGACGTGTCCTTGACCAGCGTCACGAACTCGTTGGTCAGCGGCGGTATCGTCCTGCGGAAGGCCTGGGGCACGATTATGTAGCGCATGGTCTGGGCGTAGGAGAGCCCCGAGGCGCGGCCGGCTTCCATCTGACCCTTGTCGATGCTCTGTATCCCGGCCCGGAATATCTCCGCGACGTAGGCCGCGCTGTTGAGGGAGAGCGCGATCAGGCCGGCCACGAAGAGGTTGTTGATCCTGATGCCGATGTTCGGGGTCGTGTAGTAGATGATTATTATCTGGACCAGAAGCGGCGTGCCGCGGAAGACGTCTATGTAGATCTGCGCCGGCAGGCTGAGCACCCGCGTGCGCGCTATCTTGAGCAGCGAGAGCAGCAGCCCGAGGGCTATGCCGAAAACTTCGGCCAGAAGCGCCAGCGCGAGGGTGATCACCGTGCCCTGCCA
This sequence comes from Rubrobacteraceae bacterium, assembly GCA_023511405.1. Lineage (GTDB taxonomy): Bacteria > Actinomycetota > Rubrobacteria > Rubrobacterales > Rubrobacteraceae > Rubrobacter_E > Rubrobacter_E naiadicus. The sequence continues at coordinate 4,017 of JAIMBO010000119.1, forward strand.
GAGCGTGTCCCAATTGTGCGCGACGATCTTGAAGTTGAAGTATTTGTCCTGCAGGTTGCCCGGGTTGAACAGCTGAGGCTCGAACTGTATCGGGGCTGCCAGGAAGAGGTTCATCCGGGTACTCCGATCCTTGTCCCTAAGGTATCCGCTTCGGCTTCTGGCCGAACCACTTCTCGTAGATCTTGGTGTACGTGCCGTCTTTCTTGATCTCGGCCAGGGCCTTGTCCACCTTCGGGCGCAGCTTGCTGCCCTTGGGGAAGGCTATCCCGTACTGCTCGCCGGTCGGGAAGGTCTGCACGACCTTGAGCTTGCCCCCGCTGGTCTTCGCCCGGTAAGCCGAGACGGGGAAGTCGTTGATGATCGCCTGTATCTGCCCGTTCTCCAGCGCGTTGAACGCGTCGGTGATCGTGTCGAAGGTCCTTATGTTGCCCTTGATCTTGCCCTGCTTCTTGAACTTCTTGGCTTCGATCGCTCCGGTCGTCCCGAGCTGTACGCCGACGGTGGCGTTGCCGATGTTGTCGATGGAGGTTATCTTCGAGCCTTTGCGGACCATGAGCGACTGGTCGGAGTTGAAGTAGGGTTTGGAGAAGTCCACGCTCTTTTCCCGCTGCGGGGTTATGGTCATCGCGGAGATGGCCGCGTCGTAGAGGTTGTTGCCGAGGCCGGGGATGATGCCGTCGAAGGTGACGTTCTGGAACTGCGGGGTGAAGCCGGCCTTCTTGCCGATCGCGCGCATCAGGTCTATGTCGAAGCCGACCGGTTTGCCGTTTTTGGTGAACTCGAACGGCCGGTAGGCGATGTCCGAGGCTACCTTGATCTGCTTGGGAGCAGCCTGCGCGCCGCCGGAGGAAGTGCTCTTTGCGCCCTGGGATCCACCTCCACAGCCCGCCACGAGCGCGAAGACGAGAAGCAGCACCGGTACTATCAGGAAGATCTTCTTCATCGTTTTCGTCCTTTCTTCCACGGACTATCCGTCGGGGAGGAGGATAGTTAACATGCTCGGCGTGCACTATGCAAGAGCCGGTGCAGGGCTACGCGTAGAGTATCTGGTCCAAAAAGCGCCTGGTGCGCTCGCTCCTGGGGTTCTGGAACACCTCGGCAGGGGTTCCCACCTCGATTATGCGCCCCTCGTCCATGAACACGACCCTGTCCGCCACCCGGCGCGCGAACCCCATCTCGTGGGTCACTATGACCATCGTCATCCCCCCGCGGGCGAGGTCGGCTATGACCTCCAGCACCTCCTTTATCATCTCCGGGTCCAGGGCGCTCGTAGGTTCGTCGAAGAGCATGATCTTCGGCTCCATCGCCAGAGCGCGGGCTATCGCCACCCGCTGCTGCTGGCCTCCGGAGAGCGAGGCCGGGTATTTGTCGATCTTCTCGAGGAGCCCGACCCGTTCGAGCAGGCGCGAGCAGCGCTCGGAGGCCTGTTTGCGGGAGAGCTTTCTCACCTTCATCGGCGCCAGCATCACGTTTTCGGCCACGCTCATGTGGGGGTACAGGTTGAACTGCTGGAAGACGAAGCCTATCTCGCTCCTCAGGCGGTTTATGTTGGTCTTCCTGTCGTGTACGGGGATGCCGTCTACCACGAGCTCCCCGCTGGTTATCTCTTCCAGGGCGTTTATGCAGCGGAGCAGGGTGCTCTTGCCGGAACCCGAGGGGCCGATGATGACGACGACCTCGCCTTCTTCCACCGAGAAGTCGATGTCCTCGAGGACGTGAAAGTCCCCGAACCACTTGTTCACCCTGCGCAGTTCTATTATGCTCATCCTCTGGCTGGCAATCACCTGTGTGGAGCGGATCGACAGCCCGTAGAGTACCATAGTGGAAGATGGCTTGGCTACGCTTGGAGGTCCGGTGGACAGCCTGTTCGACGTTGCGGAAGGAGGAGAGGACCGCGAGGAGCGGCTCGCCGAGCTGGCGCGCCAGGTCTCGGTTTGCACCAAGTGCGACCTCGCGAGCACACGCACCAACACCGTCTTCGGGAGCGGAGACCCCTACTCGCCGCTGATGCTCGTCGGCGAGGGGCCGGGCGAGAACGAGGATGCCACGGGGTTGCCGTTCGTCGGCAGGGCCGGCAAGCTGCTCGACGACATACTCGCCGCCGTGAACCTGACCCGCGACGACGTCTACCTGACCAACGTCGTCAAGTGCCGCGCCACCATCGAGGAGAACGGGCGGGTGCGAAACCGGCAGCCCCGGACCGCGGAGATAAACGCCTGCAACCCCTACCTGCGAGCCCAGATCGAGGCTATAAAACCCGACATCATCCTGTGCCTCGGCGGACCGGCGGCCAAGACGATAATAGACAGGGACTTCAGGATCACCCGCGACCGCGGGCGCTGGTACGAGGCCTTCGGCGCGAAGGCGATGGCGACCTT
>JAIMBO010000120.1 GCA_023511405.1 Rubrobacteraceae bacterium
ACGTTCACCGCCAGGATCATCGCCTCCACCGGCTCGGACTTCTACTCCGCGATAACCGGCGCGATAGGCGCGCTGCGCGGCCCGCTGCACGGCGGGGCGAACGAGGCGGCGATGGAGTTCATCGAGCGCTTCCGCACCCCCGAGGAGGCCGAGGAGGGCCTGTACGAGGCTCTCGCGCGCGGCGAGCGGCTGATGGGCTTCGGGCACCCGGTCTACACCCGCGTCGACCCCCGCTCGGACATCATAAAGGGCTGGTCCAGGCGCCTCTCCGAGGGACACGAAGAGGGCTACCTGTACGCGGTGAGCGAGCGGATCGAGACGCTCATGCACGAGGAGAAAGGCCTCTTTCCCAACCTGGACTTCTACAGCGCCTCGGCCTACCGCTTCTGCGGGATACCGACGGAGATGTTCACCCCGCTCTTCGTCTTCTCCCGCACCTCCGGGTGGTCGGCGCACGTCATAGAGCAGCGGGAGTCGGGGAAGATCATCCGCCCCTCCGCCAACTACACCGGCCCCGAAAGACGCGAGTTCGTCCCTCTGGAGGAGCGATAATGGCAGATGAGGTCATAGAGAGGATCTCGGAGTACGTCTGCACCTACGAGCCGGCCAGTCCGCTCGCGCGCGAGACCGCCCGCTACTGCCTGATGGACTCTTTGGGCTGCGCCCTCCTCGCGCTGCGCTACCCGGAGTGCGCCAAGCTGCTCGGGCCGGCGGTGCCGGGGACGGTGGTGCCGCACGGCGCGCGGGTGCCGGGGACCCCCTATGAGCTCGACCCCGTCAAGGCCGCCTTCGACATCGGCGCCTCCATCCGCTGGCTCGACTACAACGACACCTGGCTCGCCGCCGAGTGGGGCCACCCCTCGGACAACCTCGGCGCGATCCTCGCCGTCTCCGACCATTTGAGCCGCAAGAGGCGCGCGGAGGGCGGAGATCCCCTCTACGTGCGCGACGTGCTATCCGCGGCGATAAAAGCGCACGAGATACAGGGCGTCCTGGCGCTCGAGAACGCCTTCAACCGGGTGGGCATCGACCACGTGCTGCTGGTGCGGGTGGCCTCGGCGGCGGTGGCGACGCGCCTGTTCGGCGGCGGGCGCGAGGAGGTCGAGAGCGCCGTCTCCGGAGCGTTCATAGACGGCGGGCCGTTGCGCACCTACCGCCACGCGCCGAACGTCGGCAGCCGGAAGTCCTGGGCGGCCGGGGATGCCACGAGCCGGGGGGTGAGGCTCGCGATGATGGCCATCTCCGGCGAGATGGGCTACCCGAAGGCGCTCTCCGCCGAAGGGTGGGGCTTCCAGGACGCTCTTTTCGGGGGGAGGGAGATAAAGCTCGCCCGCCCGTTCGAGAGCTACGTCATGGAGAACGTGCTCTTCAAGATCTCCTTCCCCGCCGAGTTCCACGCCCAGACGGCGGCCGAGGCCGCCATCCGGCTGCACCCGGAGGTGAGGGATCGGCTGGAGGAGATCGAACGCGTCGAGATCACGACGCAGGAGTCGGCGATGAGAATCATCGCCAAGGAGGGGCCGCTCAACAACCCGGCCGACCGCGACCACTGCATCCAGTACATCACGGCCGTCGGCCTGATCTTCGGCGAGATCACCGCGGACTCCTACGAGGACTCCTTCGCCGAAGACCCCCGCATAGACGAGCTGCGGGCGAAGACGACAGTCAAGGAGGATAAGCGCTACAGCCGGGACTACCTCGACCCCGAGAAGCGCTCGATCGCGAACGCGGTGCAGGTCTTCTTCCGCGACGGCACCTCGACGCAGAGGATTGAGGTCGAGTACCCCATCGGCCACCGCCGTCGCAGGAAGGAGGGCATCCCGCTCTTGGAGGAGAAGTTCCGCGCCAACGCCGCGACCCGGCTCCCGAGAAAGCGGCTCGAGCGGCTCGAAGAGCTCTTCTCGGAGCAGGAGCGGCTCGAGGAGACCCCGGTCGACGAGCTGATGGGCCTGCTCGCGCTGTAGACGAGTGTGGTAGAGTACGGCGCATGCGCGATCCGGGGCTTGCGGCGGTCTTGAGCCTCATCATCCCGGGGGTGGGCCAGTTCTACAACGGGCGTATCCTCGCGGGCATCCTGTGGCTGATCATCACGCCCGGGCTCTGGATCGGGACGGGCGGCCTCCTCGGGTGGGTCGCTCACGTCGTCTCGGCCTACACCGCCTACAGCTACGCCAGAAAGAACCCGGTCCGCTAGATCCGGAACGGGCCCGGCAGCGCCTCCAGCTTCGGCACGACGACGCGGGCGATGCTCGCGAAGGGAGAAGGCTTGCAGGATTGTGCCACCCCCACGTCGGCCCGCACGCTGAGGAAGATGAAGGCGTCCTCGTAGCTCATCCCCCACTGCGAACGCAGGAGGGCGGCCGCCTCCCGGCACGCCTCGCGCATCGCCTCCGGGTAATCCGGGGCGGTTCCGTGCGAGATCCAGGCGTCCCCGGTCTCGGAGACCGGCCAGTTCGCCTGCCGGCCCTCGAGGAGATCGAAGCGCACGGTCACCTCCCCGGCTATCTCGATGCCGGTGCCGCAGATCTCGCCGTCGCCCATGCTCGCGTGCATGTCCCCCACGGCGAACATCGCTCCCCGCTGGCGGACGGGGAAGTAAATCTTCGTCCCGACACCGTGCAGGTGGTCGTCGAGGTTGCCGCCGTGCCTGCCGGGCAGGGCGTTCTCGAGCGTCTCGCCGCCGGTGGCGACCCCCACCACCCCGACCATCGGCCTGGCGGGGAAGCTTATCCGGTCGTCGAAGCGCACGATGCCGTCCTCCACCGGCAGGATCTTCGTCACCGGTGCGTCGACCAGGTCTATGAGCTGACCGTAGCCGGGGATGATCGTCGCGACCCCCTGCCCGGCGGTCCGGATGTCGAGGATCTCGACGATCAGGCTGTCCCCCGGCTCCGCACCGCGCACCGCGACCGGCCCGGTGGCCGGGTTGACGCGCGAGAAGTCTATGTCGGTCACCAGATCGCCCTCGCTCCGTATCTGCCCGGAGAAGCAGTCCTGCGTCTCGAAGGTCACGACCTCTCCCGGGGACACCTCGAGCACGGGCTTCATCTCGGGCCCGAAGCTGAAGACGACCTGGTCCCGCGGGACGACGTGATCCACCGTGTAAGCCTGCTGCGCCATACTCCTCCTCTATTCCTTCCCTTCCTGACCGTCGGAGAGCCCGGAGAGCTCGACCCGCCTTCCCGTCATCCTGAGTACGATCACCACGACGACGCCTATCGCGAGCCAGATGAGCCCCACGGTCTTCGCCGAGGGGAACGCCTGCGAGAGGACGTAGCCGATGATCACGAGCCCTATCGCCGGGGAGAGGAGGTGCCTCCCCCACTTCCCGCTGCGCCGGCGCACCCCGAAGTAGTAGATGACCGATGCGTGCAAAAGCAAGAAGGCGAAGAGCGCCCCGAAGTTGACCAGCGTGCTGAGGAGCGTGATGGCGTTGCTCTGCGCCGAGGCCCACAGCCCCACGACGACGGAGACGCCCGCCACCAGGAACATGGCGTTCTCCGGCACCCGCCGGCGCGGATGGACGCGCGAGAGGATCCGCGGCAGCTGCCCGTCGCGGGCCATGCTGTAGAGCAGCCTGGAGGTGGCCGCCTGCGCCACGAGCGCGTCGGCGAACCCCCAGGCCACGGCGGTGGCGACCGCCGTGAGCACGGCGAGCCAGCGTCCGCCGGCGAAGCCCGCGACGTCGTAGAAGGCGCTGTCCTGCGCCGAGGGGGTGTTGATCAGGTGCTGGGGGTTCTGGACCAGGAGGGCCGCCACCCACGTCTGCACTATGAAGAGCGCCCCCGCGAGGAAGAGCGCGAGCAGGATCGAACGCCCTATCTGCCGCGCGTCCTCCCTGTTCTCCTCGGCGAGCGTCGAGATACCGTCGAAGCCGAGGAAGCTCAGCACCGCGACCGAGACGGCGCCGAAGACCAGATGCAGTGAGAACCTCCCGGGATCGTAGAGCGGATCGAACGAGAAGTGCACCCCGCCTCTGCCCGAGGCGATCGCCAGGATGCCGAAGACGAGGAAGATCGCCAGCACGATGAGCTCGGCGACGAGCATGATGCGGTTGGTCCGTGCGGTCATCTCGATGCCCAGGTAGTTGATGATCGTGTTGAAGACGATGAACGCGAGCACCCACGCCCAGATCGGGACGCCGGGGATCACGCTCTGCATCGCGGCCCCGGAGACCACGTAGAGCAACGTGGGCACGAGGACGTAGTCGAGGAGTATCCCCCACCCTGCGAGGAACCCCAGTGGCTGGGCGATCCCGCGCCCCACGTAGGTGTAGACGGAACCCGAGAGCGGGAAGGCCCGCGACATCTCGGAGTAGCTCATCGCGGTGAACACCATCCCGACCATGCCGATGACGTAGGCGAGGGCGACCATGCCCTTGGAGATGGCGTAGACGCTCCCGAAGATCCCGAAGGGGGCTATCGGGACCATGAATATGAGGCCGTAGATCACGAGATCCCACAACCCCAGCGAGCGCTTGAGCTCCTGCCTGTAACCGAACGACTCGACCCCTACCCTGTCTTCACTCATACGACCCGAAACCTCCCGCCTCCGGACGAAACTCCGTAAAACCCGGGCATCTTAGCACGCCGAAACACGCATCATCCATGGCCGAAAGCTAAAGTAATCTTCCTGCGCAGCCGAAAAGCTCCGTGAGTGCCCCGAGACGAGAACGAGAGGACCCTGCATGAAACCTATCCTCCGTCTGAGAGCCGCGACCCTGACGGCGATCACCCTGCTCGCTTCGGCCCTGTTCACCTTCCAGGTCTCAGTCCCTGTACGGGCTACGACCGGCATCCCGGTCTGCGGGTCGGGCTACGGACACGGGGTCGGCCTCTCCCAGTACGGCGCCTACGGGCGGGCCGTCTCAGGCCAGGGCTATGCGCGGATCGTAAAAGCCTACTACCACGGCGTCCGCCTCACAAGATACGGAAACAACCCGCTGGTGCGGGTGCTGCTGGCAAGGAAATCCAGCGGTGGAGCCTATACCATCTGGGTCGCTCCGGGCAGCACGGCGAGGCTCACACCGGCCGGGACCGGCGTCTCCCTCACGCTCGGCCCAGGTGGCTACCGGATCTCATACCTCTCGAGAGTAGGGCGCTACCGCGTCAAGGACCTCTCCTCTGACAAAAAACTCGGTGACTACCTGGGTCCGATCGTCTTTCGGAGAGCCTCGGGAGGATTCCTGCATTACGGGGGGAGAAGCTACCGGGGAGCGCTCATCGTCAGAGTCTCCGGCGGGAGCTTCTACCTGGTGAACCGGCTCGGACTGGAGGGGTACGTGAGAGGGGTCGTCCCGAACGAGATGCCCCCATCCTGGCCCCGGGCCGCGCTCGAGGCCCAGGCGGTCGCGAGCCGCTCCTACGCCCGCTCGGCGCTGGAGGCCCACGCGAGGGTCTTCGACCTCACCGGGAGCGACGAGAGGTACCTCGGAGCCTCCTCCGAAACTCCCTCGACGAACCACGCGGTGTCCAAGACGCGCGGGGTCGTGGCGACGTACGCCGGCAGCCCCATAAAGGCCTTCTACTACTCCTCCGACGGTGGCTACACCGAGGCTTCCTCCTACGTCTTCGGGCCGGAACCCTACCTGAAGGCGATGAAGGACACGACCCCCGCCGGTCGGCCGTACGACGCGATCGGCGGCTCTCCCTGGATGCGCTGGAGCGGCACGATCTCGCCGTGGAGCTCCCCAGACCTCGGCATCGGCGCCATAACCGGCGTGCGGGTACTCGGCCGCTCCCCCTCCGGCAGGGTCACGAAGGTCGAGGTGGACGGAACGCAGGGCAAAAGGATCGTCTCCGGCGAGTACGCCGTGCGCTACGCCTTCTCCCCCGGGGATCTGATCCGCGCCGACGGCTCGATCTACCACGCCACATCACTCCCCAGCGCACGCGTCTCCTTCGGAGCCGTGTGCAGGGGCGGCTGAACCCCACCCCCATGTTTGAGCCCCACACCACCCGGGTACTCGTATGACAGGAACTGCCCCTCCGAGTGGGAGGTAAGGTCCGATGGACAGGAGAGGTTGACATAGGCTTTCCGGCATAGTCATGTGCTGCGGCGTATTGTCGCAGCGGGGCTGGGAGAGGGATCCCTCTCCCAGCCCTTTTCGTTCTCTCCAAACCCCCTGATGGATCTCCGGTTCTGTGTTAGGATAACCGCGTCCTGGGCCCGTAGCTCAGCTGGGAGAGCGCCGCCTTCGCATGGCGGAGGTCACGAGTTCGAGTCTCGTCGGGTCCACTCGAAA
>JAIMBO010000121.1 GCA_023511405.1 Rubrobacteraceae bacterium
CATCGGGCGCCACCCTTCGGGGACGATCCCCTCCCACACGGCGGCCCCTCCGGCCACGGCGAGGGCGGCCAGGACGAGCGCCGGGGCGAAGCGGGGGGCGGCCGTCCCGGCGACGGCGCCGCAGGAGAAGAGCAGCGCCCACAGATCCAGCCGGACCGGCGGGGAGAGGTCGAGGGGGAGATCCGGCTCAGTAGACCGTGGCAAAGGGCTTTATCTTCTCCAGCGTGGCCGGGCCTATCCCGGGGACCCGCTCCAGCTCGTCGAGGCTCCGGAACGGCCCGTGCCCCATGCGGTACTCGACGATCGCGCGGGCCGTCGCGGGCCCGACCTCCGGCAGCTCGTCGAGCTCCTCCGGCCCCGCGGTGTTGACGTTCACCAGGAGCGGCTTCTGGGCCTCGCGGGCGGCCTGCTCGAGCGAGAGCCGGTAGACGACGTGCGGAGCGCCCCCGGAGGCGCGTGAGGCGTACCAGGCCCCGCCGGCGAGCGCGGCGAGGACGGCGAGGCACACGATCAGGTAGTGCCGCAGGCGGGCCGGGCGCGGTGGTTCAGCGCCCCTGGTTCCCCCTGTCTCGAAGCCCCTCATCCTCGATGGGTTTATCGGACGGGGGCGGGGGGCGCTTTAGCGCCTCTACCAGCCCGAGACCGCGCCCTTGGTCTGCTCGAGCGAGAGGAGCGCCTCGCGCACGGCCTCGAGCGAGGTGTAGCGGGGCTCGTAGCCGAGAAGCCGCCGGGCCTTCTCGATCGAGCAGTTCGGGCTGTGGGCGATGTGGTCCCAGGTGGCCTCCGCCGCCTCCTCCGAGACGCCGCCGCGCCACTCCTCGAACGGGACGAAGCGTAGATGCGCCTCGCGTCCGAACCACCCGGCGACGGCCTCGGCGTAGCCGCGCAGCGTGACCGCCTGCGGCGAGACGACGTGGAAGCTCTCCCCGACCGAGGCGCTCCAGGAGGAGAGCGCCCGCACGAAAGCCTGCGCCACGTCGTCGGCGTGGACGTGGTGGACGGTCTCGAGCCCCAGGTTGGGGAGCGGGAGCTCCTCGCCGCGGGCGAGGGCCCCGAAGACGGCCGGCTCGAAGTTCCCCTGCGGGTTGACGGGCACCCACCCCTCTCCGACGATGTGTCCGGGGTGCAGGACGGTCGCGGGGAGGCGGCCGCGCCGGGCCTCCGCGAGGAGGTAGGCTTCGATCTTCGCCTTGTTCGTCCCGTACTCGCCGAACGGGCGGCGTGCTTGATCCTCGGTCGTTGGGACCCGCGTGCTGTGCCCGTGCACCCAGATCGTCCCGCAGTGCAGGAAGTGCTCGACACGCCCGCGCAGCGCCTCCACGAGCTGCCGGGCGCTCTCGGGGGTGAAGCAGATCAGGTCGATCACCGCGTCAGGGTCGAGGTCTCGCACGAACGCGCCGAAGTTCCCCCTGCTCTCCAGCTTCCCGCGGTCGGCCTCGACCCGCCGCACCCGCCCCCAGGCCGGGTGTTCCCTGTAGGGTTCTCTCCTCCCCCGGCTCACCGCGACGACCTCGTGCCCCTCCTCGACGAGGCGCGGCACGAGGTAGGTGCCGATGTGACCGCTCGCTCCTACGACGACGACCCGCATGCTACGAAGCTCCTCCCTCGGGTGCACACCGACCGGATGATAGAGGAGGAGAGTGGTGATTGCATGGGCGCGTGTTGTGGAGCCGACGGGGCTCGAACCCGTGACCTCCACGCTGCCAGCGTGGCGCTCTCCCAGCTGAGCTACGGCCCCAAAGGTAAGGCTGGCAAAGTATAAGGGGCATCCCCCCGGGTGTCAAACGGCGGGGCTAGCCCTCCCAGCGCTCCTGCGGGGCGGCGCGCCAGAGGGACTCCAGCCTGTAGTAGTCGCGCGCCTCGTCGGTGAAGATGTGCACCACGACGTCGTAGAAGTCCAGGCTGATCCAAGAGGATCCCTCGTCCGTGCGGCTGGAGCGCGGACGGTGGCCGGCCTCCTTCATCCTGCCCACGACCTCCTCGGCGACCCGCCGGGTCTGGCGCTCGGTCCCGGCGCTGGCCACGACGAAGTAGTCGGTGTAGGAGACCATACCCCGCAGGTCGATGATCGTGACGTCGTTGGCGAGCATCTCGCCCGCGGCCCTCGCCGCGGTGGTGGCCATCTCGCGGCTCATCTCCTCCGGGTCCTCCCGGTAGGCCTGCCCGCGGCTGCGGGCCGGTTCGCTGCGGCTCACGGCTTCTCCTTCTCCTTCAAGCTCTCTCCTTTCTTCGAACCGTCGTCCGCGTAGAGGTTCTTGCGCGCTATGATCCTGTAGACCTCCTCCGGTACCAGGTAACGTACGCTCCTCCCGCGCAGCATCCGGCGCCGGATGCCCGAGGCGGAGATGTCCACCCGCGAGCACTCGACGGGGATGATCCTGTCGTAGTTGTTCAGCGCGTCCTCCAGGTGGCTGAGCTTCGAGAGGTCGTAGCCGGGGCGGGTGGCGGCGACCATGACCACCTCCTCGAGCAGCCGGTCGGGCTCCTTCCAGGAGAGGAGGTTGGAGACCTCGTCCGCCCCGGCGATGAAGTACCACTCGACGTGCGGGTGGCGCTCCTTGAGCAGCCGGACGGTCTCGACGCTGTACATCGGGCGCCCGGCCTCTATCTCGATGGTGTCGACCGAGAAGCGCGGGTTGGCGGCCGTCGCGGCGCGCACCATCTCGAGCCGGTCGGCGGCGCTCGCCCGCAGGCTGGAGGCTTTCTTGTGCGGCGGGATCCCGCCGGGGACGAAGACCACCTCCTCGAGATCGAGCTCGTCGGCGACCTGCTCGGCGATGATCAGGTGCCCCTGATGGATCGGGTCGAAGGTGCCGCCGAAGATGCCCTTCCTCATCTGAAGTCGAACTCCACCCCGCCGATCCTGACCTCGTCCCCGGGCCGGGCCCCGGCCCTCCGGAGCGCGGCCACGACCCCCCGGCGCTCGAGCTGCCGCTGGAAGTGCTCGACGCCCTCCCTGCTCTCCCAGTCGGTCTTGAGCGCGAGCCGCTCTATCTCCTCCCCGGAGACCTCGTAGTACCCCTCGGAGGCGCGCTCGACCCGCAGCCCCTTCCACCGCGGGCGGAAGACCCGGTGCGCCCGCGTCCCGGCCGCGGAGGCTCCCTCCTCCCGTTCGAGGTGCGCCAGGCGCTCCCTGAAGGCCTCGCGCAGCTCCTCCACCCCCTCGCCCGAGAGGGCGGAGACCTGCAGCGCCCCGGGGAAGGCCTCCCGGAGATACCCGCGCAGCTCCTCGTCGAGCAGGTCCACCTTGTTCAGCACGGTGAGCGTCGGCTTGCGCGAGAGCCCGGCCGCGCGCAACTCGGCGAGGAGCACCTCCCGCGCCTCCTCCGGGCTCTCCCCCGCGTCCAGCACGATCGCGAGCAGCCGCGCCCGGGCCACGTGGCGCAGGAAGCGGTTGCCCAGCCCCCGCCCCTCGCTCGCCCCGGCGATGAGCCCGGGGATGTCCGCCACGACGAACGGCTGCGGGTAGCCCCTCTCGTCGACCACCCCGAGCGAGGGCGTGAGCGTGGTGAAGGGGTAGTCGCCGACCTTCGGGTGCGCCGCAGAGAGCGCGCGGAGCAGCGAGGACTTCCCGGCGTTCGGCAGCCCGACGAGCCCGACGTCCGAGAGGACGCGCAGCTCCAGGCGCACCTCGCGCTCCTCCCCCGGCAGCCCCCGCTCCCGGAAGGCCGGCGCACGCCGCGTCGGGCTCTTGAACGAGGCGTTGCCCCGCCCGCCCTCGCCGCCGCGCGCCGCGACGAAGCGCTCCCCCTCGCGCGAGAGGTCGGCGAGAAGGCCCGAGGAATCGTACACGAGCGTTCCGAGGGGCACCGGGAGCACCACGTCCCTGCCGCGCTCCCCGGTGCGGTTGTTGCCCGAGCCGTGCCCGCCGCGACCGGCCTTTATCACCCGGCGGTAGAGGTACGGCTCGAGCGTCGAGAGGTCCGCGGTGGCCTCGAGGATGACGCTCCCGCCATCCCCCCCGCGCCCGCCGTCGGGACCGCCGCGCGGCTTGTACTTCTCGCGGTTGAAGGAGACGCTCCCGTCCCCGCCGCGACCGCCCCGGACGACGAAGCTGACCTCGTCTACGAACTGCAAGGGGGCTACATCCCCCCCACCTTCGGGATCAGACCGGCGCCTCCTCGACGACGCTCACCACGCTGCGGCCCCGCGAGCGCTCGAAGCGCACCCGGCCGTCGACCTTCGCGAACAGGGTATCGTCCGAGCCGAGGCCCACGTTGTGTCCCGGACGCACCTTCGTCCCCCGCTGCCGGACGATGATGCTCCCGGCGGAGACGCGCTGGCCGCCGAAGGCCTTCACCCCGAGCCGCTTGCCCGCCGAGTCGCGCCCGTTGCGGGAGGAGCCTCCACCCTTCTTGTGCGCCATCTGCTATACCTCCGTTATCCTGATCTTCGTGAGCGACTGACGGTGACCGGTCTTCTTCCGGTAGCCCTTCTTCGGCTTGTACTTGTAGACGTGGAGCTTCTCGCCCTTGAGGTGCTCGACGATCTCGGCCTTCGCCGTGCCGCCGAACTCGTAGCTCCCCTCGCCCCCGGCGAGGCTCACCGGAAGCTCGACCACGTCCCCGACCTCGCCCGGGAGCCGCTCGACGAGCAGCTCCTGATCCTTTCGTACCCTGTACTGTTTACCACCGCTCTTTATGACCGCGAACATCTCGTTTCCTCTCTTCTCCGTGAGCTCCATCGGATGAGACCGAACCCGACGTCTCTTCGCAAGGATCGGGAGGTTAGTATACCAGAGAGAGCCTAGATCCCCTCTTCCCGGCGCGGCAGCTGGCGGGCGCGCATCGCGATGCTCTCCAGGAGCCCCACGGCCATCACGTCGACCACCAGGCTGCTGCGGCCGTAGCTTATGAACGGCAGCGGGATCCCGGCGACCGGCATGATCCCCATCGTCATCCCGATGTTCACGAAGACGTGGAACAGAAAGATCGTCGAGATGCCCGCCGCGAGCAGCACCCCGAAGCGATCGCGGGCTATCGTCGCCACCCGCAGCGAACGCCAGATGAGCACGAAGAACAACCCGATGATCAGCACGCTCCCGACGAACCCGATCCTCTCCGCCAGGTTCGAGAAGATGAAGTCGGTGTGGTCCTCCGGCAGGAACCCCAGGTTCGCGAGCGTCGTCGCCCCGAGACCCTTCCCGAAGAAGCCCCCCGAACCTATCGCCATCCGCGACTGGCAGACCTGGTAGCTGATGCCGCTCGTGCAGTCGTGGTTGAGGAACGCCGTGATCCGGGCGATCTGGTAGGCGGGGATGAGCCCGAACCTGACGGCGATCCCCCCGCCGACGGCCCCGATGAGGACGAGCCCCCCGAGCTGCCAGAGCCTCGCCCCCGCGGCGTAGGCGACGACCAGGAAGATCGCGCCGAAGACCCCGGCCGTGCCCAGGTCGGGCTGCAGAAAGACCAGAAACGCCGGCACCGCCGTGAGCGCGAGGGCCTTCAGCAGCACGGGCAGCCTTCCGGCGTTGCTCGAGGCCAGATACCCCGCGAGCACCACCACCATGAGCGGCTTGGCGAACTCCGAGGGCTGCACCTGCACCGGGCCCACGTCGATCCAGCGCTGCGCCCCGCCGGCGGAGACCCCGACGACGAGCACCACCACGAGCATCGCGAGCATCACGGCGTAGATGGGCCGCAGAAACCGCTGCCAGAAGCGGTAGTCGATCAGCATGAGCGCCACCGCCCCGGCCAGGCCGATGACGAGCCCCTGCGCCTGGCTGACAGCGTAGGCCCGCTGGTCGTTCTGGCCGGCTATGTACACGGCGCCTATGCCTATGCCGCACAGGACCAGAGACGTGAGCAGGAGGATCACGTCGAGCGACCCGAGCCTGGCGGAGATCTCCTTCGCCCGCCGGCGGCCCGTACGTCCTCCGGTCATCAGGTCCATCCGAACCCCTTCACCCTGACGCGTCGCAGGAACCACATCCCGAACAGGTACGCGAGAACCCCGTTTATCACCGCGTCCGGCAGGACGCCGAGGAGGATGTATCCTCCGAGCGGGGGACCGTTCATCCCCGCCAGCGAGGTCCCCAGCAGGTGTATTATGTCGTAGGCGGCGACCGAGAGGGCGGCAGCCTGCGTCAGCAGCAGCCGCTCCACGCCCCTCACCTGCACCCTCCCGAGCCTGAGCGCGATCGCCGC
>JAIMBO010000122.1 GCA_023511405.1 Rubrobacteraceae bacterium
ACGCGGGCCAGGAGAGCGTTGGCCTCTATCCGTTCGGCCGCGTTCTCGGCCAGGTTCCCCACCTGCATCGAGTGGCTGAAAGTCCCGGGCGCCCGGCGCAGGAGCTGCTGCAGGAGTGGGTGTCCCGGGTCCGAGAGCTCGAGGAGACGCATCGGGGTCAGGAAATTAAAGGTGCTCTCCAGGAGCGGCAGCATGACCATCGCGATCATGAGCGAGAGGAAGCCGTTGCCGAGCCCGTAGCCGCCCTGCCGCAGCGCCACGTGCAGCCCCGCCCCCCCGATGAGGGAGACCGCGAAGGTCACCACGGCCATCACCACCGCCACGAACAGCCCGGCCCGCAGCAAATCCATCCGCGAATCCGCCCGCACCACGGTGTAGACGGCGAACCCCGAGGAGAGCATCAAAGTCGCGGTGAGCAGGTCGTCGTTCTGCCCGATTATCCCGAAGTTCACGCTGCAGATGACGACGAGGAGGAACATCAGGCGGGGGCCCAGGAGGATGGTCCCCAGGATCGAGAAGCCCGCGAGAGGGATCAGGTACGGGTTGAGCGAGAAGTACACGAAGGCCCGCGCGACGGCGGTGAAGAGGATCGTGAGCGCCGAGGCCAGAACCAGCCGGGTCGCCGCCTTGGTTTTGAGGATGCGCCGCCTGAAGCGCTCCAGGAAGTACCAGGCGACCCCCATCTCGGCCGAGACCACGAGCGCCACCCCGAGCAACGCGGTCCAGGGCTTGGTGCTGTCGGCCTTGCCCAGCGCCTTCAGCTCCGCCAGCTTCTCCCGGTCCACGACCTCCCCGCGCGAGAGCACCAGCTCACCCTGCTGCACGCTGGACGTCACCGGCCTGACCCTGGAGGCCGCCTGCCGGCGGGCCTTCTCCGTCGCGGCGTTGTCGACGACGTAGTTCGGCTGCAAAAAATCCCGGCTCAGGATGCTCACCAGCGACCTCACCTCGCCCGGCGTCTCGTGGCCCGCCGCCTGCGAGAGCCTCAGGCGGGCATCGGAGAGGGTTATGACCGAAGGAGACGTCTCCTGCAGGTTGCTGCCCGCGACGGCCGTCGCGCGGTAGAGGTCCGAGAGGTTCTGCAGGGTGTCCCTCTCGACCCGCCGCAGGTCGCTCCCGCTCACGGAGACCAGGGAGCGCGCCGCGCTGCGCGGGAGGTAGAACGGCGCGGCGTCCAGCACCTTCGAGACCTTGCGGTCCTCGGAGACGTGCGAGGAGCGGATCTCACCGACCTGCTCGAAGAACCCCCTCGCCTTGGCCTCCACCTCGCTCGGCACCTTGTCGTCCAGGCGGTAGACCGGCTGCACGCTGGCGGCGGCCTGCTGGCGCGCGGCCTCGGTGCGCACGGGGTCCTCGTAGGTCACGCTGCGCTGCGCGTAGACGTCGCTTTTGGCGACGCTCCCCAGGTGGTAGTCCTGCACCGAGGTCCCGAGCCCGAGCGAGGCTATCGGTCTGGTGTCCATCCCGACGAGCAGGGTCAGGCAGAGCCAGGTCACGACGGCGAGTATGACGTACAGACGCCGCCTCGGCGTCCTCTCGATGCGGGCCATGAACCGTTCGACGGCGCCCGGCGGCCGGTGGAGGGCGTCCGTGCGCCTCGGGGTGGCGGCCCGTGCGCGGCCGCGCGCTCTGCCTCCGAAAGGCCTCATCGGGGTTCTCGTCCCGTAAAGAGCGGGTGGGGGTCCGCTTCTTCTCTAGCCCTCGTTCTCCCGCTGAGCCCGCTCGTAAGCGTTGACGATACGCATCACCAGGTCGCTGCGCACGATATCGCTCCTTTCGAGAGAGACGAACGAAACCCCCTCCACGCCCTCCAGGATCCTGCGGGCGTCCTCGAGCCCGCTCCTGCGGCCCTTCGGCAGGTCCACCTGGGTGACGTCCCCCGTGATGACCATCTTCGAGCCGAACCCCAGGCGCGTCAGGAACATCTTCATCTGCTGCGGGGTGGTGTTCTGCGCCTCGTCGAGGATCACGAAGGCGTCGTTGAGGGTGCGCCCGCGCATGAAGGCGAGCGGGGCGATCTCGATCACGCCGCGCTCCATGTGCGAGCGGAACTTCGCCGGGTCCATCATCTCGTAGAGCGCGTCGTAGAGGGGCCTGAAGTACGGGTCGACCTTGGCCATCATGTCCCCGGGCAGGAAGCCGAGCGATTCGCCGGCCTCCACGGCCGGGCGGGTCAGGATGATCCGCGAGACCTCACCCCGGTTGAGAGCGTCGACGGCGAGCGCCACCGCGAGGTAGGTCTTCCCCGTCCCGGCGGGCCCTATACCGAAGGTGATCGTACCCTGCCTTATCGCGTCGGTGTAGGCCTTCTGGTTGCGGGTCTTGGGGACCACCCGGCGGCCCCGGTTGGTGAGCAGGACGTCGCCGAGCACCCTCCTTCCGGCGTCTGCGGCGCCCATGCTGTGGAGGCGCTCCGCGGTCTCCGGGGTGGGCTGGTGACCGTCCTCGGCGAGCCCGACGAGACCCTCGAAGAGCGAGGCCGCCTCCTCCACCTCGGCCTCGGCGCCGCGCAGCAGGATCTCGTTGCCCATGACTATGACCTCGCAGCCGACGAGCTCCTCGACCCTGCGCAGGACCGAGTCGCGCTGCCCCAGCACCTCGGGGAGGCGCTGGGGCGGGATGATCACCTTCGACTCTATCCGGCTTTCCGTTGCGATGTCCGTGCCACCTCCCATAAAAGGAACATTACTACTGCAGGCGGCTCCTTACCAGCTCGGCGAGGCGCCGCCCCTCGGCCCTTCCCCCGGCGAGCGCCGTGGCCCGGCCCATCACCCGGCCCATGTCCTTCATGCCGGTGGCGCCGGTCTCCTCGATCGCCCGCTCCACGATGCCCTCCATCTCCTCCTCGGAGAGCGGGGCCGGCAGGTACTCCCGCACCAGAGCCGCCTCGTACTCCTCGCCCGCGGCCTGCTCCTCGCGCCCGGCCTTCCGGTACGCCTCGGCCGCCTCCTCGCGCTGCTTGAGCTGCCGGCGGAGCACCGCGAGCTCCTCCTCTTCGGAGAGCGTCCCGCCGGAGTCGACCTGCGCGTTCTTAAGCGCGGCGCTCAGCATCCTGAGCGCCCGCACCTTCTGCATCTCCCGGGCCTTCATGGCCCGCTTCACGTCCTGCTGTATTTGCTCCATAAGGCTCATATATCACACCTCACGATCTCCCGTTTTCGCCGCCGGACGGTCCGGCGAGGTCCATCGCCGCCCGCGCCCGGGCCACCGCGACCACGCCCGCGGTCTCGCTCCTGAGCCGGTAGGGCCCGAGGCTCGCGAGCGTGAGCCCGCCCCGGCGCGCCGCCTCGACCTCCTCCTCGCTCCATCCCCCCTCCGGGCCGACGAACAGGTTCGCCTCGCCGCCCTTCGCGACCGGCCACTCGATGGGGGCATGCCTCCCGACGTTGTGCAGGAGGACGCCGTCCCTTACCTCCCGGACCGCTTCCGGGAACCGGAGCGGCTCCCGCACCCGGGGGACACGCAGCTGGAGCGACTGCCGGGCGGCGGAGACGGCGATCCTGCGCCACCGCGCGAGCCTGCGCCGGGCGGCCCCGGCCCCGACGAGCACCCGCTCGCTCAAGACCGGCACGATCTCGTCGGCCCCGAGCTCGGTCGCCTTCTCGACGAGGAGGTCCATGTGGCCGCCCTTGGGGACGGCCTGGTAGATCCTGACAACCCCGCGCGCCGGCTCCCCGGCGTGCAACGGCTCGGAGATCTCGGCCCGGTCCTCCCCGAGCAGCGTGGCCAGAAACAGGCGCCTCCTCGAGTCCACGACCTCTATCGCGTCCCCCCGCCGGGCGCGCAGGACGCGGAAGACGTGGTGCGCCTCCTCCCGCGGCAACCTCAGGTGCGTCCCGACCTCCGCCGCCGAGTCGAGGAAGATGCGCGTGATCGGGGAGCGTTCGATCTTCGCTCCTATCGGAAGACGCTCCTCAGACGCTCGAAGAAGGAGTCCCGGCCGTCGGTGCCGTCGTAGGTCTTCTCCCCGCTCGCCTCCTCGAACCTCTCCAGGAGCCGGCGCTGCTCGTCGGTGAGGTTCGTCGGCACCATGACGTCGACGACGATCTTCAGGTCGCCCCGCCCCCTCCCGTGCAGCCTCGGCATCCCCTCGCCGCGCAGCCGGATCGCGGTGCCCGGCTGGGTGCCGGGCTCGATGCGCACCGTACGCTCCCCGTCGAGCGTGGGGACCTCGGCCTCGGTGCCGAGCGCGGCCTCGACGAAGTTTATCCGCAGGCGGTGGATGAGGTCGTCCCCGTCGCGCATCAGCTCGGGGTCCTGCTCCACCCGGACGGTGACGTAGAGGTCGCCGGGGGCCCCGCCGGGCTCCCCGGCGTGCCCGCCGCCCGAGACCCGCAGCCGCATCCCGTCGTCTATGCCGGGCGGGATCCGGATCTCGCGCCGCACCACCTCCGAGACGCGGCCGCTGCCGCGGCACCGCCCGCACTCTTCCTCCACGACCTGACCCCGCCCGCCGCAGGTGGAGCAGGTCTGGGTGCTGACCATCTGGCCGAGGAGGCTCTCGCGCACCATCCTCACCGCCCCGGCCCCGCCGCAGGTCGGGCAGGTGCGCATCTTCGTGCCCCCGGCGCCGCCGCAGACCGGGCAGTTCTTGATCGTCTGCACCCGGACCTCGCGCTCGGTACCGAAGGCCGCCTCCCGCAGCGAGACCGTGACCTCGGCCTCGATGTCCCCGCCGCGGCTCGGCTCCCGGCGCCGCCCGCCGAAGAACGGGTCGGAGCCGAAGCGGTCCCCGAAGAACGCCTCGAAGATGTCCTGGAAGCCGCCGAAGGGGTCCTCCCCGGCGTACCCGCCGCCGGCCCCGGCGCCGCGCGGCACCCGATGGCCGTAGGTGTCGTACGCCCGGCGGGCCTCCGGGTTGGAGAGCACCTCGTAGGCCTCCGAGAGCTCCTTGAAGCGCTCCTCGGCCTCCGGGTCGCCGGGGTTCGCGTCGGGGTGGTACTTGCGGGCCAGCCTGCGGTAGGCCTTCTTTATCTCCTGCTCCGAGGCCCCGCGCGGCACGCCCAGAACCTCGTAGTAGTCTCGCTTCGCGCCAGCCACGTCCTAGAACCCGCTGGTGAGCCGCTGGGTCAGGGTCTCCGCCGCGTCGCGCACGGTGCTTATCGCGGCGTCGTAGTCCATCCGCTTGGGGCCTATGAGCCCGACCACCCCGAGCGGCCGCTCGCGCCGGTTGTACGCGGCGGCGACGAGGCTCGCCCCGCTCAGGTGGTAGAAGACGTTCTCGGCCCCGATCGAGACGATCACGCCCGTGTTGGAGACCGCCGAGCGCTCGAGCGCGTCGCTCATCAGCCGCAGCAGCCACCGCCGGCGCTCGAAGATCTCCATGATCGCCGAGAGGCTCTCCGGGTCGAGGTCGTCGAGCCGGGCGAGCAGCGCGGACATCCCCTGGATGAAGACCCCGCGCTCCGCCGAGCGCCCGACGGCCTCGACGGCCCCGAGCACGGCGTCGACCACCTGCGGGTTGTGCTCGGAGAGGACCTTGCGGGCGGCGGTGGCGAGCTCGAGGTCTATCCCGAGCGGCCGCCCCGAGATCCAGGCGTTCAAGGAGTGCAGCATCTCCCTCAGCTCGTCCTCGCCCACGCAGGCGGGCAGCCGCACGCGGGCGCTCGCCGCCGCCCCGCTCTCCATCGAGAGCGCGAGCAACACCTCGCCCTCGCCGAGCGGCAGGTAGTCCACCCGCGCTATGGCGTCCCCGAAGGCCGCCGGCCCGGCGACGACCGCGAGCAGGCGCGTCACCTCGCTCATCCCCTCGGAGACCTCGCGCAGCAGCTCGTCCACGTTGCCGTAGACCTCGGGTATCTCCAGGCTGCTCGGCTCCTCGCGCCGCTCCCGCATCAGCGCGTCGACGTAGTAGCGGTACCCGGCGTCGGTCGGGATGCGGCCGGCCGAGGTGTGCGGGTGCGTGAGGAGCCCCACCCGCTCGAGCTCGGCGAGCTCCGCCCGGATCGTCGAGCTGCTCGCGTCTATCACCTCGCTCAGGGCCGCGCTGCTCACCGGCGTCCCCGTCGAGATGTACATCTCGAGCGTCTTCAGAAGTATCTCGTGCTGTCTCGGGCTGATCTGAGGGGTCCTCATCTCA
>JAIMBO010000123.1 GCA_023511405.1 Rubrobacteraceae bacterium
TGGGGGTTGCACCAGGCCGTCCACCACGCCCGCCACCGCAGGGTGTTCGGCCGGCGCCTCGTCGAGCAGCCCCTGATGCGCAACGTGCTCGCCGACCTCGCCGTCGAGTCCGAGGCCGCGACCACGCTCGCTCTGCGGCTCGCCGGGTCGATGGACCGCGCGCTCGGCGGCGATGCCGCCGAGGCGGCGTTCGGGAGGCTCGCCACCCCCGTCTCCAAGTACTGGGTCACCAAGCGCTGGTCCGCCCACGCGGTCGAGTGCCTGGAGTGCCTCGGGGGCAACGGCTACGTGGAGGAGTCCGGGATGCCGCGCCTCTACCGCGAGTCGCCCCTCTACAGCATCTGGGAGGGCTCGGGCAACGTCGCCGCGCTCGACGTGCTGCGCGCCATGACCCGCGAGCCCGCGAGCGTCGAGGCGTTCTTCGCCGAGCTCGAGGCCGCCTCCGGCGCCGATCGCCGGCTGGACGGGGCCGTGCGCGCGCTGCGGCGCGAGCTCGCCCGCCCGGAAGAGCTGGAGCTGCGCGCCCGGGGGCTCGTCGAGCGCATGGCGCTCGCGCTGCAGGGGGCCCTCCTCGTCCGGTACTCCCACCCGGCCGTCGCCGACGCATTCTGCGCCTCCCGGCTCGCCGGGGAATGGGGGCACGCCTTCGGCACCCTCCCGGCCGGGCTGGACCTCGACCCCATCCTGAGCCGCGCCCTTCCCGAGACCGCCGGGCCCGCGCGCTGAGCGAGACGATGGATTCTCACTATCTGGGAATCCACGTTGCGTGAGGCTGGCGCCCGGAGTAGCATGGTGGGGCAGTAAACCATCATGGGAGTCTCTCGGGGAAAGGAGTGAAGGCCGTGAAAGCCGTCGTATACAAAGGACCCTTCGAGGTCGCCGTAGAGAACGTGGAGGATCCGAAGATACAAGATGCGAACGATGTGATCGTCAGGATCACATCGACCTGCATCTGCGGCTCGGATCTGCACATGTACGAGGGTCGGACCGCGGCCGAGCCGGGGATAGTCTTCGGGCACGAGAACATGGGGATCATCGAGGAGGTCGGGCCCGGGGTCACCTCGCTGCAGGTCGGCGACCGGGTGGTGATGCCGTTCAACGTCGCCTGCGGGTTCTGCCGCAACTGCCAGCGGGGATACACCGGCTTCTGCCTGACGGTCAACCCCGACCCGGGCTTCGCCGGCGGAGCCTACGGGTACGTCGCGATGGGACCGTACATGGGCGGGCAGGCCGAGTACCTGCGGGTGCCCTTCGCGGACTTCAACTGCCTCAAGCTCCCGCCCGGCGACGAGCACGAGGCCGACTACGCGCTCCTCGCCGACATCTTCCCGACCGGATACCACGGCACCGAGCTCGCCGACGTGAAGCCCGGTGAGACGGTCGCGGTCTTCGGGGCCGGGCCGGTCGGCCTGATGGCGGCCTACAGCGCGATGATCCGCGGCGCCGATCGGGTCTTCGTCGTCGACCGGGTCAAGGAGCGGCTGGAGAAGGCCGAGCAGATAGGCTGCATCCCGGTCAACTTCGACGAGGTCGACCCGGTCGAGTACATCAAGGATCAGACGCCGGGCAACCGGCTCTCGACCCTCTCGGTCGACAACGAAGCCAACCGCGGGGTGGACAAGGGGATAGACGCCGTCGGGTACCAGGCTCACGCCCGCGGCGGCGAGCACGAGGAGCCGGCGGTGGTCCTGAACACCCTCATCGAGTGCGTCAGGCCCACCGGCGCGCTGGGCGTCCCCGGCCTCTACGTCCCCTCCGACCCGGGTGCGCCGGACGACGCCGCCAAGCGGGGTCAGCTTTTGGTCTCCATCGGGCGGATGTTCGAGAAGGGGCTGCGGATGGGCACCGGGCAGTGCAACGTCAAGCGCTACAACCATTACCTGCGCGATCTGATCACCTCGGGGCGCGCCGAGCCTTCGTTCGTGGTCTCTCACGAGGTGCCGCTGGAGGAGGCCCCCGACGCCTACCAGAAGTTCGACAAGCGCATCGACGGATACACCAAGGTCATCCTCAAGCCCGGCTCGTAGCCGACGCCGCGGAGCGCGTGAAGGGGGCGGCCCGTACGGGCCGCCCCCTCCTTCTGCTATCATTGGCTCTCGTGAAGGTGAGGCTCACGCGGGAGGTGAGAGACCTCGGCGGGAACGTCTACGCCGAGGGATCTCTCGTCGAGGTCAGGGCGGCCAGGGACGGCAAGCTCGAGGTCGTCGGCGCGCACTTCCTGCCCCTCTCCGACGAGGAGTGGGAGCCTTACCTGAGCGAAGAAGATCTCGGGCGGCTCCTCGGGGGCTAAGGTCTTGGCCTACACGGAGAGGGCGAGCGTGGTGAAGGTGCGCGAGGCGCTCGAGGAGCGGGGTGTGGAAGCGGAGCTCGTCGAGCTCGGGGAGACCGCGCGCAGCGCCCGCGAGGCCGCCGCCGCGCTCGGCCGCAGGGTCGAGCAGATCGTGAAGTCTCTGGTCTTCAGGGGGAAGAGAAGCGGTCGACCCCTGCTCGTCCTCGCCGGTGGGGCGAACCGGGTGGACGAAGCGAAGGTCTCCGAGCTCTTCGGAGAAGAGCTCGAGAAGGCGGACGCCGACTTCGTGCGCGGGGAGACGGGCTTCTCCATCGGCGGTGTGCCGCCGGTCATCCCCGGTGGCCAGCCGCCGACCATCCTCGACGAGGATCTGCTCGAGGAGGACGAAGTATGGGCCGCGGCCGGACACACCCACGTGGTCTTCGGGGTACATCCCAAGGAGCTCCTCCGGATGACCGGCGCGAAGGCGGCCAGGATCAGGTAGTAGCCCGCCTCCCCGCGGTGCGAAGTCTTTTACCCCACCCTTCGCTCCCGCCTGCTAACATCTCGCGGTATGGAGAAGGCTCCTGAGAACGGGCGGCCCGGCGCGCTGCGGGCCTGGCTCGCCTGGAAGAGGCGCAGCCGGGTGAACAAGACCATGTTCGTCGTCTCGCTCGCGGTCGCCGTCTTCGTGACGGCGGCGTTCGCCTGGGCCATGGCCTTCCCCGCTCCTGGGGACTTCGCCCGCTACCTCACGTTCTACTGGATCTGGGGGCTTTGTGCCGTGGGGATAATGACCGGGCTCGTCGAGTACAGGACGCGGCCGGTGCGCCGGGGCGGAAACTCCTGGGGCGAGCTGTTCATCATCTTCTACCTGGGGGCGCTCCTCATCGCCACCCGCGCCATAAACCTCTTCCTGTTCCACGGCTAGCTCCCTTATACTCTCCTTCGGCCGGTCGTCCCGAGCGGGAAGGAGAAGACGATGATGCTCGAGGGTAAGGTCGCCGTGATCACCGGGGCCGGGAGCGGCATAGGGCGGGCCACCGCGCACAAGTTCGCCGCCGAGGGCGCGAAGGTCGTCGTCGCCGAGCTGGACGAGGAGAGGGGGGAGGCCGCGGCCCGCGACGTGCGGGAGTCCGGCGGCGAGGCCCTCTTCGTTCGCACGGACGTCTCGGAGTTCGACCAGGTCGAGGCCGCCGTCGAGCGGGCGGTAGAGGAGTACGGGACGCTGGACGTCATGTTCAACAACGCCGGCATCGGGCACTACGCCCCGCTTCTGGAGCACGAGCCCGAGCACTACGACCGGGTGGTGAAGGTCAACCAGTACGGCGTCTACCACGGCATCCTCGCCGCCGGCAGGAAGATGGCCGAGCTGGAGAACCCCGGCGTGATCATCAACACCGCTTCCGTCTACGCGTTCCTCGCCTCTCCCGGCGTGATCGGCTACCACGCCTCCAAGGGCGCGATAAAGATGATGACCCAGGCCGCCGCGCTCGAGCTCGCCCGCTACGGCATACGGGTCGTCGCGATCGCCCCGGGCGGGGTGGACACCCCGATCATCCAGGGATACAAGGACATGGGGCTGGACGAGGAGCTCGCCCGCGGCCAGATGCGCCGCAGGCTCCAGACCCCCGAGCAGATCGCCGACGCCGTCGCCCTGCTCGCCACCGACGAGGCCGACGCGATAAACGGCTCGGTGGTGATGGTCGACGACGGCTACGCGGAGTTCAAGTAGCTTCGATCTCGATTACGGTCTCCCCGGGCCGCTCCCCGAGCTGCACGAGGAGCCTCCCGTCCCCGGTTCGGAACCCCCGCTCCTCGCCGTCCACCCTGACCTCGCGTACCTCCCCCGCGCCGCGCACGTCGAGGAGCACCTCCCGCGGTCCCGGCTCGTAGGAGCCCTCGCGCTCCCCGAGCCGGACGGTCGTGCGCCCGCCGGCGCCCTCGCACGAGATCCTCCGCCGGGCGTAGACGCCCCCCTCGTAGCCGAAGCCGTCGCCCTCGTCCTCGTAGAGCGTCGTCGAGCCCGATCCGTCGGCCGCGTGGATCAGAAGCGTCAGCGGGTCCTCCGGCGAGCGCTCGCCGGTGTGGCTGATCTCCGACCCGAGCGGGAGAGGGTGGTTCGCCCTCACGTAGAGCGGCGGCTCGCCGAGCGGGGCGCGGGCGAGGACGTCGGCCGGCCCATCGATGCGCTCGCCGCTCCAGAGGTGGAACCAGGCGCCCTCCGGCAGGTAGACGTGGCGGTGAGAGACGCCGCGACGGGTGATGGGGGCAGCGAGCAGGGCGCTCCCGAGCATGAACTCGTCGTCGGTGGTACGGGTGCGCCCGTCCTCGGGGAACTCGAAGAAGAGCGGACGCAGGATCGGCGCGCCGGTGCGGTGGCACTCCTCGAAGAGCGAGTAGAGGTAGGGCAGCAGGCGGTAGCGCAGCTTGATCATCTTGCGGCACACCGACTCGTAGGGCTCGCCGAAGGCCCACGGTTCCTGCTCGCGGGTGCCCTTAGCCGAGTGGTTGCGGCAGAACGGCTGCAGCACCCCGAACTCGGTGAAGCGCGCGAGAAGCTCCCCGTCGCAGTCGTCGCCGAAGCCTCCGATGTCCACCCCGGCCCAGGCGACCCCGGAGAGACCCATGTTCTGCAGCTGGGGCATCGCCATCCACAGGTGCTCCCACCACGAGGAGTTGTCCCCGGTCCACTGCAGCGCGTGTCGCTGCACCCCGGCGTAACCCGAGCGGGTGATCACGAACGGACGCTCCTCCGGGCGCAGCCTCAACAGCCCCTCCCGTGTCGCCCGCGCCATCAGCATCCCGTAGGCGTTGTGGACCTCGCCGTGCTCCCTCGGCCTTCCGCCACCCGGGTGTACGACCTCGGGCGGCATCGTAGACTGGCGGGGGATGCCCAGCGAGGGTTCGTTCATGTCGCACCAGATGCCGGCGACCCCGGCGTCCACGAGCGCCCGGTGTTTCTCGCCCCACCACGCCCTGACCCCGGGGTCGGTGAAGTCCGGGAAGGCGCACACCCCCGGCCAGACGACGTTGCGGTATTCCTCGCCGTCGGGCGCGAGGCAGAAGAAGCCCTTCTGCCGGCCCTCGCGGTAGACCGGGTAGTCACCGTCGACCTTCACGCCGGGGTCGACGATCGTGACGACGCGGAAGCCGTCCTCCGCCAGGTCTGAGATGAGCTTCTCAGGGGTGGGGAACTTCTCCTCGTCCCAGGTGAAGACCCTGAAGCCATCCATGTAGTCTATGTCCAGGTAGAGGACGTCGCAGGGGATGTCCCGCTCGCGGAACTCCCGCGCCACCTCGCGCAGCCTGGTCTCGGGCTCGTAGCTCCAGCGGCTCTGCTGGTAGCCCAGAGCCCACAGCGGCGGCATCGGCGTCCTTCCGGTGAGCGCGGTGTAGCGCTCGACGACGTCGCGTGGCGCTGGTCCCGCGAGGACGTAATAGACGAGGTCGCCCCCGTCCGCCTCGTAGACTACGAGCCCCTCGTCCTCCTTCGCCAGGTCGAGGACGGAGCGGCGCGGGCTGTCCAGGAAGAGGCCGTAGGACCCCCCTCCCCGCAGCGAGAGGTAGAACGGGATCGAAGAGTAGAGGTTGCTGAGCGCCGCGGTGTGCCCGAGCGGCGGGTCGACGTTCCAGAAGATCTGCCGCGAGCCGGTCTTCTCCAGGCCGCCGGTGCGCTCGCCGCAGCCGAAGAAGCGCTCTCCCTCCTCCCGCCGCTTGTACAGCCGGAGCCTGCCGTCCCGGAGGGTGCCCATCCCGAGCCTCGCGTCGTCCGCGGCGAAGGGTCTGCCCGAG